>CAZMZF010000001.1:0-193679 GCA_964570765.1 uncultured Ignavibacteria bacterium
GGTAAGGATAACTCCGGCAAAGAAGTAGGAAGCGGGATATATTTCTATCAGTTGAGAACTAAAGAGTATACCACTACCAGAAAGATGGTTTTGTTGCGATAGACTCTCTTTCAAACCTCTCCATAAAAAGGAGAGGAGTAAAATTTAGTTTTTCGATTTATCGAACTCGGATTGAATATTTTATTTGAATTTTGGAAAGTTTTAGCGTATAATAATAGATAGAAAAAATATTAACTCTGGCTTAATTATCCTAAGAGTCGAATTGAATAAATGTTATGGAGGAAAAAATGCTTGGAGGAATCGGAGCTCAAGAACTTTTATTAATTCTTTTGGTCCTTTTGCTTCTCTTTGGTGCGAAAAAGATACCGGAGATCGCCAAGGGTCTGGGGAAAAGCGTAAGCGAATTCAAAAAGGGTATGCGAGACCTTGAGAATGAGGTTAAAAAGGAAGAAGAAAATCCTGAGGATAAGAAAAAGTTAGCTGGGTAAAGAACTTAATATTATCCTTGATTTTTGTAGCAGATATCTTTTTTCAATTTCGTAACGTCCGGGTTTATCCCCGGACGTTTTTTCTATAAAAGATCAAAGTCCAGGCATAAAGTCCTACGCTATAGTTTTATTATAACCTCTACCTAACCTTCTCCTTTTCTATGGTGGTTATGAGTCAACTCCCACAGAGGGCGCTAGATGTTGTCTTTTTTTCTCGGAAAAAAGAAGAGGGGAAAAAGGCTGGGGGAGAGGTAATTCATGAATTGCCCCTACCCATTAAATGAAAAAAATTGACAAAACCTCTTTTTTATGATATAATCCAAAAAATTAAACTTCTCACTTATGTTAAAATTGGAACTTAAAAAGGTTACCAGAAAAAGGGTAGTAAAAAGTGACAATACACTCAAAGTTATGGAAGTATTAAAAGGGATAGACCTGTCTATTGAACCAGAGGAGATCTGTACTATTCTTGGACCTTCAGGGAGCGGGAAAAGCACCCTGCTCCGCCTAATAAATCGGCTGGAGGAGGTTTCATCTGGCTCTATTCTTTTAGACGGCATAGATATAAAAGAGCTTGAGGTTCTTAATTTACGTCAAAGGGTTAGTTTGGTGTTTCAAGTGCCGGTTATGTTTGAAGGGGATGTCAAGGATAATCTTTTATTCGGGCTGAAGATTAAAAATGAAAGTAAAACTGTGGAATTAGAGAAATGCCTTGAATTAGTTGGCCTGGAGTCAAATTTTCTTAAAAGGGACTCAGCCGAGTTGTCCATCGGGGAAAGACAGAGAGTCTCCTTAGCTCGAACTTTGATCCACAACCCTGAAGTCTTACTTTTAGATGAGCCAACCTCAGCCTTAGATCCGACTGCTACTCTTCAGATTGAAAAGCTGATTAAAGATTTAAACCAGAAATTGAAACTGACTGTAATCTTTGTCACTCACAATTTGAGCCAGGCTCTAAGATTAGGACATCAATGTGCTATTTTAATAAATGGAGAGAAAATAGAGGAAGGAGAAGCGGAGGTAGTTTTAAAAAATCCAGAAAATTTGTTAACTCAGAAATTTATAAAAGGGGAACTTGTAAAGGAGGAAAATTGATAGGGAATATCGGCGAACTATTTTTAGCCTTAATTCTGGTAGGTGTCGCCATAGGAATATCTTATTATAAAAAAATCAATTTAGAGAAAGATCTCCTTATCGGCACCATTCGATCTTTTGTCCAGCTCATAGCCATCGGATATGCCTTAGAACTGGTCTTTAATTTGAATAAGCTCTGGTTGATCTTATTGGTCATCTTGATTATGGTCATAATAGGAGGGCAGACTGCCGGGTCAAGATCCAGAGGAAGCTTGAAAGGGTTTGGCATCTCTACTTTTTCTATCGGAATCGGAACCTTCTTCACCTTAGGATTACTGCTACTCTTAGGTATTATCACTGCTGATCCCAAGTATGTGATCCCCTTGGCTGGAATGACTATCGGAAATTCAATGAATGCCTCAGCTTTAGCTTTAGAAAGGATGCATTCGGAGATGAAAAATAAAAAAGATCAAATAGAACAAGCCCTATCTTTAGGTGTAACCTCCACTCAGGCAGTAGAGGGTTCGTTTAAAGCCACAGTCAAGGCGGCGATGATACCAACTTGAACTTAATGAAGGTTGTAGGCTTGGTTCAGCTACCCGGAGCGATGACCGGGATGATCTTAGCAGGCGCCAGCCCGCTTGAAGCGGTAAAGCTTCAGATAATAGTGGTCTATATGCTTATCTGTGCAGTAAGCATAGCCGCAGTAATTACTACCAGATTATCTCAGAGCACCTATTTTACAAAACATCATCAATTGATTGTGTCTTAAGCTAATAATAATGAAAAACTTGAACCGTATAAAAATATTAGCAAATTCATTAGAGAAAGAATATGGCAAAAAGGTTTTGAAGCCCTCCTTTGACCCTTTGTCAGAACTAATTTCAACCATTCTTTCTCAAAATACTTCGGATCATAATAGCCACAGGGCTTTTAGAAATTTAAAGAGTAGTTTCAAAAGCTGGGAAGAATTAAGAAAAGCACCTCTAAATAAAGTTGTCCGGAGTATAAAGATAGGAGGGCTGGAGAAGATCAAAGCAGTGAGGATTAAAAAGATATTAGAGCAAATTTATAAAGAAAGAGGAAGTTTGAGTCTTTCTTTTCTGAAGAAATGGGACACCGAGAAAATAAGGGGATATCTAAGCCAGTTTGTAGGGGTTGGAGACAAGACTATTGCCTGTGTAATGCTCTTCTCCTTAGGCCGGCCGGTTTTACCAGTTGATATTCACATCTTGAGGGTGAGCAAAAGGCTTGGCTTGCTCTCTGTAAAAAGCGATTCGAAAAAAGCACACCAGATTTTGCAGAAAATAATTCCTCCGAATCTAGTTTATCCTTTTCATCTAAATCTGATAGAACATGGTAGAAAAATATGTAGCGCAAGAATTCCTCATTGCGGTGATTGTGTTCTTTTAAAGATATGTGAATTCAAAGACAAACATAAATATATCTAAAAAAGGAGTTAAGATGCTAAAAGTAAACCTTCTAAAAGAAGGTAAAAAGGTGAAGGACCCTTTTAAGCCAGTGCCAATAAGCCGGGTGGGAGATGCCAATATTCTGATCTCAGTAATCAAAGGTGAGTATAAAAAGCACAACCATCCCTATGACGAGTTCTTTTATGTCTTAGATGGTAAAATAGAACTGGAATTGGATAAGGAAAAACTGGTTTTAAAGAAAGGTGAGGGTTTTTTAGTTAAAAAAGGACAATGGCATAAATCCAGGTCCAGAGGGAGATCAATAGTGATGCTCTTCGAGAGAAGCGGGATGGAAAGTCAGTTTGTGGATTGAAGATATGCAGGTAGATTTCAGAAAAATACCTGGAACTTCCAGGCTCTTCTCTAATTTCCTCTACGATTTTCAAAAGGTAGAGAAATTCTATGCGGGTGATTTTCGTAAAGATAAAAATTATCTAAGGGTTTTTAAATCAATAAAAGATAAAAAATATCAGAGAGAATATCTATCTTCTATTCTCAAAGAACAGAACCAGAGGTTAGGTTCGGGAAGTGAAGTTTTTAAAAATATTGAGCTTCTCCAGAAATCTGATTCGCTGGTAGTATTTACCGGTCAGCAGGTGGGACTTTTTGGTGGTCCTTTATATACTATCTATAAGGCAATCACTACTCTTAAATTAGCTAAAGCCTTGTCTTTCAGGTTCTCTAAACCTTTTGTGCCTCTTTTCTGGTTAGATTCTGAAGATCATGATTTTAATGAGGTACGGTCAATTTATATTATAGATAAAGAAAATCAGATTAAAGAGATCAGGTATTCTCCTGCACAAATTCCCTCAGGAACTCCGATGTATCAGGTTATCTTGGAAGAAGAGGTCAACTCTTATATAAAGTTATTAAGAGCCTCAATCCATCCTACTGAGTTTAAGGACAAAGTTATCCGGAAACTTGAGGAATGTTATGTTAAAGGTGAGACCATCTCAAATTCTTTTGCTAAATGGATCGCAACTCTTTTGGGTAAATATGGCCTGGTTATAGTTGATCCCGGAGATAGTAAACTTAAAGAGTTATCTCAAGAAATTTTCTCAAAAGAGATAGAAAATCCCGGAAAATCTATAAAGCTGGTAAAGGAAACTGGAGAAAGCCTTGAATCTTCAGGGTATCATCAGCAGGTGATTAAACCTGAAGAGATAATTAACCTTTTCCTGGAGGTAGAGGGAAGAAGATCTTCCTTGAAATGGAGTGATGACTTGATACTGGCAGAAGGATATGACAAAAAAATAACCAGAGAAGAACTTAATCAAATAATTGAGAATGAACCCAGTAGATTAAGCCCGAATGTCCTTCTATTACCTTTGATGAGGAGTTATCTTTTCCCCACCGCAGTCTATATCGGTGGTCCAGGGGAGATCAGCTATTATGCTCAACTGAAATCTGTTTTTGAATTTTACGATATTCCGATGCCTGTGGTCTATCCTCGAGCCAGTTTGAGTTTGATAGAGGATAAAGTCAAACAGGTTTTTCAAAAACATTCTCTTGATTTTATCAATTTATTTCAAGATACTGAAATGCTGATAAACTCTATCTTAAAAGAAAAATTCCCGAACCCCCTGGATAAAATACTGGAAGAGAAAAGAAAACAGATTAGAGAAAGTCTGAACGAGTTAGAAAATGAGCTCATCTCCACCGATCCAACTTTGAAGCCCAATCTCGAAAATACACGAGGAAAGATAGATTATGAGTTAAAAAGATTAGGAGAAAAACTTTTTCAAGCACACCGACAGAAAAACCAGCTCTTAAAAGAGCAGGTTTATAAAGCTAAGAATAATCTTCTACCAGAGAATAAGCTTCAGGAGAGGGTTCTAAACCTTCTACCTTTCTTGATAAAATATGGATTTGAATTCGTAGATTTTCTATATGACAAAGTTGACATAGAGAAAATTGACCATCAACTTTTAGAGGTTGGATAATTTATGCGAATCGGCGTTACCTGTTATCCTGTTCCAGGAGGAAGTGGTGTAGTTGCCACAGAGTTAGGGATTGAACTGGCTAAAAGAGGACATCAGGTGCATTTCATCACCTATTCCCCTCCTTTCAGATTGCAGAAATTCATTGAAAATCTTTACTATCATCAGGTAGAGGTTACCAACTACCCTCTTTTCAAATTCCCTCCCTATACCTTGAGTTTAGCCTGTAAAATGGCAGAAATTGCTAATCTCTGGTCTTTAGATTTGTTGCATGTGCATTATGCTATACCTCACGCTACAGCGGCTTTTTTAGCCAAAAGCATTCTAAAAGAGCATAGCCCAAAAGTAATAACTACACTGCATGGCACGGATATAACCCTAGTGGGCACGGATAAATCTTTCTGCGGTATCACCAAGTTTAGCATTGAAGAGAGTGATGGGATCACTGCGGTTTCTGAGTTTTTGAAAAAAAGGACCAGGGATGAATTCGGGTTAAAAAATGATATAGAGATGATTCCAAACTTTGTGGACACTGAAAGGTTCGCACATAGAGAAGATAATGCCCGGAGAAGACACTTTGCTAAAGATGAGGAAAAAATCCTGATGCATATTTCAAATTTCCGTCCAGTGAAAAGAGTTGAAGATATTACAAAAATATTTTATTTGATTAATAAAGAGATTCCTTCAAAGTTAGTTTTGATCGGAGATGGTCCAGATTTGAGTAGAGCCCTCTCACTTTCAAAAGAGCTTAAAATCGAAGATCGAGTTATCTCCTTAGGTGGGCAGGATTATGTGGAAAATCTCTTACCGGTAGCCGACCTTTTCCTTCTGCCCAGCGATCAGGAGAGCTTTGGTCTTGTGGCTTTAGAAGCGATGAGCTGTGGTGTTCCAGTGATCGGGACAAAGAGTGGAGGTTTGCCAGAGGTGGTTTTAGATGGAGAGAATGGCTTTTTAGGACCTTTAGGTAATGTGAAGTTTATGGCTGAAAAAGGGATTGTATTACTTTCAGATGAAAATAGATTAAATAAATTTAGAGAAAACTGCAGAAAAAGAGCTGTGGAGAAATTCGATTCAAAGTTGATTGTACCGAGGTATGAGAAATACTATGAAAAAATAGTAAACAGTAGGTAGTAGACAGTAGACAGGGGAAAAGATTTTTCCTGTATGCTGTCTACAGTTTACTATCTACTTTTGAAAAGGAGGTTGGATTGAGGTTAGATGTATTAGCGATTTTCGCTCATCGGGATGATGCGGAGATCACCTGTGGAGGGACTCTTATTAAATTAGTCGATTTGGGGTATAATGTCGGAATTGTTGACTTGACTCAAGGGGAGATGGGGACCAGAGGCTCTGCCAGACTGAGAGGGATTGAAGCTAAATGTGCGGCTAAATTGATGGGATTAAAAGTCAGAGAAAATCTCAAAATTCCTGATTCCAAGGTTGAGCCAACCTGGGAAAATAAACTGAAATTAGTAAAACTGATAAGAAAATATAAGCCTCATCTGGTTATATTGCCCTACTGGGAACAGAGACATCCTGATCATGCTAACTGTTCTAAGCTGGGATATGATGCCTGTTACCTTTCAGGCTTAGCCAAACTAAAAGTCCCGGGAGAACCTCACCGACCTTATAAGATAATCTATTCGACTTCTTTTAGAGAGGCGATGGCTCAATCTTTCGTTGTGGATATAACGGAGCAGTTAGAAAGAAAGATTGAAACAGTGAAGTGCTATCATTCGCAGTTCAAGGACATGAAAAAACGCAAAGATGTCTTTGTTCCGGGAATTGATGTTTTCGACTTTATGAGAATCAAGGCGGCTCATTACGGCACATTTATCGGGAAAAGATACGGGGAGGCATTTATGATTAAGGAGATTTTTGCAGTCGAAGACCCGATGAAGCTGGCAGGAAGGTCTATTTAAAAATAGTTCAAGAGTTCCAGGAAAAAATCATAGGGTGTGGACTTAGTCATACTAAAAAGAACGTGCAGGGACGGAGTTTTACACCACCCCGGTAAAGAATGGTAGAGTCAAGCTCAAATCCAGCATGACCATGAGGAGATTGAAATATAATGAGGTGATAGATATGTAATAGGATAGGATTTACTGAATCCATTAAAGGAGGCATATAATGGAGACAACGGAGTGCTTTAAATGCAATAAGGTGTTAGACCTTTCGAACCTTTATTATTGGTGTATGCGTTGTATGCAGGTACCTAACGCTGATTGCTGGACGTTTAAGAAGAATTGTACAATTGTAAAGGTATGTACGACATGCTTAGATGAGTTAGAAAAACTGACAGGCAAAGCGGGAGATGGAAGAAGAGTACCTGTGGCTATGGATAAGATTGCAGAGGAAGCCCTAGAAATATTTGCGGAAAAACAATTCCAAAAGCAGCAAGAAAATATCCAGAAAGAAATAGGAAATCTTAGTAAGACTTTCCAGAAGGAAGCAGATATCAATTTAAAGCTAGCTTATCTGTGGTTTGGAATAGCTATAATATTGATCATAGTATTCTTAGTTTTAGTCTTTAAACTGTTAACATGGTGGGATTAACTCAACAGTTAAACACAGAATTTAATGAATTGCAGAAAATAAAATGAGCGAGGAGAGATATGCAAGGAAAACCCATTATATAATTGATCAAGAAACGTAGTGTTGGGTTTATAACAGCCAGTTATTATTACATTAAACAAGAATGACTAGGAGCATACAATATTATGCCCATAAATTTTGAAGTTAAAACTATTATTGAAAATAAAATTGCTGAAATTGAAAGAGAATATCAGGAATCGCAAGGGTTGATCCTAACGGAAGACGATTTGAAATGTTTGATTTATAATAAGCTGATGCAAATTCCCGAATTATCCCAACGAGTAGTAACAAAAGATCAACAAATATATGCAAAGTCTATCCATACTGAGGTATCATGGTGTGATAAAAATGGTAAATTTACCATAAGACCTGATATAACAATACTCGAGCCTGAATACTTAAGTATATTAAAAAGAGATGATAAGAAATTACAGCTTCCTAGCAAGGGATTTATAGCCAATGGAAAAGCAATCATCTTTGAACTTAAATTTATCAGAGACAAAACAGGCATCACTTCTAAAACATTTAATGGTTCAATTATGAAAGATTATAGAAAAATTGAAAGATTATTTGAGAAATTAGATGCTGAACAATTACCAGAAGATGTATTCTGTTACTTTATAATTTTTAGTAAAACAAATAAAAAGTGTGAAGAGTTCGATCTTTTCGTTGAACAAAAAAGACAAAGTAATAGACATAAAATTATCTATGCAACTGGAAATGTGCATTTTGGTAGTATACGCGCTTCTTCTTCACCTAACCGTCGGGTTCCCTAACCCGACGAAAAACTTGCCAGTTCAGAAAACCTAGCAAACAATAATTAAAATAGACATAATTATAAATTTCTTGCAAATCCAGTTTTTAGATTTTATATTGATTCAAGACGGAAGAGGATGGGATCTGGTGGTCCTCGCGGACTTCAAATCCGTCGTCCCTGATCAAAAATCGGGTTGGTGGGTTCGATTCCCACCCCTTCCGTTAATTTTAGTATGAGGACTCTAAGAATTTTGTTTTGCAGGGCTGGTCCGCCTTTGGCGGACTGCCTACGAGGGCAAGAGAAGACGATATACCGTAGGTCGGGCACCCCTGCCCGACAATTGATTTCAATTTTTTCAGAGACTCAATGTAAACTCTATGGAGACTAAAACAAAAATCAGGCTGACAACACTTGCCTCAAGTTCTGGCTGAGCGGCAAAATGCAGTCCTCAGGACTTGATGCAGGTTCTGCGTCACTTGCCAAAGATAAAAAACAATAGAGTGCTGGTTGGTTATAACAGCGTGGATGATGCTGGAGTGTATAAACTGAGTAAAGATTTAGCTCTGGTGCAGACCGTGGACTTTTTCCCTCCAGTAGTAGATGACCCTTATGATTATGGCTCTATATCCGCAGCCAATGCCTTGAGCGACATATATGCTATGGGTGCAAAACCAATCTCAGCATTAAATATCGTGGGGTATCCAAAAGACCTTATGCCTTTAACTTATTTAGAAGAGATTTTAAAAGGAGGGGCAGATAAAGCTAAAGAAGCTGGGATACCTATTATCGGAGGGCATACTCTAAAAACTAAGGAGCCTATGTACGGGCTTTCGGTAAATGGGATAATTCATCCAGATAAAATTGTTACCAATGCCGGAGCAAAACCTGGTGATATGCTCATCCTGACTAAACCCTTAGGAATCGGGATTATTACCACCGCTATTAAAAAAGGCATTGCTCCACCAAAAGTGGAAAAAGAAGCTGTGAAGGTAATGAGCCAACTGAATAAAACCGCTTCTGAGGTTATGCTTGAATTCAGAGTAAAATCCTGCACTGATATAACCGGCTACGGTTTTTTAGGTCATCTTGGCGAGATGACAACTGCTTCTAAAACCGGGGCAAAAGTTTATTTATCCAAAATACCCGTCCTTGAGTATGCCTGGAAGCTGGTTGAACAAAATATTATTCCTGGAGGGACTCTCTCTAATCGAAATTTTATGGAAGACAAAGTTCTCTGGGGAAAAGATATCTGTGAAGAGGCAAAACTTGTTCTGTGCGATGCACAGACTTCCGGAGGTTTGTTGATCGCCGTTTCAGAGAATAAAGCCTCTAAGCTTTTGAGCTCATTGAGAAATCGAGGGGTAACTTATTCTTCCATCGTGGGTGAAATTATCAAAGATAGAAAATGCAAGATAAAAGTAGAGTGGTAAATAGTAAAAAGCTCAGACAGATTCCCAGCATTGAGGAGATTTTGCAATCTGAGAAACTGCAAAAGTACATCTCTTTTCTCTCCCGTCCTTTTGTAACTCAAATCAGCAGAAAAATAGTGGATGAATTGAGAAAACAGGTAAAGAGAAAAGGATTGAGTATTTCTAAAGAAGAGATAATCACGAAAATTTCAGAAGAGCTTGAGAATTTAGTTTCTGCTTCTTTGAGACCGGTGATAAACGGAACTGGGGTAATAATCCACACCAACCTTGGGCGTGCGCCCATTGATGAAAACGTATTAAAACATATGGCTGAAGTAAGTAAGAATTATTCTTCTTTAGAATATGATCTCGTAAAAGGAAAAAGAAGTGACAGAACCATCTTTTTGGAAAAACTGTTGATAGAGCTTTCAGGAGCAGAAGGCGCTCTGGTGGTAAATAACAATGCCGGTGCGGTTCTGCTTATCCTTTCAGGTTTAGCCAAAGGAAAAGAGGTTATCATCTCCAGGGGTGAGCTGGTTCAGATAGGCGGAGGTTTTAGAATTCCGGATATTTTGAATGAAAGCGGAGCAATAATGAAAGAGGTTGGAACAACTAATCAAACCTCCATTTCAGATTATCAGAGAGCCATAAATAAAAACACCAAGATTCTCTTAAAGGTCCATAAAAGCAATTTCTGGATGTCCGGGTTTGTGGAAGAGGTTTCCATTGAAAAGTTAATTCCTCTGAGCAAAAAATATCGTTTGATAACAGTTGAGGATTTAGGAAGTGGAGCAGTTATTTTCACTGATAATTTTGGGCTGGGGCATGAGCCTAGAGTTTCAGAAGAGGTATCCGCCGGAGCAGATTTGGTTTGTTTTTCAGGTGATAAGCTTTTAGGTGGACCCCAATCTGGGGTAATTGTTGGCAAGAATAAATATATAGATCTTTTGCGAAAACATCCTCTTTATCGTGCTCTGCGAGTTGATAAGATGGTTATTGCTGGTCTTGAACAGGTCATTCTTAGTTATCTTAAAAAAGAAGAGGAGAGGATTCCTATCTGGAGGTTTATTTCGACTCCTCTGGATGGCCTCAGAAAAAGAGGAGAAGAGATTTCAAGAAGATTAAAAGAGTTTGGTATCTCTATTTCCTTAAGGGAGAGCAAAAGCGCAGTAGGAGGCGGCTCCCTGCCGGGTGAGACTCTTCCAACAATCGTATTATCCATAGAGTCACAAACTCCTCCTGAATGTTTAGCTGAGAAATTTCGCAGTTTAGATTACCCGATAATCGGGCGAATTGAAAAAAATAGATTTGTTCTGGACTTAAGGACCATCTTTCCAGAACAGGATGAGATGGTTATTAAAGGAATAAAAAATGTCATTCTGAGCCCGCAGGGCGAAGAATCTACTTAAGTCTAATTGAGCAGATTCTTCAGTCGTCCCGCCTTTGGTGGGACTCCCTCAGAATGACAGAATCAGAAATGGCTTATGTTTGTAATCGGAACTGCAGGTCATGTTGATCATGGCAAATCCTCTTTGATTCTGGCACTGACTGGAATCGATCCGGATAGACTGCCGGAGGAGAAATTAAGAGGGATGACCATCGATTTAGGGTTTGCCTGGCTACCCTTGCCGGATGGAACTGAAGTGGGGATAGTTGACGTGCCCGGACATGAAAGATTTGTCAAGAATATGATTGCAGGAGTTGGTGGTATTGATGCCGCACTCTTGATTATAGCGGTGGATGATGGCTGGATGCCACAGACGCAGGAACATTTAGAGATTTTAGAACTCTTAGGAGTCAAAGAAGGGATTGTAGTTATTAACAAAATAGATTTAGTAAAAGAAGACTGGCTTAATTTAGTAGAGGAAGATATCAGACAAAAACTAAAAGGAACTCCCTTAGAAAATTCAATCATAGTCAAAACTTCAGCCACTCAAAAAATCGGGATTGAGGAACTGAACGAGCAGATCCAGAAACTTGTAAGTAAACTCAAAGTTAGGAAAGATATAAATAAACCCAGACTTTATATCGACAGGGTTTTCACTATGACCGGAATGGGAACAGTTGTTACCGGCACTCTGATCGATGGCTCTTTCCAAGTTGGACAGGAGGTGGATATTGCTCCTCAGGGGATAAAGACCAGGATAAAAAACCTTCAAAAGTACAAAAAACAGGTAGAGATTGCAGGTCCAGGAACAAGGATAGCTTTGAACCTTATCGGGGTAGAAAAAGAAAAGATTAAAAGAGGAGATGTGGTTATAAATCCAGGAACAGCCATTCTAACCTCATTCTTAGATGTAAAAGTAAATATGATCCCGGATGCTCCCTATAGTTTGAAACATGGCTCTGATCTTCTTTTTATGCTGGGCTCAAAAGAGATTATGGGCAGAGTAATCCTATTAGATGCAGGGGTTCAAAAATTTGAACCCCTGCTTAAACCTGGTCAGACTGGCTTTGCCAGGATTAAACTAAAAAAGCCAGTCCTGGCAAGAATAGGAGATCATTTTATCTTAAGATTACCCACACCAGCAAAAACCCTTGGGGGTGGTGTAGTCCTGGATATATTCCCTTCAAAGCTTAAAAGGAAAGACAAGGAACTTATAAACTTTTTAGCCCGAAGGGAGAATTTAGATATATCAGAGTTAATTCTAACCGAGCTTAAAAAAGTAGATTTTCTGCCCAGGATGGAGATTCTCAGTGCCTCCATCTTTAGCTCAGAGGAGATCGAGTCAACCTTAATATCTCTGGAAAACAAAAATGAGATAATGGCTAAAAAGAATCTGGTAATAACTAAAGGAAAGTGGGAAAAACTTTTATCTCAGATTTTAGAAAGAGTGAATAAAGAGCATATAGATAAACCTTTCGCTCAGGGATTGAAGATATCAGATCTTTTTTCTAAAATAAATTACAAAGAAAAATTAGTCTCAGAAGGTATAGATTATCTTCTATCTACTGGCAAGTTAATTCAAAAAGAAAACTTATTAGCTCTGCCAGAACATCAACCTCAATTGACTGAAAAACAATCCCTTTTAGCTCAAAATATTTTAAAGAGATTTGAAGAAAACCGATTTTCACCTCCTACCAAAGGTGAGCTATTAGAGGAGAATCCAGATTATCAGAAAATCCTTCTTTTCCTGTTTCAACAAGGGAAACTTATAGAATTAAAAGAGGGGATACTTTATATAACAGAAGATTTCGAAGTGATTACTAAAAGGATAAAAGACTTCATTAACAGAAATGGACCATCTACAGTCAGTCAGATAAGAGAATATCTGAATATAAGCCGCAAATATACAGTTCCGATTTTAGAAAAACTGGATGAGATGGGGGTTACACAAAGGGAAGGGGATAAAAGGGTTCTGTTTAAAAAGAAGTAGAGACGCATTGCTATGCGTCTCTACCCTTATTTTAAATGAAAGCTGTAGCACTAAGCTTTATTTCCAACAATTCTTTTTAATCTCTTCCCAGCAAACTCTAAGGCATATCCCACAAACTTCATTCTCCAGCCCAATATTTTTCAAACGCAAAAGACAATTTTGTCTGTAATCTTTCTTGTTTTTAAGAAAAGGGCAAACCTCTAGACAGGCTTGACAGTCGCCGCAACCTTCAAGATTTCTCTTCACAGATTTTATCTCATAAGGGACAAAAATAGTTGAGAGTCTTAATGCCGGTCCCTCTTCAGGTGTTACTATTATTCCGGATTTACCTCTCCAGCCTAATCCGGCTGATTCTGCAAATGCTCGATGGGAAACACAAAGATCGTAATATTCCTCCACCTGATTGATTTTACTGGTATAACCTTCTAAAGTAGCTTGTTCTGAAATCCCGTCAAATTTTTCAGCCATATTTTTTGCTATACGGTTAAGGATTCGGTTCAACTCACCACAAGCGCGGGCATAGATATTCCAGGTATCCTTTTTTGTCCCTTTAGCAATCCATTTATCCGGGATAGAGTTGACCTCATCCGGAGTATAAAAAACTCCGATGGAGATTGCGGTTACAGTTTTAGATAAATCGAGAGAAGAGAGTTTCGTTTTAATATGATCTTTTTGAATTGGAAGAAGTTTTACCTCTTTCAAAGAAGAAAATCCAATTATCCCTTTTCTATTGTTGAACAAGCATAGTTTTTGAAATTCCTTTTCGATATTCTCTTTCATAACAAATCAGGTAGTTGTACTGTAGCGCCCAAATGGATAAAAAAAAACGTCCGGGATAAACCCAGACGCTACATTTTAAAGCTCGCCTATATCGAATTGGAGTAGTGAACCCATCGACCACACGAATCTATCTCTTTTATCGTCTCGCGTCTCACTTCTCACTTTTTTCATCTTTCATCTTCATTTTTCTTTATCCGTCATTCGTCATTTTACTAAAATCATCCTCTTCGTCTCCGAATAACCTCCTGCTTCTAATCGGTAGAAATATATACCTGAGCTAACTTTTTCACCTTTATCATCTCTTCCATCCCAGACCACCTGATAATTTCCAGGCATCTTTTTCTCATCCATTAGAGTCCTCACTAAGTCCCCAAGTATATTATAAATCTTGAAGGTGGTGTGGATGGGACCATGAACTATGAACTGCGAACCATATACTTGAAAAGGTATGGTGGTGGAAGGGTTAAAAGGATTTGGATAGTTCTGAGATAAAGTAAAAGAGTGGGGCAGTAGATCTGGTATTTCTTCGACATCAGTTAAGGTGCTGTCATAAGTAGCTGAATAACTATAATTAAAAGAACCAGTTGTTTTTGTAATCACAGCCGGGATCATTATTATATCATCATAGTCATTCCAGTTGTGAAATTTAAAATTACCGCTTTTTAAACTATCCAGTGTAAATTCTGCAAAAGTGTCCGGATCCGCAGAAGAATAGCCTATTATCGAAGTTATCCAATCAGCGGAATCCACGCCATTGAAATTAATGTTTAAACCACCAGCGATAGGTTGAGTATCGAACCGGACATAATTGGTTCCTAAAACCTCAGGCGGGTAAGGTGCAGAGCTCATATTTACCGGGTAACTTATGTGGTATTGAGAGGATGCAACTTTTACTAAGGGATACAGATTTCCTTCAGAGTAATAGTTGGTAATATCTGCCCGATAGTTAGTGAAATAGTTCCATACAGAGAACTCACTGAAAGCCTGATCAAAAGAGCTTCCCTTGGTTAAGAGGACATCGTCTGTGGCTGAAAGGACATTGTCACCTTGAATGTCAGTACATAGTATCCAGATATTCTTTATTACATCCGCTCCAAATTTTTCGGATAAATAAAAAGCCCAGACGCAAGAAGCATAAGCATGAAAATAGCGGGCTGTATCAGCTGGAGTATTGTTAATAAGTGTGTCAGAAAAGGTTTTCAGCGAGAACCAGGGGTAATTATAAAAGAAGCGTAAATAGCTCAAATAATAATTTATATTATCATATGCCACATCCGTCATCCAGGTAGCGGAAATTTCCATCCAATAAGGTCGGACAGGGGTAATAGGGTCTGAGGGGTCATATTCATATTCATCTACATCATAAGCGAATTGAATCGCATGAAAGAACTCGTGGGCAGATGTAACCCTGAGATAATTATTGTAATTCCCCCCGTAAACGCTGTAGTCATTCCTCAAAACTATGTAGCTCGTAGCTCCGATGTAATCTGGAGGAGCATAACGTTCTGGTTGGGCATAACCCAGATAACCAAAAGCCATCGATTTCAAATAGACATCGTACTTGGCATTCCCACCGTTATCTGAATACCAACTATCATTTGGAGGAGAATAATAGCCTAAGGTATCTACTTCTTTCATCCACATAGAGTCCATAACCGCTCCAACAAAATTGACATAATCCGGATGACCGTCTGCGGGCAAAGTGTCCACACTTGATTTATAAACCGAATCACTGGTGGAGGTAACATAATGTATCCTGAAATACCCACCGGGAGTATCGTAAGTTATTTTAGTAGTAGTATATGTTGGCCGATCTGGCATAAGTAATGAAAGCTCTTTTTGAGCCTCTGGGCTTAATTCTCCTCTATGTGCAGGGAGCCAGACAAAAGCCGGGGTAGCGCAGATCGGATGAAAATCTACTGGATAGCCTTTTGGAGCTGAAGTTGTTGGAGTTAAAACTTCTTTAATTTTCTGAATAAGCTTCTCTTCAGCTGGAAGCTTTGCCTTAACATCAGTTAAAAAGAAACTAAAACCTGAGAGAAAAATCAAAAAAGCAAAAATTAGCTTTTTCATAACCGCTCCTCTTTTAATGTTTCCCGTGCTTGCCATCCCGCCAAGAGCGGGACTGGCCTGACTAATTAAATCGTCTTCTTTTACGTCGGGTCAGGGGACCCGACGACTACCTGAAATACTTGTTGCGGACGAATTCACGTACTAGGGCAGGAGTTCAACTCCTGCCCTAGCTTCATCCCGACTTTATCTTATTTTAATGGAATCCTGATTACTCTTTCTTCTCTGACCCCTCCTGAAGTTTCTTTATAAAAGGGGTGAAAAGGTCAATTGGCACCGGAAAGATGATAGTGGAGTTTTTCTCGACTGCAACCTCAGTCAAAGTCTGCAGAAATCTCAACTGTATGCCAGCCGGAGTTTTGCCGATTATACCGGCTGCCAGGGCTAATTTCTCCGCGGCCTGGTATTCACCTTCAGCGTGAATAATCTTAGCCCTTCTCTCCCTTTCCGCCTCTGCCTGACGTGCAATTGCCCTCTGCATCTCCTGAGGCAGGTCAACATTTTTCACCTCTACCACTGAAACTTTAATCCCCCAGGGCTCGGTCTGGTCATCGATTATCTTCTGCAGTTGTTGATTAATCTTCTCCCGGTTAGATAGGAGGTCATCTAATTCCACCTGCCCTAAGACGCTTCTCAAAGTAGTCTGGGAGATCATCGAGGTGGCATAAAGGAAATCCTCTACTTCTACAATGGCTTTGCTGGCATCTATCACCCGAAAGTAGATCACTGCATTAACCTTAACGGTAACGTTATCCCGGGTGATTACATCCTGAGGTGGCACATCCATTGTCACTACCCTCAAGCTGACCTTAACCATCCGGTCAACCATGGGTATCAGTAAGATCAATCCCGGTCCTTTGGTACCCATCAATCTCCCCAATCTGAAGATTATCCCTCTTTCATACTCTCTTAAGATTCTAATAGCATTGGCTAAGATAAAGAGAGCGATGATGATTAGGGTTAAAATACCTGCACCTGCCATAACTCCTCCTCTTAAGTTTAGAAGTTTAAAAGTTTAAACTTCATATTTTGGTTACTTTCAGCATTAAATTTTCTATCCCGATAACTTTCACCTTTTCACCTTTTTCTATCCCACCCGTAAGGGGATCACATTCTGCCTTCCATATCTCACCGTGAATGAAAACATAACCTTCGGGCTTAATCTCTGTTCTTGCTACACCGGTCATCCCGATCATACCTTTATCACCGGTTGTGACTTTTTTCATCTGCGCTTTTATCCCTAATCCAACCGCGAAGATCAAAAACAGAGTAGTCCCCATTACCACGGTGAGAACAACCACTAAAGAGACGCGCATATAAGGTTCAGGTGAATTTATAAGCATCAAAGACCCTAAGATCATAGAGATTATACCTCCTATTGTTAAAAGCCCGTGGCTAACTACCTTTACTTCGGCGATAAATAAAATCACTGCTAAAATCATCAGAAGTATACCGGCATAGTTAATCGGCAGGGTCTGAAAGGCAAAAAAGGCTAAGATTAAACAGATCCCACCCACAACTCCGGGCAAAATCGAGCCTGGGTTAGAAAGCTCAAAGAAAAGTCCCCACATCCCCAGAGTGAAAAGGATATAGGCAATAGTAGGATTGGAGATGGTTTCTAAAATTTTATCCTTCCAGCTAATTTCAACTCTTCTCACCCCTGCACCCTTAGTATTTAAAATCTTCTCGCCTGAGGGTAGATTTACTTTTCTTCCATCTATCTGATCTAACAGTTCCCTCAAATTGTTAGCCACTAAATCTATGACACTATCCTTCAAAGCCTCATATTCGGTTACTGAAATACTCTGCCTTACCGCTTTTTCAGCCCATTCCGGATTTCTGCCTCTTTTATTAGCTATGGTTTTGATATAGGCTACTGCATCATTGGTAACTTTCTCTTTCATAGTCGAATCTATCTGTCCACCGATGCTAACCGGATGAGCCGCCCCGATATTAGTTCCGGGAGCCATAGCTGCGATATGAGCGCTTAAGGTGATGAAAACTCCGGCGGAGGCGGCTCTGGAGCCAGATGGAGCCACATAGACTATAATTGGCACCTCAGCGTTTAAAATCTTTTTAGTTATCAAACGGGTGGATTCATCTAAACCTCCAGGGGTATTTAGTTCTACCACTAATGCCTCAGCGCTATCTTCTACTGCTGAATTTATTACTTCTTCAATGATCCTGGCAGTGATCGGACCAATGGCTCCATCTATAGTGATTAAATCCACTCTTTTATCCGAATTTGGATCCTTAGGACTGGTTGAAAAAAGTAAACTGGTAACTGATAACAAGATTATGAAGATATATACAAAGATTCTTTTTCTCATAAAAGCTCCTTGTAAATTTAACATCTTAATTATAATATCTAAATCTTTTAAAAATAGCAATAAAAATTATTATTCCTCTTTATATAGAGAGGAGAAAAGTGTAAGGTAGTGTCGAGGTATCGTCTCTAATAATTTAGTTCTGTTACAATAACTATAAGTTTTGAGCTTCCACTTAAGTGGCTATGTCACCTGACTGACCTGTTTTTTAACTCCATGGTATTTATGTAAATAAACAATGAAAGCTGTTCCTTGACCCAATTTGCTTTTGCACTCTATTCGACCATTCAGGTTGTTGACTATCCTCTGGACAATAGCCAAGCCTAAGCCAGTACCGCTCTTTTTGTTGGAATAAAAGGGAAGAAAAGCTTTTTGCATCTGTTCTCCAGTCATCCCTTTACCCTGGTCGACGATAGTCAGAGGGATATAAAGATCTTCGGCTGAGCTCTCTTTTTGGTAACTTAAAAAAATTTCCAGATCAAACTGCCGGGTAGTTATTAAAAGCTCGTTTCCCTTTTCCTCCATAGCTTCTAAGGCATTGACTAAGAGATTTATAAGGAGCTGTTTGAGCTGGTTTTCTTCGGCTAAGATGTAAATCGGGCAATCATCTAATCTCTTTCGTATGCTTATTCTTTCTTGATAGGAGGGATGTTTTTTAACGATCTCAATAACTTCATCTACCACTCTTTTTAATTCGACCTTTCCTAAGGAAGTCTCTTCTAATTTGGCATATTGAAGAAATTCCTTTAGGATCGTATTTAACCGATTGCTTTCTTTGAGGATTAGTTCCAGAAGCTTTTGATTTTCTCCTTCCAGCTTCATTTCGCTTTTCAAGACCTCTACCGAGCCAGATATGGAGGCCAGAGGGTTTCTGATCTCATGAGCGATGCCGGCGGAGAGCTCTCCCACCGCAGCTAATCTGTCTTGAAACCGCATCCTCTCCTCGATCTTTTTAACCTCGGTCAGGTCTTGAAACACAGCGATAACTCCCCTTTTTTTTGAATTTTTCCCCTCAAGTATAGAGGTACTTATGCCCAAAGGGATTTTTTGCCCAAGCTGATTCTGGATATAAAGCTCGCTGCGGGAATCGATCTGTTCTGAATTTAACGCTTGTTCTAATTTATCGCATAGCTCCGGCATCCTTTTACGGAAGACCTCATAAAAATTTCTGCCTTTAAGTTCTCTGGCTTTGTATCCTAAAATCTCCTCGGCGGTTTTATTGTAATAAATAATCCGGCCTAAAGTGTCTATGGTTATAAGTCCACTATGCATATGCTGAAGGATATCGTGCGTGTCCATCTTCATACGGTCCAATTCCAAAGATGCCAGAAAAAGCTCCTGTCCTTTTGTTTTCAGACGTTGCGCTAGATATCCGCTTAAGAAAGCTATTAGATAAAAAGAGCAAATATATAAGAATATGCGATAAAAGTCTGAATCACTTAATAGATAAATATTTTTTATCCAGTTAACCGAGAAAATATTTTTTACCGCAAAGAGGTTTCCCCAGATCAGAGTTGAGGTAAATCCAAAGCTGGATAAAGTAGCTATTAGTAATACACCGGTCAGATTGTAAACCAGGCTGGCAGAGACTATAGTTAAAAGAAAGAGTGTGGCAAAGGGGCTTTCGGCCCTGCCACTTGCAGCCATTATTCCAGTTTCAACTAACACTTCAAAGATCAATTGAAGGGCGATAATGCTTTTAAACAATAATTCAGACTTAAGTCGCTCTTTAAGAACCAGGAGGATAAGAAAAATAATAGTTACCAGGCTATAGCTAATAAAGGGAAGGAAAAGTTCCTTAGAAACTTTAAAATATAAGATTACTACTAAAAGAATAAAGATATAAACTAATAGACGAAAGAAAAGGGGTAGAGAGATTTTTACCGGCTCTGGTATTCTCTTTTTAGGGTTCATCTTAAGCTAAAAAAGTTATGATTAAAAAACGCCCCGGCATTATCCGGGGCAGAAGGTAATCGATTATCCAACAGATTGTTTTTTTAACTAATCTTGCCAATAATGTCAAACATAGGTAGATACATAGATATAAGAATGCCACCAACTATTACACCCATAAAGATGATCACAACTGGTTCAATTATGGAGGTAATAGCAGAAACAGCTGCATCCACTTCCTCCTCATAGAAATCAGCTATCTTATTGAGCATATCGTCCAAGCCACCGGTTTTCTCACCCACGGAGATCATCTGGGTTACCATAGGAGGAAATACCCCGGTTTCTTTTAAAGGCTGGGTTATAGTCTCCCCTTCAGCGATGGAGATAACTGATTTTTTAATAGCGTTCTGAATAACCTTGTTGCCAGCAGTTTTGGCAGTGATGTCCAGAGCTTCCAGTATCGAGACACCAGAAGAGATCAGAGTTCCAAGGGTGCGGGTGAATCTGGAGATTGCGCTTTTTCTGAGAAGCTCACCGATTAAAGGTAGTTTCAGAAGAAGCTTGTCAAGGAACAAGCGGCCCTGTTCAGTTCGGATATAAAATCTAAAACCGACAGCAAGTAAAACTAAAAATATCAGTCCAGTTATAAAGTTACTTCTCAGGAAATGACTTAATCCCAGGACAAATTTAGTTGGTCCAGGTAGTTCAGCTCCTAATCCGGAAAACAGCTTGGCAAAAACAGGCACGATAAAAGTAAGCATTGCAGCGGTAACTCCAATGGCCACGATAAAAATAACAGAAGGGTAGATCAAAGCGCCTTTTACTTTTCTCACTAAAGCATCAGCTTTCTCTCGATAGGCAGCTAACCTTATGAGGATGGTATCTAAGGCTCCTCCGATTTCACCTGCATCCACCATATTGACATAGAGATCATCAAAGATTTTCTTATGTTTGGACAGAGCTTCAGCCAGGGTTGTGCCGGCCTGAACACTTTCCTTAACCTGCCCGATCACTTTTCTTAATTCGGCTGATTCGCTTTGCTGAGCTAATATCTCCAGGCATTGAACCATAGGAAGTCCTGCCCCGATCATAGTGGCGAATTGTCGGGTGAATCTGGAGATTTGTACTTTTTTTACTCTTTTCATGCCAAAGCTGAGTTTGATGCTGGATGGTTTTTTTATCACCGAAGATACCAGGATCTTATTGCTACGCAAAAGTTTTTCCAGCTCATTTCGATCTTTGGCTTTAAGCTCTCCAGAGACGGTTGTCCCCGCTAAGGTTTTCCCTTTGTATTCAAAGATAGGCAATTTAATCCTCCTTTATATCAGTAAAGTCATGCGAAAGTAGAGATCTCCTGTTTTTTGGATACGATCTCGTTTAGCTCTTGCGTGTTGGAACTTCTTCCCATTGCATCTCCAATAGTTATCTTATGGGTGAGATAAAGCTCGGCTAAAGATTGATTCATAGTTTTCATACCATATTTCTGCCCAGCCTGCATCATCGAATAAATCTGATGGATTTTGTCATCCCGGATCAGAGCCCGGATAGCTGGAGTGCAGACCATTACCTCTAAAGCTAAGGCTCTGCCACCACCTATCTTAGGAATCAATTGCTGAGTTACCACTGCTTGCAAAACAAAAGAAATGGTTACCCTTACCTGTTCCTGTTGATTAGTAGGGAAGACATCGATTATTCGGTTCATCGATTCAACACAGGAGTTGGTGTGTAAAGTGGCAAAGGCTAAATGTCCGGTCTCAGAGATATTTAATGCTGCCTCCATAGTTTCTAAATCCCTCATCTCGCCTATCAGGACAACATCCGGGTCCTCTCTTAAAGCATATTTTAAGGCTGAGGCAAAGGAAGTGGTATCTGAATATACTTCCCTTTGATTTATCAGGGCACAGTTATGGCGATGCAGATATTCTATCGGGTCTTCAATAGTGATTATATGACAGTGTCTTTCTTTATTTATTTTGTCGATCAAGGCGGCTAAGGTGGTTGATTTACCCATACCGGTTGGCCCGGTGATCAAGACTAAGCCCCGAGGTAAATTAGCAAATTCCGTTATTACCTTTGGTAGCCCCAATTCATCAAAACTGGGTATGTGGTGCGGGATCATACGTAGAGCCACTGCCACGTTTCCCCTTTGCATAAACACATTACATCTGAACCGGCTGAGGTTTTCTATCCCGAAAGAAAGGTCTAACTCACTCTTTTCCTCGAATTTTTGTTTTTGTTTTTCACTCATTATAGAATAAGCAAGCTTTTTGGTATCTTCTGGAGTCAACAGGTCGTAATTAGTCTTTATGAGTTTGCCGTCTATCCTTAATTGCGGTGGACTGCCTACGGTCAAATGGAGGTCTGAGGCATTCTTTTTAACCATCGATTCTAAAAGTTCTCTTAATCCTACCATGGGTTCTCCAGGTTTTATTTAGTGATAAAAAGTTCCAAATAAATGCTCCAGGTTATTCTTTTACTATTATCGACTTTAAGGTAAAATTCTTTATTAAAACTGGAATAAAGCAGGGGGGTAATTTATTCCATCCTTGCCTTGTCTCCTGACCAGGCAAATCGGCTTCGTCGGGTGAAGATACCAGATGGTAATAATCGGAGAAAGGCAAAGGCAATTTTATAAATTGTCTTAATTTCCTCTTTTTTGTTTACAAACTTGGCTCAAAAGATTAGATTTCAACAGGCTTTAACTTATCGTTGTTATGAACCAGAAAAAAGTTGCCCTGTTTACAGTAGGATGTAAGCTTAATCAATACGAGACAGAATGGATGGGCGAGAGCTTAGAGAAACTCGGGTTTAAGAGGGTAAATTTCTCCGAACCAGCAGACTTATATATAATCAATACCTGCACAGTTACTGCTCAAAGCGATTATTCCTCCAGGCAGGCGATTTATCGAGCTTTTAGAAGGTCCCCTAACTCTAAGATTGCAGTGGTGGGTTGCTATTCAGAAATCGAGCCAGATTTTCTAAAAAAATTGCCTGGAGTCATTTTAGTTTTGGGAAATGAGGAGAAGAAAAGAATCGGTGAGATTATACTGGAAAGATTATATAACCAGAAACCAAAGATTAGAGAAGAAAAAACTATAATCACCAGCAGGTTTAAACATACACGTGCTCTGGTGAAGATTCAGGATGGATGCAATCAAAGTTGTGCCTATTGCATTGTGCCTAAAGCCAGGGGTAAGGAAATATCCAGAGATGTAAATGAGGTGGTTCAAGAGATAAAGGGTTTAAGGGATCAAGGGTTTAAAGAAGTGGTTCTGACCGGGGTACATATAGGGAAATACTGTGAGGAGGGATTAAATCTTTCAGGTTTTTTAAAGAAAATTTTAGTTGAAACTGATGTAGAGAGGATCAGGCTTAGTTCTGTAGAACCCCAAGAGTTAGATGAGGAGTTAATAAAACTTCTGGAAAAAGAGAAGAGAGTCTGCCGGCACCTGCATATCCCTCTGCAATCCGGGAGTAATAAAGTGCTCAAGAAGATGAAAAGAAATTATACGGAGGAGGAATACAGCAATTTGATTCAAACTGTTTATAAAAGAGTAAAAGATATTACCTTAGGTGCAGATGTGATGGTTGGCTTTCCAGAAGAAAAAGAAGAAGATTTTGAAAAGACCTGTGAATTTATTTTGTCCTCACCCTTAGCCTATCTACATGTATTCAGCTATTCAGACAGAAAAGGGACTTTAGCCTCGGAGATGCAGGATAAAATTGAGCCTAAGGTGATTCAGAAGAGAAGTAAGCTTCTTCATCAGATAGGGAAGGAGATCTGGGAAAAACACTTAAACAATTTTATGGGTAAAAAACTGGAGATTTTGGTGGAAAGCAATTGGGATAAAGACTCAGGTAGGTTGATCGGGTTGACAGATAATTATATCCGTGTTTTGATAGATGGAAAGGATGATTTGAAAAATAAGATATTACCGGTTAAAATAGCTGAAAGGGAAGGTAAATATCTGACAGGGGAAATCTTTAATGGATAGATACTTTACTCAGATAAAGCTAACTCTTTCTCAATCTTTGTCTGAACTTTTAGGAAATTTTATGGTGGAAAATGGCTGCAGGGGTTATATCATAGAGGAAGATAAAAAGGACAGGGTTATATTGAAAGGTTATCTTAGAGAAAGGAAAAAGGCTAAGGTTTTAGTTGAGAAGATTTATAAATATGTTAAATCGCTTGAGAAACTTTACAAAAATAAATTAGAGATCGGGGTTGAATTTAAAAGAATAAAGGAGGAAGACTGGTCAACTTGGTGGAGAAAATCATTTAAGCCAATTGAGGTAACAGATAAGATCGTTATTAAGCCCAGCTTGATCAACCAAAGATTCCCCCAAAAAATTGTGATTGAACTTGAGCCGAAGATGGCTTTTGGAACCGGAGAGCACTCTACTACCAGGTTATGTCTAAGAGCATTTGAGAGATATATTAAACCTGTGGATAAGGTTCTGGATTTAGGAACCGGAAGTGGTATTTTGGCAATAGTTTCTGCTAAATTAGGCGCATCGCATACTCTAGCTCTGGATATTGATGAAGAGGCGATTAGTAATGCCAAGGAGAATTTAATTAAAAATAAAGTGCAAAAAATGGTGGATTTAAGATTAGGAACCATAGATGATAAGGTGCCGGTTGATTATTTCAATCTGATCGTTGCTAATCTGACTAAAACTCAGATAATTGAGCTTTTTGATAGTATGAATCGGGTTTTGAAAAAAGAGGGAATTCTTATCTTATCCGGGATTCAAAGAGAAGAGAAAGAAGAGATGGAAGAGTAATTTTGTTCAAAAAATATTTTATTAAAAGAGACTCTTTCTGATAAGGAGTGGATTGGTTATGTTATACAAATGTTAGGCGAAATGATGAATAATAAAATGAAAAGAGACAAAATACTATGGATATACCCTTAAACATCCTATTTTGGGCAATGGAAGCAGCATATTGTCTTCATTGTCTCGATGAGGCAGTTGCTGGTCGTGGATTTGTAAACATGGTAAAGAATTTTTTCTGGTCTGAATTTGATGGAAAGAAATTCTTTTGGTTTAATACATGTGCGCATTTGATTAACATTTTCAGCATAATTCTTTATGAAATTTTTGGTGGAGTTTGGGTTATTTTCCCCTTGAGTATAAGTTGGGTTTTTGTTACAAATGGCTTCTGGCATGTCCTTGGGACGGCAATGTTTAAAGAATATTCACCGGGGTTAATGACAAGCCCACTCTACTGGATAATTATGTATTTTATAATACGGTATAGCCTATTACAAGGAAATATTTCGGTATCTAATTTCATTATTTCTTTTATTGTTGGAACAGTTATTACAATTTTAATGATTGGAAGTCTTTTTGCCAGACGACGGTTAAAAATGGGTGGAAGTCAATGAGGGAACATTACGCATCACTTCGCCTAACAGCGGATAAAAGGGAAATCAAAGATTTCCCCAAATCCCACCAGAGCGGGACTTCTTTTATCCGCAATACGATATGCTGATTCCAATTTTCAAGGGTATTAATTAAGAGAGGAGATAGATGATTACTTATTTTTATGTTGAGCCAATAAATGTAGACAAAAATTTTCTAAAGATCGAGGGAGAGGAGGCTAAACATATCTGTCAGGTATTGAGAAAAAAAGAAGGAGAGGTTATTGAGGCAGTAGATGGTCAAGGGATAAAATATCAGGTTCTGATTACCAACACTGGCAGAGATTGGGTGCAGGGTAAAATTCTTACTCAGATCAGAAAAGAGAATGAGCCTTTAACTCATCTGACATTAGCTCAGGGCTTGATCAAAGGGGTGAGGATGGATTTTTTAGTGGAAAAAATTACAGAGATTGGAGTCTCTTCCATCATACCTCTTATAACTGAAAAAAGTGTGGTTAAATTGGAAAAAGATAAAAGAGAGATTGCGAGGTTAAATCGGTGGAAAAGGATAGCTATAAGTGGAATGAAGCAGTCTTTGCGTTCAAAGCTACCAGAGATACAAAAACCGATCTTAGTTCAAGATCTTTTAGCTAAGATTAAGGAATATGATTTAGCTCTTATAGCCTGTCAGACAAAAAGGTCAAAATCCTTAAAGCAGGTTTTTGAAGCCAAAAAAAGATTAAAGAAAATCTTGCTTTTGATTGGTCCGGAAAGTGGATTTTCTCAGGGAGAGTTAGACCTTGCTTTAAAATCTGGTGTTATCCCGGTCTCCTTAGGACCAAGAAGACTTCGTTCTGAAACTGCTGGGATCGTGTTTTCCTCTCTGGTATTGTACGAATTAGAAGATTTAGGATGATTTTTCTGGTAATATAACTGACAGACTTCCATTTTGTTAACCCCGCGTAGCCGAGCCTTTAGGGCTCGGCGGAGGTCTAAAACCTCCGCTACGCGATTGTTGGTTGAATATATCCACACAGGACTCCTTTAGATCGATGGGCTTCTATTTGCATGGCAAGGGATTGTTGAGTGTAGTGAAACCCCGCCTTTGCGGGATCCTCTCCTGTATTTTTCAGGTCGTAAAGACGTATTGAATACGTCTCTTCTTTTTTTAGGCGACCCTGAAAGGGTCGCGCTACGAAGACAAAAAGTTATTGGTAACGTCGGGCTTTATGCCCGACGAAAAAAACTATGGAGGTCTGAAGAACTCTGCTACATTTTCTACTTTGATATAAACCAAGTATAGAGATTCTTGCGGGCTAAGATGAGCCATAAGACAAAGGGGATGCACCAGTTCAAAAAATAGAGGCATAAGGATAAAGTTAAGCCTGCTTTTGAGGGGTTTTCACTCAGTCCGTAGATTAAAAAAATGAGTTCAGCTATCAATATCTGCCATAAGAAAATTAGAAAAAGCCCCAGGAGAAGTTTTTTTACTATCTTTTGAGATTTTATCCCCGGGATGATTAAAAGAAGGGAGATAAAGGGTAAGTAATTGTAAAATAAAGGAGGTAAAAAAGGGATAATGATCAGGTCTATACTGAATAGTTTGAGAAATGGAGTGACTATATAGTCGAAGAAAAGAAAATAATAATATTCCCCTACAAAATACCAAAAGGCAAATAAAATCAAGGAAATTACTGAAAATTTTATGATAAAGGGGAGAAACTTCTCTTTCATAAAATCGTAGTGCGATCCTTTCAACCGCATAGAGACGCATAGCGATGCGTCTTTACATCGCTAAAATCTTTCAGATTTGACTATTTTCTCTATCCATAGAATCCAGGTGCAAAGTATTATTAAGATCAAAGCTACCTGCCAGAAATAGAGATGCAAAAACTCGAATAGTTCTGGTCGATAGTTAGAGAGAGCTGATATGAAAACCATCCGGATTATATTAATTAAGAAAATAAATGGTATCCCAAAAAGAGCACCCCAGAGCTTCTTTTTAAAGCTGGCTGGATAGGCTAACATACCTAATAGGAAGATAAACATCTCATATAGACCAGTGCACTCAACTACAATTACCAAATTGAAGTTTTTCATATTCAAAAATTGCCAGCTGACTTGGGCATCCATTCCAAAAAGATTTAAGACCAGACCGACTACATAAGCAGTGGCAAACACTAATTTTTCACTAAAGGGATATAGAAGGTTATCCCGGGTTAGGGAGAACAAAATGGTGAAAGGGATTAATAGTCCTATAAACAAAAGCACAAACCTTAAAATCGCTTTATAATCTTTTCCTTTCTTTTCTTCTTTCTGGATGATTTCTTTTGAGGTTTTTCTGTGCTTTTTTTTCATCAGGGTTAAGATTTAGTATATAACCTTGATTTGTCAAGCTTTTTATTTTTTGTAGCGGAAGGCAATCAAGGTATTGAGACTTCAGCCTTCCTTTAGACCAGTAAAAAACTACCTCACCACTGATTTAGAAGATTAAGCTGATAAATCTGTTGCAATAATCTGCTTAATCCATCCAATCAGCCTCAAGGTTAAATTCGACTGTGTATTTTTCCTTAATCATTATAAACCCCCTTTAGAGCTAATCTAAAGGGGGCTTATTTTTGCTATCCTAACCTTACTTATGCGGAAACAGGTTTTCTCCTCAACCAGAGATAGACCCCGGCTATGATAATCAAAGCAATAAGAATAATTATACCCAAACTGCTAAGAGAAGGGATGGATTGCTGTCTCACTGTAACGCTGCAACCGGTTTTAGTCGAGTCCGATACGCTATCAGTGACAGTGTAAAAGAATTCGCCAGTAGTAGGGAATGTTATAGTGTATGATGAGTTTGTGTCTCTTAGTGTGAAATTTCCAATCGGGGGGGTACCACTAATAAACACAGTATCACATGTAGTCGGATTTATTTTAAACATTACAGATCTACCTGGCTCAATTGTAAGTGTTGGTTGTTTTACATCTGGAACGCCACCAGTACAATTTATTTCAACAAAGTTATAAAGAGGGTCTACTGCAAATAGGGGCATTGGATAGATCAGAATCAAAACTGCAGTAGCTACTAACAACGTGATAGTTGATTTAAACCTATTTATATGCATTTTCTTCTCCTTTTAAAATTGATTCAAAACCAGAGAGTATCACTCAAGTCCTATCAATGATGGAATTTATAGGCGGTCCACGCAACTGGGGAATTAGGAAGAACTTTTGAGAGAAAAGCTTGTGGCTCTCGACAAAATTCAAAAATATTTCTTTAGTTGTAAACTCTATTCCGGTAGCTTTAAAAATTTTAACAGCATGTTCAATTATTTTTACTAATAGTGAATTCAGAAGAACTACTATAAAAGAGATGATACCGAAACCAAACAGGGTTACAAGTCTCAGGAAAAAAGGAGTTGAAGGTGTAGAGTGAGTAAGTAAACCGCTGGTGTAGCCCAGCTTAATGAGTCCTAATTCAAAGAAAACCCACAGGGCAGATACAATAATGGGATTAAATCCAAAGACCTCTTTTGTAAAGCCTACTGTCCAGCCCCAAAGGGCAAAAAGGAGCGTGCCGCCTATAATCTTTAAGATGGCTGAGGCAGGAGTAATCAAAAGAGCATCCAGGCTCCAGAAGGTAAAGAAGGTAAGACCGAGTAGAAGCCCCAAACGAAAAGCTTCTCTGGTAGAAACCTTATTGATTCTCCAAAGAAATGGAAACAGTGCAATGAAGGAGAAATACCAGTAGCCGGGGAAGAGATTGGCTACTAATAGGAAAAGGGCACTTGTGCCTGTATATATAAAATCTTCTGCCAGACTGGAAAAGGAGCGCCCGAGTTCTGAGGAACCGGACAGGCAATTATTACCTCTGCAGCACCTTTTCAGGGGTAAAAACATCTGATCCCCTTCTAATTCCTTACAAATGGTTTTAACCTTTTACATTTAGATATCCATAGGTAATCACCATAAGAGGATTAAATTGAATTCCTAGGAAAATAAATATATTAATCTAAATTTACTCTTTATATACTCTACATTTTCAGGAAGCTTTTGTCAAGTAAAATCTTTATTTTTTTCGTATTTATCATAAAGAAGGAGTTAACTATATATTTTAGAAGACCTTATCTATCTTAGAAGTCATTTTAAAGAAGGGTTTAATTATGAATGTATTAGATGACTTTACTAACCGATTTACAGGCAACAGGTTAAAAAAATGGTGCAGTGGGTCAAATTTTTACTTGACATAAATAGTATGTTATTATATAATAAAAATTTAAAAAAGAAGATATGAAAGATTATGAAACAATTTATAGAAGAGATGAAAGGGGGTTAGAGATGAGATGACCGTTGTTAAGATTCGAGAGGATGAGAGCTTCGAGAAAGCTTTACGGCGTTTTACCAAGTCCTGCGAAAGATCAGGGATCCTGGCAGATATAAGAAAGCATCAGCATTTCGAGAAGCCATCCGAAAAGCGGAAAAGGAAAATGGCGGCAGCCAGGCGAAAAAGCCGGCGTAGATTTTATGAGGAACAGATTTAATGAACCTCAAACAAAGAATTGAACAGGATATGAGACTGGCGCAAAAGTCGGGTGATAGGCTTAAGTTAAGCCTCACCCGACTTTTGAAATCTGATATCCGCTATAAGGAGATAGATAAAGGCAAAGAGCTTTCGGATGAAGAGGTTCTTGAGGTTCTTTCATGTTCAGCAAAAAAGCACCGGGATTCTATCGAGCAGTTCAAAAAAGGGGGAAGAGAAGACCTATCAAAGAAAGAGGAAGAGGAGCTTAACCTGATTCTGGGATATATGCCAGCCCAGTTTAACTCTGAGGAACTGGAGAGATTGGTGGAAGAATCAATGACTGAAGTTGGTGCAGAGGGTGAGAAAGATATCGGCAAAGTGATGGAAGCTCTTATGCCCAAGGTAAAAGGGAGAGCAGACGGTAAAATGGTTAATCTTTTAGTTTCCTCTAAACTTAAAGCCGGTTAAAGATGAAAAGCTGTCTTGAATACTTAGCTTAAATTAAAGCGTTGCTCTAAAAAAAGAGTGACGCTTTTTTATTTTAAAGAGAAAAAATAACTTGCAAAGCTTTTTTTGAGGGTTAAATTATAGAAAGATTGACTCACGTTGAGGGCAACGTAGAATTACCGCTCTACCCAATATTTGGTAATCCCGCCTTGCCCTCAAGGCGGGAAAGATGAATGCCAGAGTGTAGGGACAGGGATTGTTGAGCTAAGTGAAATCCCGCTTATGCGGGACCCCTGTCCGATTCAGTCTCACATAAAGGTGAGGAGGGTTACAGAATGATAAAAAGTTTAAATATTCAAAACTTTAAATCTATAAAGCATCTTCACATGAATTGCAAAAAGATAAATGTCTTTATAGGGAAACCGAATACTGGCAAGTCAAACATATTAGAAAGCATTGGCATCTTTTCCTTTATGTATGGAAAGCTTGAAGATTTAGTTCGATTTGAAAAGAATCTGTCAAACCTATTTAGTGACCAAGAGTTAAGTGAAAAAATAATGATAACCGTAGATGAGTACTATTATGAAATAAAATTTGCAAATCAGATGTTTATAGGAAGCGGTGGAGATAAAGAGAAAAAAATCTTTCATTTTGATTTTAATTTTGGTTATAATCTAGGTGGAAGTTCAGGAGGTTCTGGAACTTCCCTATTCAAATTTTATAGATTTGCTGTAAGAGATAAATTTCCGAGACAGGAGTATAACTTCCTTCTACCGCCGAGAGGAGAAAATCTGTTATTCATTCTTCAAACGAACAAAACTTTAAGAAAGTTAATTGCAGATATCTTCAGTGAGTATGGCCTGAGGATTGTTTTGAAACCTCAGGAGGAGAAAATAGAAGTTCAAAAAGAGATTGAAGATGTTATAATCTCTCATCCTTACTCTTTGGTTTCAGATACCCTTCAGAGGGTCATTTTTCATCTTGTAGCCATTGAAACCAATAAAGATTCTATTATCATCTTTGAAGAACCCGAGGCTCATTCTTTTCCCTACTATACTAAGTTTTTAGCTGAAAGTATAGCTCGCGATAAAACTAACCAATATTTCATTTCTACTCATAATCCTTATTTTCTGCTATCGTTAGTAGAAAAATCGCCAAAAGATGACATTGGAGTTTTTATCACTTATTTTAAGGATTATCAGACCAAGGTTAGAACCTTGAGTGAAGAGGAGATGTCTGAAGTTCTTGACCTTGACACTGATATATTCTTTAACCTTGATAAATTTGTGGGGGAAGAATGATATATGTGGAATGTGACTCGGATAAAGCATTGGTTAAGGCACTCAGCATTCCTAAAAAGAAAATAATATGTGCATGTGGTAAAGGGAGGGTTTGCGATAGATTAATGAAATATAAAAATTCTTTAGGATTAGTAGATGAAGACCCGGGACATCCAGAGCCCCATTATATTAGAAAGTTGAGAATTATTTTAGATAAAGATGAGATCAGGCTCTTATATGATGAAAGTAACCAGAACCATCTGATTATCTTATGTCCAGAATTAGAGAAATGGATATTGGAGACAACCAAAGAAGTGGGAGAGGACATAACAAAATATAATTTATCTGATGATCTAGGGGAATTATACAAAAGAATAATCATAAGACCAGAAAAATTAGAAAATTTAGTAAAAGATATTAAGAATAAAAGCAAGAGGCTAAAAACTTTGGAAGAGCTTTTAAAAAAATTTGCATGAAAGGAGGGAGTTATGAACTGGATTGATTATGTTTTAATTGCTTTACTTCTGGTGGCGATTTTTATTGGTTCAAAGCGCGGGCTTTTCAGCGGGATTATGGGACTAATTGGTCTTTTCTTAGGGGTGATTGTATCGGTTAATTATATTGATTCAGTAACCTTAAGGGTCTTGTCTCATATGAAAGTCTCGCCAGTAGTGGTTGCATTTTTTAGTTTGATATTCCTTTTTGCTTTAGTTTATCTGGTGGTTAAGATTATAGCCTTTTTATTCTACAAGGTAGCTTCTCTAAATCCCTTAGGAAAGATCGACAAATTTGGCGGTGCAATTTTCGGTATCTTTCAAGGATGGATAGTTTTAGGATTTTTCATGATTCTTTTGATTTTTCCTCCTCTTCCTCTTAGCTTGACCAATAAAATCGATACTTCTTTTCTTGGACCTTTGATCCGGGGCTCTGTTCCTTTAATCTATCAGGAATCTTCTTTTCTACATCCTCAGAACACCTCTTTTGTGGAAAAGTTAAAGGTTGCCTTGAAGCAAGAATCGCCAGAAGAGGCAAAAAGCCCCTGGGAAGCCCTGGGAAGAACTCCACCTAAAAGGACTAATCGGGCAGAGATTATCGCTCAAGACCTGGATGAATATTTTGGAAAAGAAATCAAATAGTTGCGTAGGGGTGGAGCTTGTTGAGCGAAGCAAAATCCCCCGCCAAAGGCGGGGGGTCACCACCGAAATTTATTCGGGCGGAGTTAGACTCCCTACGGGGAGCGAAGCCTCCGCAGGATCGTAAGGCTTTTATCAACCGCCTTACGTGAGTCTTGACCCCACGTTGAGGGCAACGTGGGTTGCCAGTTAAGAGTTTAATCCGCGGGAGTGGGTTGAACTCTTGAACCTTTGAACCCTTGATCTTTCTTTGGACGAACATACTCTTAAAGTATTAGAATTCGATAAGATAAAAAGGATCTTAGAATCGAAGTGCCTTTCGGAATTGGGCAGGAAAAAGGTGGCAAATCTTTTTCCAGTCACTGAGTTGGAACTATTCTCTAAATGGCAAAAAGATACAACTGAGCTTAAGGAAATTTTACAGTTCGAGGAAAATTTTCCTTTATATTCGATCCCGGATCTATCGGATTCTTTAAGAAAAGCAGAGAGGATCGGGGGATACCTTGAACCGAAGGAATTTCTCAGACTTGAGGAGATGCTCAAGCTCTGTGGTTTGCTACTCAAGTTCATTCAGGGGAAAGAAAAAAAATATTCTCAGATAAGCTCTCTGGTCCTGAAGCTTAAAAGATTTGAAGATATCTCTAAAGCCATAAATAAAGCTATAGACCATTCAGGAGAGATTAAGGATAAAGCTTCCCAGACACTTTTTTCCATCAGGCAGGAAAAGAATACCAATCGCAATCGAATCTTGGACAAATTGAATAATCTTCTGAAGTTGAAAAAAAAGGAGGCGCAAGAGGAGATTATAACTTTAAGAGAAGACAGGTATGTGGTCTCTATACCAACGGAAGAGTTTCAGAAAAGTAAAGGGATAGTGCATGACCGTTCCAGTTCTGGCGCTACTCTTTTTGTGGAACCTTTGCCAGTGGTGGAGCTGAATAATAGACAGAGAGAGTTAGAGGTAGAGGAAAAAAACGAGGTAGAGAAAATCTTAAAGGAGATAACCTCACTGGTTAGAAAAGATCTGGATGATCTTAAGATATCTTTAGAGGTGATTGCCGAGCTTGATTTTATACATTCAAAAGCGCTTTTCTCCCTGGAATGTAAAGGGAATGAACCCCAATTTAACTCAGAGGGTTTCATATATCTAAACAATTCCCGTCATCCTTTGCTGTATCTTTCCGGTTCAGTTCCCAAAGATGAAGTTGTGCCTCTTTCTATAGAGCTGGGTAAAAAATTCACCGTTTTGATTATAACCGGACCTAATACTGGAGGAAAAACTGTAGCATTGAAAACCGTGGGGATTTCAGTTCTTATGGCTCAATCCGGGCTTCATATTCCTGCAGAGTCTGGCTCTTCACTTCCAATTTTCAAGCAGGTTTTCTCTGATATTGGAGATGAACAGTCCATAGAGATGTCCTTATCAACTTTTTCTTCACATATCGGTCAGATAATCAAAGCACTCGAAAATGTGGATAAGGATAGTCTGGTCCTCTTAGATGAATTAGGTGCGGGGACTGATCCTAAGGAAGGAGCGGCCTTAGGTGAGGCGATCATTGCAGATTTAGCCCGGAAAAAAGCTAAGACGGTTATAACTACCCATCAGGGGGTTTTGAAAACCTTAGCCCAAATCTATCCAGAGGTTGAGAATGCCTCCTTAGAATTTGATAAGGAGAGTCTTAAGCCTACTTATAGATTTCATATCGGCTATCCTGGAGGAAGTTACGGAATAGACATAGCCAGAAAATTAGGCATGCCTGAGAATATCGTCAAGAAATCATATGAACTTTTAGGTAGCCAGGAAAGGGATTTAGGTCTTTTGATAGAGGAACTTGAGAAAAATTTAAAGGTGGTGAGGGAGAACAGAAAAGCTCTTGAGGAACAGAAAAAAGTCTCGGACGAGCTTTTAAATCTTTATCAGGATAGAGTTAAGAAGTTAGAAGCAAGCCAGAAGGAGTTAAAAACCAAAGCCCTTAAAGAATCTAAAGAATTAGTGGAAAAAACCAGAGTAGAGATAGAGCACCTAATCGCTGAGCTTAAGAAAACCCGGGCTCAAAGGGATAGTATTAAACAGGCTCATACTTTTTTGGAAGATAAGAAAAAGGGTTTAGAAAAGGAATTAACAGGTTTTGAGGAGAAAATACCTAAAGTTGAAGGTAAAATAAAAGCCGGAGATTTAATCTGGATCGATTCCTTAAAGATTGAAGGGGAGGTCTTGGCTGAACCTGATAGATCAGGTAAGGTAAAATTGAAGATCGGGAATATCACTTATACTGTAGATCAGAAGGAGTTGTCTAAAGTAGAAGGGGAGAAAAAAGAAAAACAGCTCTCTTCTGTTAGGTATGAATTATATTCGATTGAGAATATCTCTCCTGAAATAGATTTGAGAGGATTAACCGCAGATGAAGCCACAGAGAAAGTAGATAAATATCTGGATGATGCCTATTTAGCGGGGTTGTCTGAAGTGGTTTTAATTCACGGAAAGGGAACCGGAGCTCTGAGAAAGAAGATTGGTGAGTTTTTAACCGGTCATCATCGGGTTAAAGAGACCAGGATGGGGAGTTTAGAAGAAGGTGGAGCTGGGGTGACGATTGTGAAATTGGAAGAATAACTTACAGGTTCAAAAGAAAGACGTGAGCATAAAGAGGTAGGGGCAGGCCCCTGTGCCTGCCCTGCTCTGTTGGTTACTAATTCAGATCCGTAGGATTGGAGACCAACAGAGGGTTGTAGCGTCGGGTTTTATTCCCGATGAAATAAGTTCAAAGGTTTAAAGGTTCAAAAGTTCAAGGAAAAAGAAATAAGAAATAAAACGCAAGATATGAGACGGAATATGTAGTCGAATATAGAAAATGTAGGGCAAGGCTTCAACCTTACATCTTAAATGCAAACCTGAAGGTTTGCCCTACTTTTAAAGCACAAAACTATAGACAGAGGAATATGGCTAATTTTATTCCGGATGAGCTGATCAACCAGATCAGGGAAGCAAACGATATCGTTGAGGTTATCTCTGAATATATGCCTCTGAAGAAAAAAGGGAAAAGCTATATGGCTTTGTGCCCTTTTCATCCGGAGAAGACCCCTTCTTTTTCAGTTAGCCAGGAAAGACAGATCTACCATTGTTTTGGTTGTGGCAAAGGTGGAAATGTCTATACTTTTCTGATGGAGCATGAGAAATTAAGTTTCTATGAAGCTTTGAAGCTCTTAGCTAAAAAAGCTAATATCTCACTTCCCCAAAAACCTGTTGACCGTGAGAAGGTAGAAACTCTGGATCAACTTTTTTATGCTAATCAGGTTGCAAATGAATATTTTCAACTTTCTTTATCACATAATAAAAAAGCTAAAGATTATCTGAACAATAGAGGATTTAACAAAGAAACTATTGAGCTATTCTCTTTGGGTTATGCACCTTCAGATTGGGAAGGGCTGATTAAATTCTCAGAGGAGAAAGGGTTGAAAACAGAGATTCTTTTATCTTCAGGCTTGGTGGTCGAGAGGGAGAAAAAGGAAGGGTGTTATGATCGATTCAGGGATCGAATAATTTTCCCTATATTTAACCTCAGTCAGAAGATCGTAGGGTTTGGTGGAAGAGTCGTTGAGAATGAAGATGAGCCCAAATATCTTAACTCGCCTGAATCTCTTATCTATCATAAGGGAAAAATCTTATACGGGCTGAATCTTTCTAAGGAGGTTATTCGGGAAAAAAGTGCCGCAGTGCTGGTGGAGGGGTATATCGATTTAATCAGCCTTTATCAAGCCGGGATAAAAAACGTAGTTGCCGCATTAGGGACTTCATTTACGCAAGAACAGGCTCGTCTTATCTCTCGTTATGCAGAGAAAATATATCTCTTATTCGATTCAGACCGGGCGGGTGAATCGGCGGTGTTTAGAAGCGTAGATCTTCTGTTTGACTCCGGAGTAGAGGTGATGATAGTGGTTTTTCCATCGGGTGAGGATCCGGATAGTTTTGTCAGAAAATCAGGACTTAAAGGTATAGCTCAGAAATTAAGAGAAGCCAAATGTTTTATCGAGTATAAAAAGGATACCCTGCCGGTGGAATTCAACTCACTCCCTATGAAAGAGCAGGAGAAGATAATCCGGGAATTAGCTGATACTGCCAGCCGGATAAAGAACCAGTTATGGAAAGACCTTTTCATAAATAAGGTTGCTAAGGTTTTCAGGATAAATGAAAAGATCGTCCTGGATGGGATTAAAGGATTAAACCTCAAAGAAACAGGTCAAAAGCTTAAACCAGAGGAAAAGTTAACCGGGGTCCATAAATTAGAAAGAGAACTTTTAAAGCTTCTAATTGAAGAAAGCAGTTTGATTAATCAGGTTAAAACCAGGATAAGCAAGGAAGATTTCTATTTTAAGGAAGATAGTGAACTTTACGAGATGATCTTAAGTCTTTTTGAAGCTCAGGGAAAGTTTACACCAGCAGCTCTAATAGATAAGACGGAAAATCAAAAAGTTAAAGAGCTGATATCCCAGATAGCTACTTTAGACCTGGGTATGGCTGAGCCACAGCTTTTGTTAGAAGATTATATCAAGAGAATTGAGCTGAGTAAAAAAACTAACCAGATAAAAAGATTGAAAGAAGAGATAAAAAACGCCTGGAATAAAGGGGAAAAAGAAAGGGCGGAGAAATTAACAGTTGAACTTTATAATCTAATGAAGAAGTAAATTTGAGTGATGATATGGCAAATTACGAAGGATGGATGCTGGATAAAAGAGGTGGCAGAAGTTTTAACCTTCCATTATTTTTGAAAACCTAAAGGCTTTGGCTCTACGGGGGACGAAACCCGCCGTAGGCGTCATAAGACATTTATCGACCATATTTAACCTCAACCCGGTCATCTCCGTAAAAGGGGAGGGGATGGTTTGTAAGGATAGAACATGTCCCGTCCCATACAATTTTTAGCGACCCTGAAAGAGGGGTTCAATCATGAAAACATAAGGATTCTTATCCTCAGAGCTAAAGCCAGATGCTTCTTAATCAAAGAGCAGGCTTAAGGTTCAAGAGGTAATTTTTTTGAAAACGTATAATTTTATAGAGATAGAATGGGTCATATGTAAAAGAAGCAAGGTTTTGATGAGTAAAAAAAATCTTGACTAACAGGGTTTATTGATAATATATTATCGATATGTTTTAAAGGGCCCATAGCTCAGTTGGTTAGAGCAACTGACTCATAATCAGTGGGTCCCAGGTTCAAGTCCTGGTGGGCCCAAAAATGAGTGAATAAGTGATTAAGTGACTAAGTGAAGAAGTGATTAGTTAATCACTTCTCACTAATCACTTCTTCACTAAAATATTTGGGCGATTAGCTCAGTTGGTTAGAGCGTTCGGTTCACATCCGAAAGGTCATCCGTTCAAGTCGGATATTGCCCACCAGAATATAGTTTGTGGTTAGTAGTTTATAGTTCATAGACAAGGGAGAATGGATGTCAGGTTTTCTTGGAAAAGAAACTACTTTTTTTTACTCAAGATTTATACACGGTTTATTAATAAACAAAGAAGTGCACGTTGGAAAGTGCACTTCTTTGTTTTAAGTAAAATAATTTAAGGAGATCTGTGATGCAGAAGGATTTGGAGATGCTTTTGAAACTGCAGGAAATCGACTACGATTTGACAGAATTAGAGAGGTCCAAGGATTATCTCCCGGATATGATTAACAATTTAAAAAAAGAGATCGAGGATACCTCTACTGCCTTAAAAAATTCGGAAGAAAGGCTAACCCAGCTAAACCTGCAACGTAAACGGTTAGAGTTAGATTTAGAAGAAATCAATTCCGAGTTAACTAAACTCCAGAAACAGATGCGGGATATTAAAACCAACCGCGAATATGATGCCCTGGTTACGGAAATTGCCAATCGTAAGTTGAAGATCTCAAATGCGGAGGAGGAACTGTTAAAAGTGTTAACTGAAACAGATGAGATACAGGATAAGATCAAAGAGCTAAAGGAAAAATCGGTATTAGTGGAGAAAAATAACCTGCTTCAGTTAGAGAGTTTACAAAAGGAAGTGGATTCTATCGGGACCAAAATCAAGCAGAAGGAAGACGAGAGGAAAAATATTTCGGTTAGACTGAATAAGCTAATTCTGGTAACTTATGAGCGGGTCAAGAAAGTTAAAGGCGGAGTAGCAGTTGTGCCGGTTAGAAAAAGAGCTTGTAGTGGTTGTTACAAGTCTTTGCCACCGCAGAGAATTCAGGAGATAAAAAAGGGTGACAATCTCATTACCTGCGATAGCTGTGGCAGGGTTTTAATCTGGACCGAAGAGGAAGAAGATGAAAAAAAGCATTGAGAAAATCGGGCTAACTTTTGATGACGTCCTTTTAATCCCACAGAAATCTGAGGTTTTACCCAAAGGGGTGGAGGTAAAAACTTCAATTGCCAGAGGGATAGGGCTTAACATTCCGATTTTGAGTGCAGCTATGGATACGGTTACTGAATCCAGGTTGGCTATTGCTTTAGCCCGAGAAGGTGGATTGGGGGTAATCCATAAGAATATGCCCGTGAAAATTCAGGCGATGGAGGTTGACAAGGTTAAGCGTTCGGAGAGCGGTATGATTATTGATCCAATTACTCTGCCACCGGACAGGACTATAGGAGAAGCCTTAGGAGTGATGAAAAGGTTTTCCATTTCCGGGATCCCGATAACTCAAAAAGGGAAATTGGTTGGAATTATCACTAACCGTGATTTAAGATTTGAGAAAAATTTGAATAAAAAGATCTTCGAGATTATGACCAAGGAGCAGCTCATTACTGTTCCAGAGGGGACAGATTTAGAAAAAGCCAAAGAGATTTTGCACGAAAAAAGGATTGAGAAACTTCCCATGGTGGATAAAAAAGGTAATCTTAAAGGGCTGATAACGGTTAAGGATATAATGAAAAATATCCAGTGTCCAGATGCCTGTAAGGATGCCAGAGGTCGGCTTAGGGTTGCTGCGGCCTTAGGAGTTACTAAGAATCTGCTCGAAAGAGCTGAAGCTTTAGTTGAAGCAGGTGTGGATATCCTGGTTATCGATTCTTCACATGGTCATTCGAGAGGAGTAATGTCCAGCATAGAGAGAGTAAAGGTCAAGTTTCCCAAAGTACCCCTTATAGCAGGTAATGTGGCTACGGTTTCAGGAACTAAAGACTTGATAGATACTGGAGCAGATTGCATAAAAGTAGGGATAGGACCTGGTTCAATTTGTACAACCAGGGTTGTTACTGGTGCTGGAGTTCCTCAATTAACCGCTATTATGGATTGTGCTGAGGAAGCAGAAAGATATAATATTCCGATTATCGCTGACGGTGGAATAAAATATTCTGGAGACATAACCAAGGCTTTAGCCGCTGGAGCAAATGCGGTAATGATCGGAGCTTTGTTTGCCGGGACTGAGGAAAGCCCTGGAGAGACAGTTCTGTTTGAAGGACGCAGTTATAAAATCTATAGAGGGATGGGCTCTCTGGAAGCTATGAAGTTAGGAAGTGGAGATAGATATTTCCAGGAAGAAGAGGATATAAAGAAGATGGTTCCAGAGGGGATTGAGGGAAGGGTACCGTATAAAGGATTTCTTTCTGAATCCGTATATCAATTAATTGGAGGTTTGAGGTCCGGGATGGGGATCTGTGGAGCGAGGAATATTGCTGAACTTCAAAAAAAGGCTGAGTTCATTCAGATAACCAATGCAAGCTGGCAAGAAAGCCATCCGCATGGAGTTACCATCACTAAAGAAGCTCCTAATTATAGAACCAGCTTATCTTGACAATTTTTCTTAAACCTTTATATTGAATATAAGAATAAAGCTCAGAGGTCTCAAATAAGAGTTTAAAGATTCAGTAAATGAATGATAATCTCTGGGACTTTAAACAGATATAATGTTTTGATTGAAATAATGAAAAGAACTTAGTTCTTTGACCAGAACAGATCAGATGATCGCCCCACCTATGGCGGGGAGGAAAGTCCGAGCTCTCAAAGGCAGAATGCCTCGTAATTCGAGGGTCCCCTACGGGGGAACGGAAAGTGTCACAGAAACTATACCGCCCCCGCAGCAATGCGGGAGCAAGGGTGAAATGGTGGTGTAAGAGACTACCGTCCTGATAGTGATATCAGGAGCAGGACAAACCCCATTCGAGAGCAAGACCAAATATGGAAGGAGAAGTCGCCTGCTTCTTTTTACTTCCGGGTAGGTTGCTTGAGGCCGGGGGTGACCCCGGTCCCAGATAGATGATCATCATACCCTGATAGAGATAATCATTTAGGGTACACAGAACTCGGCTTATGGTCTGTTCTGGCCTTAATTTTAAAAATGTAGTGGAGGTCTTTAGACCTCCATAACAAAGATAATGAGAGTAAAAGCAGTGAAGGCAAAAGTCTTCTGCAATGATGGTTGAAACGATTTTAAAAAAGTGGTACTGCTTATAGGTGAACAGATCTCCTTAAGGGTGAAAAGGATCGGCTGATTATGGAAATAAAGTGGGAGTTACCAAAATATTTAGAGCTGAATAAGTGTAAAAAACTATCAGCTGGATTAGAATTGCCTTTAGTAATAGGGAAGATCCTGCTTAACCGGGGGATCTCGCAAGTTGAGGAAGCCAAGACTTTTTTAAGCCCTGATCTAAAAGATCTTTATGACCCATTCAGTCTTAAGGATATGGAAAAGGGAGTTGAAAAAGTGATCCAGGCACTGAAGGAGAATGAAAAGATGATGATCTTCGGAGACTATGATGTGGATGGGATAACCTCAACCTCTTTAATGTATCTGGTTCTGAATAAATTAGGAGCCCAGATCTCATATTATCTACCTAATAGATTAGTGGAGGGTTATGGGCTATCAGAGGAAGGGATATTAGAGGCGGAGAGAAGAGGAGTAAAACTTATCATCTCGGTTGATTGCGGAGTTACTGCAGTTAATGAAGTTGATTTTGCCAGGGAGAAGGGGATAGAGTGTATAATTACCGATCATCATGAACCGGCTGAGACCCTACCAAAAGCCTGGGCAATTATTAATCCCAAGCAAGAAGGAGAGGAATACAAAGGTAAAGAGCTTTCCGGGGTAGGAGTGGCTTTTAAGTTTGCTCAGGCGATCTACAGGAAATTGGGACAGGATGAAAAAGAGTTAGAGGAACATCTTGACCTGGTAGCTCTGGGAACTGCGGCGGATATTGTGCCTTTAATAGGTGAGAATAGGATCCTGACCAGATTCGGATTATCTCAGGTTGCTAAAACCTCTAAACCAGGTCTTAAATCTTTAATCTTTATATCTGGTCTAATGGGAAAAGAGATCGGGACAGGTCAGGTGGTATTCGTCCTGGCACCCAGGATAAATGCAGTGGGAAGGTTAGGGGATGCAGAAAGAGCGATTAAGCTTTTGACTACCAAGGATGAGAGATTAGCTTCGGAAATTGCCCGGGTCTTAGATAATGAGAACCGGAAGAGAAAAAATATCGATGAGGAAACCTTAGAGCAGGCTCTGGAACTGGTCGAAGAGGGGGTAGATCTGAAAAAAGATAAGGCGATTGTTTTAGCCTCTACCGGATGGCATCAGGGAGTTATCGGGATCGTTGCCTCAAGGATTGCTGAAAGATTCTACAGGCCTACCGTAATGATCTCCATAGATGGCGATGAGGGTAAAGGTTCTGCCAGGAGTATCCCGGGATTCCATCTGTTTGAGGCCTTGAAGGAATGTGAGACCCTTCTTTTAAAATATGGCGGTCATAAATATGCGGCAGGACTTTCTATCTCTTCTAAGGAAATCGATGCTTTTAAAGATAGGTTCAAACAGATCTCAGCCAATAGACTTAGAGATGATGATTTGATCCCCAAGCTGTGTGTGGATGCCGAGATCGAGCTGGAGGAAATAAATGATGAGCTATTATCTACCTTAGAACTTTTTGCTCCTTTTGGACCTGGTAATCTCAAACCAGTTTTCGCTACCAGAGAGCTTGAGGTAACTGAAGAGCCTTATATAGTTGGTAAAAATCATCTGCGCTTGAAGGTAAGGAAAAATGGAGTGGTTATGGATGCCATAGGTTTTAATCTGGGAGATTTTGCCAAACCTTTAGCAATGAAAGGAACCAAGGTAGATTTAGCTTATGTGGTGGAGGTAAATATCTGGAATGGAAATACTAAAATCCAGATGCGGCTTAAAGATTTAAGGATAAAATAAAAATTCATGTCTTTGTTAGAAAGGTTTTATCAAAAAGATGAGCTGGCACTCTCCAGGCTTATTTCCTACGTTGAAAATCAGGCTCCGGATTATTACAAGGTCTTATCTTCAATATATTCTCGAACTGGAAAAGCCTACCGGATTGGGATAACCGGTCCACCAGGTGCAGGGAAAAGCACAATTGTTGATAAGCTAAGCAATTATTTAGTTCAAACTGGAGATCAAGTAGGGATAATCGCAGTTGACCCATCCAGCCCATTTACCGGTGGCGCGCTATTGGGTGACCGGATCAGAATGCAGGATCTAACCACCAGGAAAGGGGTTTTTATCAGAAGCATGGCAACCCGGGGTTCTCTGGGGGGACTTGCTTTTACCACCAAAGAGGTGGCTTTGCTTTTAGATGCTTTTGGGAAAAATTATATTTTAATTGAGACCGTAGGAGTCGGTCAGGTGGAGTTAGATATAGTTGATACCTGTGATACTACCCTGGTGGTTTTGGTTCCGGAATCAGGGGATAGTATTCAAGGAATGAAAGCCGGCCTGATGGAGATTGCAGATATCTTAGTGGTGAATAAAGCTGATCGGGAAGGGGCGAAGAGGATTGTCTCGGAGTTAGATATGATCTTAGATGTACGCAGGAAGAAGGGTGAGTGGGGCTATCCGATTGTTTCCACCGAGGCGGTTAATAATAAAGGGATCGATGAATTATTAAAGGTAATTTTAGAACATAGAAGATATATAACTGAAAAAGGTCTTTTGGAGAAACATCGCAAAGAACAGATTAAATCAGAGCTGAAAAAGATAGTTGAGTTAAGGATTAAAGAATTGATCGAAAAATACTTGGGTGATACTAATATCGAAAAGATAGCGGAAAAGGTCTATTCTGGCCAGGAAGACCCTTATTCAGCCGGGGAGAGGATTTTAGAGGAGTTAAACCTGAAGTTAGGATAAAAGGCAGGAGTTTATGTTTGATAAGGATGAGCTTAAAAAAATAGAAGAAGAGAAAAGAATATGGGAGGAGCTGTATAAAAGCTGTAAGGCTCCCAATAAGAAATTCATCACTGTTTCCGGGGAGGAGGTTAAGCCTCTTTATACTCCGCTGGATATTGAAAAAGTAGATTTCAGCAAGGATATCTCTTTTCCCGGGAAGTATCCCTATGTCCGCGGGATCAGGACAAATATGTATCGGGGAAGATTATGGACCATGCGCCAGTTCTCCGGAATGGGAACACCGAAACAGACTAACCAGAGGTATCATTTCCTGTTAGAGAGAGGGCAGACCGGACTTTCAGTCGCTTTTGACCTGCCCACGCTAATGGGATATGATTCAGACCATCCGCGCTCTTTAGGAGAGGTTGGAGTTTGCGGGGTTGCAGTTGATTCTTTAAAAGATATGGAGGGACTCTTCGATGGAATCAGCCTGGATAAGATCTCAACTTCGATGACCATCAATGCTCCAGCCTCTATTCTTTTTGCTATGTACATTGCAGTTGGGGAAAAGCAAGGTATCCCTTCAGAGAAATTAACCGGGACTATTCAGAATGATATCTTGAAGGAATATATTGCTCAGAAGGAATGGGTTTTTCCACCGGAACCGCATATGCGTTTGATTACGGATACATTAGCTTTTGCCTCTCAATATGTTCCCAAATGGAATACCATTTCAATCTCCGGCTATCATATAAGGGAAGCAGGTTCAACTGCTGTGCAGGAATTAGCATTTACCCTGGCAGATGGGTTTGCCTATGTGGAGGCAGGGATTAAGACAGGTTTGGATGTAGACCAGTTTGCTACACGCCTTTCTTTTTTCTTTAATTCACACCTGGATTTCTTTGAAGAGATAGCTAAATACCGAGCGGCTCGAAGGATCTGGGCAAGACATATGAAGGGAAGATATAAAGCTAAAAAAGAAGAGTCTTGGCTCTTGAGGTTCCATACTCAAACCGCAGGATGCAGTCTAACTGCTCAACAGCCGGAGAATAATATTACTCGCACAGCTTTTGAAGCTTTAGCTGCGGTTTTAGGAGGAACTCAGAGTCTGCATACTAACTCGATGGATGAGACCTATGCTTTACCTTCGGAAAAGGCAGTTCAGATTGCCCTGAGAACTCAGCAGGTAATTGCCCATGAAACTGGAGTGGCTAATACCATAGATCCTTTAGCTGGCTCATATTATGTTGAAGCTTTGACCAATAAAATGGAGGAGGAAGCAGAGAAATATTTTGCAGAGATAGAGAGGAGGGGCGGAGTTTTAAAATGCATAGAGGAAGGATATTTTCAAAGAGAGATAGCAGAAGCGGCTTACCGTTATCAGAAAGAGATTGAAAGTAAGGACCGGATTGTGGTCGGGATTAACGATTTTGTAATTCCAGATGAACAGGTTGAAATCCCGATTTTAAAGTTAGATCCAGAAGTTGAAAAGGAACAGGTTCAGGTAGTTAAAAAGGTTAGAACAGAAAGGGATAATGATAAGGTAAATAGGAGCCTGGAGAATTTGAAAAAAGTAGTTCAAGGAACAGATAATACCATGCCAGCCATCTTAGAATGCGTGAGATGCTATGCGACTGAAGGGGAGATAGTAGATGTAATGAGGGAAGTTTTTGGAGAGTATATAGAACCGCCGTTAATTTAAAGAAATAAATGAAGGAAGATAGAAAAAGGAAAATGACGAATAACGTAGCGCGAGGCCATCAAGGTCTTGAGACTTTCAGCCTCGCAATGCGACCCTGAAAGGGTCGCGCTACGAAGAGGAGCTCGTAGACGGAACACCTTGATCCACGCAAGTAATATAGATATCAAAGTTCAGAAAGGATAATTTATGCGAAAAAAATATCGAATCCTTTTAGCCAAGCCAGGTCTGGATGGGCATGACCGGGGAATCAAAGTTGTAGCGGCTGCGCTCAGAGATGCAGGATTTGAAGTTATCTATACCGGGTTAAGACAGACTCCGGAAATGATTGCGGAAGCAGCAATCCAGGAAGATGTAGATGCCATCGGGATGAGCATTTTATCCGGTGCGCATCTGACCCTGTTCCCGGCGGTTCTGGATTTATTGAAGAAAAAAAGAGGTGAGCATATCCTTCTTTTCGGTGGAGGGATTATCCCGGACGAGGATATTACCAAGTTAGAGAAATCAGGTATAGGAAAGCTTTTTACCCCAGGAACTACAACCGTAGAGATTATTGAATATCTCAAGTCTGCATTAAGCTCAAGAAATAAAGAAGAAGCGATTTTCTAAGAAAAGACCTGACCGGGACTCGTTCCTCGTGATCGTGAAAATAAATTATAAATGACGGATATCGGATGACGAATAGCTCGCAGGCGGAGCACCTTGCTCCGCCACATGTAGTTGAGAATTTCACATTAGACATACTATCTAGAAGATAAAATTAACTTTCAAATAGAGGAGGTAGGATGGCTTTTAATTTAGACGAGAAACAGCAGGCGGTAAGAGACCTGGCTAAGGAATTCGGGGAGAAATATATCGCTCCGGTAGCCAAGGAGATGGACCGGAAACCGCCAGAATTTCCAATGGAGCTTTTCAAAAAGATGGCAGAAAAGGGCTTTTTGGCTTTTCCGGTGAAGAAAGAATATGGAGGTCTGGGCAAAACCAAACTTGAATATGTTACTTTGATCGAAGAGGTTTCCTGGTTTGATGCTTCCTCTGCCATTATTATGGCGGTAAATAATTTAGCAAGTTATCCGATTGAAGCTTTTGGCTCTGATGAACAGAAGAAAAAATATCTGCCCAGGATGTGCTCAGGTGGAATGGTGGGTGCATTTGCTTTAACTGAGCCTAATGCAGGCTCTGATGCGGCTAATCAGCAGACTACTGCTAAGGTGGATGGAGATTATTTTGTGATCAATGGAGAAAAAATCTTCATCACCAGCGGAAATGTTGCAGATATAATCGTCCTGATCGTCAAGATAATTGAAGATGGAGATAAGGAAAAAGTCTCTGCTATTTTAGTAGAAGGAAAAACCCCTGGACTATCCTCAGAGGTTTTGAAATGGAAGATGGGATTAAGAGCTTCTACTACTGCACGGTTAAAATTGAATAACGTAAGAGTCCCGCGGACAAACCTCTTAGGTGAAGCGGGCAAAGGTTTCAGGATGTCTTTGATGACCTTAGATGGTGCCAGAATTGGAGTAGCTTCTCAGGCTGTGGGGATTGCCCAGAGAGCCTTTGATGAGTCAGTAAAATATGCCAAAACCAGGGAGCAGTTCGGAGCACCAATTGCCAAATTACAGGCTATCCAGTGGATGATTGCGGATATGAGCACCCGTTTAGAGGCGGCACGTATGCTGACTTACAAAGCGGCATGGATGGAAGATAAAGGAGAGAAGATCTCCAGAGAGGCGGCTCAAGCCAAGCTATTTGCCTCTGAGGCTTCAAATTATATTGTGGATCGGGCTATGCAGATTCACGGTGGATACGGTTATATTGGCGAATTCTCTGAAATAGAAAAATTATATCGGGATCAAAGAATTACAGAGATCTATGAGGGAACTTCAGAGGTGCAAAGACTGGTAATCTCCAGCGCTTATTTAAGATAGATAAATAAAATTAAATGACGAATATCGGATATCGAATGATGAATATAACGTCCGGGTTTACCCCGGACGTTTTTTCTTGTAGGGACAGGACATTGTCCTGTCCTTTGAATTTTTTTATTCAGGATGAAAGTTTTTGAGATAGAAAATGTAAATTCAGTTACAAATGACAGATAACGGATAAAATATTTATCTTTTAGAAAAGAACCTCACCCTTAATCCCTCTCCTTGAAAAGGAGAGGGAAGTGTAGCGTCCGGTCTCAAGATGCATTGCAGTTTATCCCAGACGTCCTTTTTCTATGTAGCGCGAGGCCATCTCCGCCTCAGTATAGTTTTTCAGTATTTTGGTAACATTTTTTATAGGTTAAGGATATAGGAAAGAGATTATAAATTAGAAGGTAACTTGTTAAAACGGGATTCACATCCAAAAATTTGTTAGTAATTAACGAGATATTGCGTAGGGGTGGAGATTGTTGAGCTTTGCGAAACCCAGATTTTAGGGTCTCCACCCTTAACCCTTATTATAATTTTCATTGTAACTTGAGATCACCTCCTCTATAAACGATTTGTTTTAAAACTATTTTTGCCTGGATTTTCTCCTCCGGTTTTATTAGAGTCTCCATTCATAGTTATTTCTCCCTTTTTTACTCCAGCAAAAATTTGATTAATTTTAGGATTTTTAAACAAAATAAATTTTACTTCAACGAAGATTTCAGGAGAAAGCTTCCTGGTTTAACTCTTTAATATAAGGTTCCAACCTAGTTAGCACCCAATAATTACAATAATAATTAAACTAATAAAATTTATTTTGTCGTCTTTTTTTAGATTTTTTGGGATTTTAATAGTGCGGGAAGATTATTCTAGCATTAAGTTTTATCACAAAAACGCATGATTGAAAAGCCAACATTGCTAATTCATTCTAAACACTTGCACCATTTTAATCTTTAAGCCAATATAGTCACTCTCCTGAGCTAACTTATAAACTTTTCCTTGACTTGAAGCTTAAAAGTATTAAATTTTGCGGTGAACTAAAAGGTTAAAGAGTTTAATCCGCCAGAGGCGGAAAGGGTTCAAGGGAAAAAACTTATGCTTAAACTTGATGATAAAGAAGTCTATTCTATAGTGGATAATTCCTTTAAGATCGATGGAGGGGCGATGTTTGGAGTGGTTCCTAAAATTATCTGGGAAAGGATGATGGTTCCGGATGAGTCAAACAGGATAACTTTAGACTTAAACCTTCTCCTGGTTAAAGCAGAAGGTAAAAACATCCTGGTCGATAGCGGAATTGGTGATACTCTGAATGAAAAACAGAAGAAGATATATGGTGTGGAAAAAGAGTCTAATCTTGAAAAAGGTCTTTTCGAGATTGGGTTAAAACCTGAGGATATTGATCTGGTTATTCTTTCTCATCTTCATTTAGACCACGCAGGAGGGATTGTTAAATTTAATTCTCAAGGTGAGAAGGTTCCCCGTTTTCCAAAAGCGAAACATGTGATTCAAACCGAAGAATGGAAATATGCGCTTCAACCGGATGAAAGGACTAAAGCAACTTATATGGTGGAGAATTTTCAGGTTCTGGATGAATACGGGTTGATAGAGTTAGTGAAAGGAGATAGGGAGATTGTGCCGGGGATAAGGGTGAAATTGACTGGAGGACATACAAAAGGACAGCAGGTGGTTTTTATCCAGGGAGGGGATAAAACGATTCTTTATCCTGGAGATATAATTCCTACTATTTCTCATCTTAGAATTCCTTATGTGGCAGGTGTTGATATCTATCCCTTAGAGGTTATGGAGGTCAAAAAGAAATTGATCCAGGACTGTCTGGAATATAACTGGATGATTGCTTTTGATCACGAGATCGAGACAAAGCTCTGTCGTTTAGAAAAAATAAATGATAAGATAGAAATTAAAAAAGTTCCAATTTAGAAAAAAGGTGTTTTATGTCCTTAGAAAAAAAATTAGAGGAGTTAAAAAAGAAAAGAGCAGAGGCGGAATTAGGCGGTGGTCCCAAAAGGATAGAGGAACAGCATAAAAAGGGGAAGCTTACGGCCCGGGAGAGGTTGGACCTGCTTTTAGATGATGGTAGTTTTGAGGAATTCGATATGTTTGTTTTGCACCGCTGTAGAGATTTTGGCCTGGATAAGCAGAAATTTTTCGGTGATGCGGTAGTTACCGGGTACGGAACCATCGAAGGTAGATTGGTTTTTGTCTTCTCCCAGGATTTCACCACCTTTGGCGGGTCTTTATCCGAAGCCCATTCAGAGAAAATCTGCAAGATTATGGATTTAGCAATGAAAATTGGTGCTCCGGTTATAGGTTTGAACGATTCAGGAGGTGCCAGGATTCAAGAAGGGGTGGTTAGTTTAGGTGCTTATGCCAATATATTTTTAAAAAACACCTTAGCCTCAGGTGTAATTCCGCAGATCTCGGTAATACTGGGTCCCTGCGCCGGAGGTGCTGTCTATTCGCCAGCGATTACTGATTTCACCTTGATGGTCAAAGGGACAAGTTATATGTTTGTTACCGGACCTTCAGTAGTCAAAACGGTTACGCATGAAGAGGTAAGTTACGATGAGTTAGGTGGTGCTCTGGTTCATTCAAGTAAGAGCGGAGTGGCTCATTTCGCCTGTGAAAATGAAGCAGAGACTCTTCTTATAACCCGGAAACTTTTTAGTTTCATCCCTCTGAACAATATAGAAGACCCTCCGGATAAGGAATGCTCTGACCCAGTTGACCGAATGGATGAAGAGTTAAATTTCGTTGTTCCAGAAGAACCGACCAAGCCTTATGATATGAAAGATGTGATAAAAAGGGTAGTGGATGATGGCGATTTTCTTGAGGTTCACAAAGACTATGCTCAGAATTTAGTGGTGGGGTTTGCGCGAATGGGTGGTAAATCTGTAGGGATTGTAGGTAATCAACCAGCGGTCTTAGCCGGGGTTTTAGATATCGATTCGGCAATAAAGGGAGCGAGATTTGTCAGGTTCTGTGATGCTTTTAACATACCTTTAGTGGTATTTGAAGATGTACCCGGTTTTCTGCCTGGGACCGCTCAGGAGTTTGGTGGAATAATAAAGCATGGGGCAAAACTTCTCTATGCTTTCTGTGAGGCAACTGTTCCCAGATTAACTGTGATCACACGCAAAGCTTATGGAGGAGCTTATGATGTTATGAATTCCAAACACATAAGAGGGGATATAAACTACGGCTGGCCCACTGCAGAGATAGCAGTTATGGGTCCAAAAGGTGCAGTGGAGATTATCTTTAAAAAAGAGATAGCGGAATCTCCTGATCCTGAAAAGGCAACTGAGGAGAAGTTAAAAGAATTCATTGAAAAGTTCGCTAACCCTTATATCGCCGCAGAAAGGGGTTATTTGGATGATGTGATTGAGCCCAAAGAGACCAGACCAAGATTAATCAAGGCTTTGTCGATGCTGGAGACTAAAAAAGATTTCAATCCGCCGAAAAAGCATGGGAATATACCATTGTAAAAAGGTTCAAGGGTTCAATGGTTCAAAAGCTCAAGGGAAAATAATGACAAATTATAGATGACAGATATAAAATAAAAGAATCATAGGCGGAGCACCTTGCTCCGCAAAAACGTAGATCGTAGAGTCCGACCTTTGTGTCGGACAATGAAAGGTTTATCGTAGCGCCCGTAGGGCAATGCGACCCTGTCCTACGGTGGCTACGCCAGACGTAGTCTCCGTTATTAGGAAAAGGGTCGCGCTACGACAAAATATATTATGTTCAAAAAAATTCTTATAGCTAATCGGGGAGAGATCGCAGTCAGGATTATACGAGCTTGCAGAGAGTTAGGGATAAAAGCGGTCGCGGTCTTTTCTGAAATAGACCGAAAAGGTTTACATGTTCGGATGGCAGATGAAGCTTATTTTATCGGACCCTCACCTTCAGTTGCCAGTTACCTTAATATGGAAAAGTTAATTGAGGTGACAAAAAAAGCAGGGTGCGAGGGGATTCATCCGGGTTATGGCTTTTTAGCAGAAAATCCAGTGTTCGCCCGATTAGTTGAAAAAGAGGGATTGGTTTTCATCGGTCCGCCTGCCTCTGCCATTGAGCTTTTAGGGGATAAAATGGCGGCCAGAAAAACGATGAAAAAAGCCGGGATCGAAGTTGTTCCCGGAACTGAGGAACCTTTAGAGTCTGAAAAGCAGGGGCTTTCTATTGCTCAAAAAATAGGTTTCCCAATTTTAATTAAAGCGGCTGGTGGTGGAGGGGGAAAAGGGATGAGGATTGTCAGAAATGAAAAAGATTTAAAAGAGGCCATGAGGGCTTGTTCCTCTGAAGCTAAATCTGCCTTTGCGGATGCCAGGATCTATATTGAAAAATATTTAGAGAAACCCAGACATATTGAGATTCAGATCTTAGGTGATAAATTCGGAAATATTATTTATTTAGGGGAGAGGGAGTGCTCTATTCAGAGAAGACATCAGAAGGTGATTGAGGAATCTCCTTCACCGATTGTAGATGAGGTTATGCGAAAGAAAATGGGTGAGACGGCGGTTAAAGCAGCTAAAGCGGCTGGATATCGCAATGCAGGAACAATGGAATTTTTGGTTGATTCTGATAAAAACTTCTATTTCTTAGAGGCTAATACTCGACTTCAGGTAGAACATCCGGTTACGGAGATGGTTACCGGGATCGATATAGCCAAGGAGCAGATGAAGATTGCCTCAGGTTTGCCTTTAAGCTACAAGCAGGCGGATGTTACCTGGAAGGGAGCATCTATAGAATGTCGGATTTATGCTGAGGACCCGGAAAACAATTTTCTGCCTTCAACCGGTACGGTTTCATATTATGAAGAGCCAGCAGGTCCAGGGATCAGGGTTGATTCCGGTCTTTATGAAGGATGTGATGTCCCGATCTACTATGATCCAATCATAGGAAAATTAATCACCTGGGGTAAAGATAGAGAGGAAGCTATTCAGAGAATGAGAAGAGCTTTAGCGGAATATCATATTTCCGGTGTAGCTACCACCATACCTTTTCACATTCAGGTGATGGAGAATGAAAAATTCAAGCAAGGAGAATTGTCTACTCATTTTATTGAAGAGGAGTTTAATCAAGGCAGAAAAGCTCAACTTGAAGAAAATAGTTATAGAATGGTGGCTTTGTTTTCGGCTTTAGCTGAATATAAAAATATACAAAAGGTTCAAAGGTTCAATCCGCCAGGGCGGACAAAGACTCAAGAGAAGGAAAATCCGTGGAAGATGGAAGGGAGAAGAAGAGGATTAAGAAAATTTGGGATTTAAGTATAAAGTAATACTTTAAAGCATATATGAAATACATTGCTAATATTGAAGATAAGAGTTTTGAAGTTGATATAATTGAGACTGATGGTAAACTGATAATAAAGCTTGATGGTCAACCTGTTGCGGTTGATTTTGTGCAAGTTAAACCACCTAATCTTTTTTCATTTCTGGTGGATAATCAATCGTTTGATGTGGAGATAGTAAAAAATGCTGAGGGGTACTGGGTAAATTTTAATGGAAGAAGATATGAATGTATTTTAGAGGATGAGAAAATTCAAAAGATAAAAGATATTGTCGGGTTTAAAAAAGAGATTTTGCATGATAGAGAACTTAAATCTCCAATGCCTGGTTTAGTCGTTGCCATTGAGGTTGAGGAGGGGGAGATGGTGAAAGTGGGGCAGGGTGTTGCCATAGTTGAGGCGATGAAGATGGAAAATGAGTTGAAAGCTAAATTTGATGGGAAAGTGAAAAAAGTCAGGGTGAAACCGGGACAGGCAGTGGAAAAGAACGAGATTCTGGTAATATTTGAATGAGAAAAAACGTTTTTCGTGACCGTTGTTCGTGAGCGTTGAAAAAATGTAGAGAGGTTCAATAGTTCAAAGGTTTAATAGTTCAAGGGCAAAAAAGATATAGAATTCATTGCGGGGAAACCAGGCCGGAATGACGAAATTCGTAGGACGTTCGCCCGACACGATGGTCGGGCGTTAAGAGTTTCAGCTACTTGCTACATGCTACCTGCTAAGAGCTATTAATAGATGAGAGAGGTAAATGATGGATGATAAACGCAAATTTTTCACCACCTCAAATATTCCCATAAACGAGCTTTATACTACAGAAGACCTTTCTGATTTCGATTACACCAGTAACTTAAGCTATCCGGGGAAATATCCTTTCACCCGTGGGGTGCAGAAGGATATGTATCGGGGACGCTTGTGGACGATGAGGCAGTATGCTGGCTTTGGGACTGCTCTGGAGACTAATAAACGGTTCAAATATTTATTACAGAAGGGACAGACCGGTTTATCAATTGCCTTCGATCTTCCTACCCAAATCGGTTATGATTCTGACCATCCCTTATCCTCAGGTGAAGTGGGCAAAACCGGAGTAGCGATCGATACGCTTAAGGATATGGAAATACTTTTTGATGGAATTCCATTGGATAAAGTTAGCACCTCAATGACTATAAATGCTACAGCTTCAATCCTTTTAGCGATGTACGTGGCTTTAGCTAAAAAGCAAAATGTCCCCCTAAATCTACTCTCCGGCACGATTCAAAATGATATTCTAAAAGAATATATTGCCAGAGGAACATACATCTTTCCCCCTCGCCCTTCGATGAGACTTACTACTGACATTTTTAAATACTCCAGTGAAAATCTTCCAAAATTTAATCCAATAAGTGTTAGCGGTTATCATATCAGGGAGGCTGGGGCAACTGCGGTGCAGGAGATTGCTTTTACATTAGCTAACGGCATAACCTATGTGCAGGAAGCGATAAATTCCGGGCTGAAAGTGAATGATTTCGCTAAACGGGTTTCATTTTTCTTGAATTCTCACAGTAATTTCTTTGAGGAGATAGCCAAGTTCAGAGCAGCCAGGAGGCTCTGGGCGAAAATTATAAAAGAGAGATTCAGGGCAGAAGAAGATGTATGTAAATTAAGATTTCACACTCAGACTGCAGGATGTACCCTTACTGCCCAACAGCCTGAAAATAATATAATTAGAGTAGCCCTGCAGGCACTTTCCTCAATCCTGGGAGGGACTCAATCGTTACATACCAATTCAATGGATGAGGCATTAAGTCTTCCCTCACAAAAGTCAGCTGAAATAGCTTTAAGAACACAACAGATTATTGCCTATGAGAGCGGGGTTACTGATACGGTTGACCCCTTAGCTGGAGCTTATTTTATTGAAGCTTTGACCAATAGAATAGAGGATGAGGCGAGAAAATATATAGATTATATCGTAAAGAATGGTGGTGCATTATGGGCGGTCGAATCTGGATATTATCAGAAAGAGATTCAGAAAAGCGCTTATGAATATCAAAAGATGATAGAATCAAAAGAGAAAATTATTGTAGGGGTGAACAAATTTGAGGCTGAAGTTGAAAAAGAGAAAAGAAAAAAGATTTTTAAGGTAAGTAAAAAGGGAACATTGGATCAGATTAAAAGATTAAAAGAAGTAAAAGAAAAAAGAGATAAAGAAAAAGTGAAAAAGTCACTGGATGAATTGAGAAATAAAATTAATACGGATGAGAATTTAATGTATCCGATAATTCATTGCGTAGAAGCTTATACCTCAATTGGTGAGATCTGCGAGGTCTTAAAAAGTGTCTGTGGAGAGTATGAACAGAAAGTAATAATTTAAAATACGTGTGAAGGATTCGATGATTGGAGATTGTAGCGCGAGGCCTCAAGGTCTTGAGACTTTCAGCCTCGCAATGTGACCCTGTCCTGCGGTGGCTACGCCAGACGTAGTCTCCGTTATTAGGAAAAGGGTCGCGCTACGAAAGGTCGAAAATTATGAAAATAGAAAAAATTGAACATATCGGGATTGCAGTGAAAAGCATTGATGAAGTGGCGAAATTCTACAGCAACATTCTTAATCTAAAAATCTCTGAAAAAATTGTGGTGCCTCAAAGAAAGATTAGAATTGCCTTTGTCCAGCTCTCTGAAACAAAGTTGGAGCTATTAGAGTCGATGGAGGAAGGGAGTGTTATTGATAAATTCATTCAGAAAAAGGGGGAAGGGATTCATCATATTTGCTTTGAGGTGGAGGATTTTGATAAGGTTGTAGCTGAGCTAAAGGATAAAAAAGTAGAATTGGTGGGCGAACCCCGGACAGGTGCAGAAGGAAAGAGAATCGTTTTCCTCCAGCCTAAAAATGCGTTTGGGGTGTTGATTGAGTTAAAGGAAAAATAGCACAGCTGATTGGAATGATTAAGCAAATTAAAAAATACGGATGACAGAGTTTTTCGTAGCGCCCGTAGGGCAATGCGACCCTAAAAGGTCGCGCTACGAAACTGCAACTTGATTAAGAGAATTAAGTGATAGATATTTTTGGTTATCAAATTGAACGTGATTTATTTTTGACAATTCTAGGTATTATTGTTGCGGGTATAATTAGCTTTTTTACTTGGATTCGTCCTCGTCGGGCAAAACTGAAAAAACAAGACGAAGAGCGTCTTTGGCGTATTGAAAAACAAGCAAAAGAAACAAATGAAAACATAAAGCTAATACAAAGGCATTTTGACATTCCGATTTATGTAGATGAGTTACCTTCTGCACGTCCATCAGTATTTGTCCCATTTCTTAAAGGGTTAAAACTTATGATGCAGCTTAAATGGGATGAAGCAATACTTGAATTTAAGCAGGCGTTGAAAGATGCAAAAACCAGTCAATTAGTTGCCCTTTATAATTTTATAGGACTCTGTTACATTGTGTATGACAAACTCGATTTGGCTTTAGAAAGTTTTAATAATTCTTTAACTTTTGCTAGTGAGCTTGACAGCAAAGAGGGTGAAGCGGTCGCTCTTAGCATGCTTGCCATAACTTTTCGAAATAAAGGTGAATTGGACAAGTCCTTAGAATATTACCAAAATGCTTTAGTTGTATGTAGAGAAATTAACGACAAAAAATTGGAAGCAGCAATAATTTTCAGCCTTGGTCTAATCTATCAGATGAAAGGAGTTCTGGATAAAGCAGAGAAAAGCTATGAGGAAGCTCTGAAGATTTTTAGAGTAATTGGTGAAAAAGAAGGGGAAGCTAAATCGCTTGGAAACCTCGGTTTAATTTATCAGGCCAATGGTCTTTTAAATGAAGCCTTCAGATCTTTTCTATCTGCTCTTAAGATCAATAAAAAACTTGGCAGAAAGAAAGGTATAGCAGTCCAGATTAACAATATAGGTACAGTCTTTGAAGCTAAAAGAGAAAAGGAAAAAGCTCTGAGATATTTTGAAGATGCTTTGAGAATATTTACTGAAATTGGAGAGCAGAAGGGAATTGAACAAACTAAAGAAAATATTAAAAGATTAAAAGGTGAATGAGGTTCAAGTACTCCGTAGCGCGAGGCTTTTAGCCTCGCAATGCGACCCTGAAAGGGTCGCGCTACGATTATAAGAAATGTAAATTAAATGAAATATAGTTTTCAAAAGAGGATAAGATTAAAGGACTTTTCTTATAAAGGTTTGTGGAGATACTTCGTAACAATTTCGACGTACGAAGGTAAACGATATTTCGAAAATAATAAGTCTGTAGAGAGTTGTATTATTTATCTTAAAGATATATCGGTTTCATATAACTTCAACGTATTAGCGTATTGTTTTATGCCTGATCATTTGCATCTTTTGATTGAAGGAAAAGAGGAAGATTCTGATTTTAGGAAGTTTATGTCTATGTTTAAACAGAAGTCAAATTATCATTGTAAAAACATCGAAGGAAATCCTCTTTGGCAAAAGGATTATTATGAACATGTTTTAAGAAGAAATGAGGATACTATACAGGTAATAAAGTATATATTAGATAATCCGGTAAGAAAAGGGATGGTTAAGGATTTTAGAGATTATCCCTTTCTCGGTTCTTTTGTTTATGATTTAAAAGAGGTATTTTCGTAGCGCGAGGCTTCAGCCTCGCAATGCGATCCTAAAAGGATCGTCCTACGAAAAGCAATACGAAAGACAAAAATATACAGGAGAACAAGATGGGTCTTTTTGAGATGATGGAGGAGAAAGGGCATGAGCAGTTGATATTTTGCTACAATCAGCCCACGCATTTAAAAGCCATAATCGCTATCCACGATACTACCCTGGGAAAAGCAGTTGGAGGATGCAGGCTCTGGAAATATAATACAGAGAAAGAGGCGATTACGGATGCTTTGATTTTGTCTGAAATTATGACTTATCAATCTGCTATCTCGGATTGCGATACCGGCGGGGGCAAAGTAGTTTTGTGGCATGATTTTGAAGAAGAGCCGGATGAGGCTTATTACCGGGCTTTAGGGAGGTTTATCGAGGGGCTAAAGGGAAGGATCATTACCTATCCGGATTTAGGCACTGATACTCAGGAGATGAAGTACATTCGAAGAGAGACCGAGCATGTCCTTTTTTATGAGACCTCCTCAGGTTTGAGAGCGGAAAGCTCAGAGCTTACCGCTTATGGAGTTTACTGGGGGATGAAAGCCTGTGTTAAAGAGCTTTATGGTATATCCTCTTTAGATGGGCTTACTGTGGCAATTCAAGGAGTAGGGAGTGTAGGTCGAATACTGGCTGATTATCTCAAGGAAGAAAAAGTAAAGCTTATCGTTACTGATTTGAACTATGATTCCATCAAAAAAGTTCAGGATAAATATCCGGATACAATTATTGCCAACCCTGAAAATATTTTAACCTGTGAATGCGATGTCTTTTCTCCCTGTGCTTTAGGTCCAGTATTCAGCAGGCAGAATATAGATAAGCTCCGATGTAAAATCATTGCTGGAGGAGCTTATAATATTTTAGAAGAGGCTTCATTGGCTGAGGAACTATTTAAACGAGGGATTTTGTATGCTCCGGACTTTGTGATAAACAGTGGTGAGCTTTTTATGACTGCGGATGCTTTAAAGATATTATCCAAAGATGAAGCTTTAGCCTCAGCTAAAAAGATCTATGATATAATGGCAAAAGTACTGGCTATATCCAGAAGAGGGAATATCTCCCCTTATAAAGCTGCTTACCAGTTGGCAAAAGAAAGGATAATAAAAGTAGGGGATATAAAAAATATTTTATGTTGTATCTAAAAAACAGTTCAAAGGTTTAAAGGTTTAAAAGTTTAAAGGTAAAAAAGAAAATTAAACTGTTTACAATAAGAGTTCTTATCAAGGAAACAAAAGGATAGAAAAAAGTATGAATAAGAAGAATAGTTTTAGAATTCTGGTAATCAACCCAGGTTCGACCTCTACCAAGGTCTCAATCTTTGAAGATGAAAAGGAGCTTTTTGGAAAAGCAATCTCCCATAGCAAATTAGAACTGGAGCCGTTTAAAAGAGTCTGGGATCAATATGAGTTCAGAAAGAAGCTGATTAAAGACTTATTGGAAGAGTATGAGATTAAGCCAGAAACTCTTTCGGCAGTAGTAGGTAGAGGTGGACTTTTCAGGCCAGTGGTTGGTGGAACTTATCTGGTAAATGAACTGATGATCGAGGATGGTAGAAATGCTTTTGGAGGAGAACATGCGGCTAATTTAGGTGCAGTTTTAGCTTTTGGATTAGGCTGGGATTATCATATACCAGCCTTCATAGTGGATCCACCCTCTGTGGATGAATTCGAAGAATACTCCCGCTATTCAGGTTTACCGGAGTTTCCCAGGAAAAGTCTTTTTCATGCACTAAACGTAAAAGCCACAGCCCGATTAGCCGCAAACGATTTGAAGAAAAAGTTAGAGGAGATAAATCTGATTGTGGCTCATTTAGGAGGTGGAGTTACCGTAGCGGCTCTGGAAAAGGGAAGAGCAATTGATGTTAATAATGGCTTGCACAGTGGTCCGTTTACACCGGAAAGGTCTGGAACTTTGCCGATGTTTGATTTTGCGGAATGGTGTTTTTCCGGAAAAGTGACTTTAGAACAGGTGAAAAAAAGGATGGTGGGTGGTGGTGGTCTGGTGGCTTATTTAGGGACGAATGATGCTAAAGAGGTGGAAAAAAGAATAAAACAAGGGGATAAAAAGGCTGAAGCTGTCTATAATGCAATGATCTATCAGATCGCCTGTGAAATCGGTGCCAGAGCTGTAGCCCTTAAGGGTAAGGTGGATGCTATCGTTTTAACCGGAGGATTAGCTTACTCGGATATGGTAGTTGAGAAGTTGAGAGAGTATGTGGGCTTTATTGCCAGGATATTAGTTTATCCAGGACAGGATGAGATGAAAGCTTTAGCTTTAGGGGCTCTCAGAGTATTAAGAGGGGAGGAGGAGGCAAAGACTTATCCGGAGATGGTCAAATAAAAAACGTTCAAAAGCTTAAAAGTTCAAATGTTCAAAGGTAAAATATAAGTGATGTTGGAGTGCTTAGGTTGGTTCGGGAATTGTCGTTAAGATTTTCTAGGGTGAGAATTCCTGAACCAGAAACGTAACGTCCGACAATCCTGTCGGACGTTATTATTTTTGTAGCGGATCCGCCTTTGGCGGATAGGTTTCCATCTTCCTTTAACAAGAGAATGGAAGGCTGAAGTCTCAAGACTTTGACGGCCTTCCGCTACACAAATCGGACTTGTCTGCTCATTACACTCATACAAGAATGTCTGAGCTACTTCAGAGGTTTTGCGTCTTCAGGAATCTTGAGCTGAAATTTCTTTTCCGAGATAGATGAATTTATCTGAATTTCCAAAAATTTAAGCCTGAGCTTCTCTTTTCCCTCTAATGATTTTATCTCTATTGTCTGAGGGAGTTTTATCCCATTGAATTTCCTAAAATCTTTATATTCTATCATAAATCCCTGGGCTTTTTCTTGTTCTACTTCAAATGAATTCAATCTCTCCCAGATGCTTTTTCTTAAAAGTGCCTCTTTTTTATCCAGACAGAATTTTCTTTTCCACATTTGAATGCTATCTTCATAGATGTAGTTTTTCTGGTCAGCTCCGGTATAATAAGCCCTATCTTCCTTTATCTGGATTTCAACTGCAAGAATTTTTAAAAGACAGAAAAGGCTGATCTCATTCTCGTAAATAGAATCATAAGAGCAGTTTTGAGTGATACCTTTATAATATTTTTTTAGACGGGGGAAATAAAAAAGTAAGGTATCGCTATAGACTACTCCAGATATGTAATCGGGACCTAAAAAAGCTTTTACTCTGAAGGCAAGACTATCTGGCTTTTTTAAAAATAGTTCTAAGTCTCCGGAGAAACTTCCCTGTTTAGATTTGTAGTTGAAGTTTATAAGCGAAGAAGAGGTTTTGGTCTGGCTTTGATTTGAGATCGCTTTTTCCAGGACTTTTTGCGGAGTAAGCTCCTCTGGAGGAGGTTTCAGGCGAGCCGCTGGATAACAGCTGAAAAAAAAGAGAATTAAATAAAAAAGTAAAAGAAGGCTTATCAACTTCATAAATGTCATTCTGAAGGAGTCCCCTACGGGACGACTGAAAAATCTTCTTGAGACGGTTGCAGATTCTTCCCCCGCCAAAGGCGGGGTCAGAATGACAGTAAGGGGTGTTGAAATCTTAAAACCTGAATCTTTTTCATACATAGATAAGCCGGATAAACTCCGGACCTGCGAAGAGTGTTCCAAAAAAGAGGATAAATGGTTTGAAAATAGACCAGAGTATTCCAAGATTTAAAAAATAATCTAAAAGGATCACGCCCAATAAAACATAAGGTGCATATTTTTGAATCTGACTTAACTGGATATAATATTTAGGAGGTAAAAGGCCACTTAAGATATGGGAACCATCTAAAGGGTTTACCGGGATGAGATTGAAGACTGCTAAAACCAGGTTCAATTGTATTCCCTTAACCAGCATTATCAGGAAAAGTTGCTGGGTAGATAGTTCTGAGCTAAGAGCGTAGGGTGTGATAAGTAACCTGAAGATAAGTCCGAAAATTAAAGCTAAAAGCATATTTGAGCCTGGTCCAGCCAAGGAGACCCAGAGCTCATCTTTATGAGGATTTTTAAAATTGAAAGGATTTACCGGGACTGGCTTTGCCCAGCCGAAGCCATAGAAATAAAGAAGCACCAGCCCGACTATATCGATATGGGAAAGCGGGTTTAAGGTGAGCCTTCCAGCGTGCTTAGCAGTAGGATCGCCTTTACGATATGCCATCCAGGCATGGGAATATTCGTGCACGGTGATTGCAAAAAGAAGCGGTGGGGTTATTATCAAATAATATACAAGTCGATCCATTTTATTTCCTCGAAACAAATCCACTTTCTTTTATATAAAAACGCCACTTTTTCTCTTTTCCTTTATCTACCCCAATCCGGTTAGTAGAAACGATTTTTCCTGTAGATTCACCTCTATCTTCTACATAGATGACCTCAGAGCAGAGGTCAGCCCCCCATAAGGCTCTATCTATTCCCATAGCCAGACATAACTTTCCTGGACCATTGGTTAAGTCTTCAAACTTTTCTTTTTTCCTTCTTTGCTGCATCGTTTCGACTCCTTGTTCCGGCTCTAAGGCTCGAATTAAAACTGCGGCTGGGTATCCATTTCTTTCAGTGACGAAATTCAGACAATGATACATTCCATAGGTTAAATAGACATAAGCATATCCTGGATTTCCAAACATAACCTTATTTCTTTCAGTCATTCCTCTATGAGCATGAGAGGCCGGGTCGTTCAGGCCGATATAAGCTTCGGTCTCCACAATCTTTCCGGAAAGTTTTTCTCCATTCTTATGCACAACTAAATATTTACCTAATAACTCTTTTGCCACCTTTAAAGTTGAGCGATTGTAAAACTTTCTCTGTAGTATTTTTCTCATAACTTGTTAAGTTGGTTCGGGTCACCAGGATTACTCAGCATTAGGCAGGGGGAAAATCCAATTCCCTAACCAACGAAGATACAGCTTTAAGCTCATCTAAGGTTTCTTTTATCTTTCTTTTAACAAAGGGATGACTTTCTGTTTTAGATAAATTGATAATTGCCTTTATTCCATTTTTATCTCCGATCTTTCCTAAAGCTTCTACTGCAAAACCTCTTTCAGCCCAATCCTCTGATCTCAATTTTTCTAAAAGATATGGAACCGCACGAGGGTCTTTAAGTTTTCCTAAGGACTCGATAGCTAGATACCTGGTATTATCGACTGAGTCGTTCAAAACTTTCAAAAGAGGTTCAACTGCTTTTTGTCCCAGTTTAACCAGAGAGATTGAAGCGGTCATCCTCACGCTGAAATGTTTATCTTTTAAAGCTTTAATCAGAAAATCTATTGCTACTGGATTATTCAAATCCCCTAATGAAACTGCGGCACTTTTTCTTACTACTTCCACTGAATCGTTTAACAAAAAGCTTATGTTATTTAAAATCGTGGTATCTCTTATTTTACCCAGAGAGGAGCAAGCATTCGCACGGATGTTGAAATCGGGGTTATCCAGTAAATCTGAAAGTGGTTGAACTGCTCTTTTATCTTTTATATCTCCTAATATCCGGGATGCAGTTTTGATTTTATCTTTGTTTCCACTTTTCAGACAATCGATCAAAGGGAGGACTGCCGGCTCACCGATTTTACCTAAAATATCAACTAAGGTTAAAATCTCCCGGGCATCCTGAGTTGCTAATTTATCAACCAGAAAAGGAACTGCATCTTTCCCCATTTCGATTAAAGCTTTTTTAGATGGTTCCACCAAATCCCGGTATTTTTCTTCACCAGAGGAGGCTTTGATGAAAAGTTCATCCACCTGAGATTTTATGTCTGAAGAGAAGGACAAAGAAAAGAGATTAAAAAGAATTACAGAAAATAAATAAAGGAAAGCCGAACGCATAATAAATGCCTTTTTTTATTAATTTAAAAACTACTCAACTAACCACCGCACCTAAGGCTATGGACAAAAGTTTAATCTCGGCTGAATCTGAGCGTGAGAGTAAAACTATTGGAGCTCCGCCTCCAACTACTATTCCACCCACTTTAGCTCCGGCTAAATAGATTAGTCCTTTAACCAGGATATTGCAGGAGGAAATGTTTGGACAGAGGAAGATGTCTGTTTCTCCTGAAACTGGTGAGATAATCCCTTTGGTTTGTGCGGATTTGGAATCAATAGCCACATCAAAGGCTAAGGGACCGTCCACTATCACGTCTTTTATCTCACCTCTTTCAGCCATCTTTGAGATTATAGAGGCATCGATGGTCTCAGGCATATCCGGATTTACCAATTCTACTGCGGCCAGGCAGGCAGTTTTGGGTTTTTCTATTCCTAACTTTTTTGCAACCTCAATCGCATTTTTCAAAATATCGATTTTCTTCATAACATCAGGCGCAATATTCATCCCGCCATCGGTTATAAGCATAAGCTTGGGGTATTTTTCTACTTCCATCACTGCTACATGGCTCAAAAGCTTTCCACCTTTAAGCCCTTTTTCCTTGTCCAGCACTGCTTTTAAAAGAGTAGGAGTGTCAACTTTCCCTTTCATCAGCATATCAGCTTTCTTCTGTTTAACTAGCTCAACCGCTAAGGAAGCTATTTTCTGAGGCTCTTTCTCTCCTAAAATCTCTAATCGACTTAAATCAAAGTTTAATTTTTTACATAAACTCTCGATTTTATCCGGGTCACCTATCAGAATCGGAGAAATAATCTTTTCTTCAGTAGCAATCTTAACTGCTTCTATTATCTCCTCGCCCTCTGCACCGGCAATTGCCAGGTATTTTTTCTCTTTGTTTTTGACTGATTCGAGAAGCTCTTTAAAACTCTTTATCATCTTTACCCTCTGGAAAAGTCTAACTTCTGTCTTCCAATTTATTTCACATAAGTAAGCCAGCCGTATTTATCTTCAGCCTCACCTGACACTATCTGGAAAAACCTCTCCTGTAATTTTGCAGTTATAGGACCTCGTTTTCCTGAACCAATGCTTACCTTGTCGATTGAGCTTATCGGGGTAATCTCTGCGGCACTACCTGTAAAGAAAACCTCATCTGCGATATAAAGCGCTTCACGGGGGATATTTTCCTCGATGACCTTTATTCCTAACTCCTGGGCTAAATAAAGTACCGTATTACGAATGATTCCTGGAAGTATAGAGGAACCAAAGGATGGGGTGATTAAAGCTCCATCCCTGACTATGAATATATTCTCACCGCTTCCCTCGCTTACATAGCCATAGACATCCAGAGCGATCCCCTCGACATAGCCATGCTCTTTGGCTTCTAATTTTATCAACTGGGAGTTCATATAGTTGGCTCCGCTTTTTGCCATGGCTGGAAATGTGTTAGGTGCCATCCGGTTCCAGGAAGAGACACAAACCGGAACACCATTCTCCAGAGCATCTTTGCCCAGATATTTTCCCCATTTCCAGACTGCAATTGAGACATCGATAGGACAGCCGGTTGGATCAACTCCCAATTGTTCGTATCCGCGGTAAGCCACCGGTCGAATATAGCATTCGTCTAATTTATTCACTTTTATAAGGTCGATTATTGCCTGATTGATCTCTTCTTTAGTATAGGTGATTTTCATCCGGTAGATTTTGGCGGAATTAAAAAGCCTGTCAGTATGTTCTTTCAGTCGGAAAATAGCAGGACCTTTTTTGGATTTATAACATCTGGCCCCCTCAAAAACGCTGGAGCCATAATGCACCACATGGGAAAGGACGTGAATCATGGCATCATCCCAGTTCATCATCTTTCCATTCATCCATATTTTTTCAACTTTTTCAAACGGCATATAAATCCTCCTTTTTTTCGTTAGGTCATAGGTAATAGGTTATAGGTCATAGGTTTTTAATACCTTAAAAATATTTTTCCAGTTTAATTTAACAAAATTAATGATTCGCTTTCTATTTTCATATTTGTAAAACATATTTAATCCTTTATTATTTTTTAGATTCCCAATAAATTATGATAACTGCCACATTACGATATTTGCCCGGTCTTACTGCGTAAATAAATTGAACTATAGATTTATCCTTATTAGAATCCAGCCACTTATTAAGTGCTTTATTAACTGTCAGAGAAAACATTTTGTCTTCAACTGGCTCTAACTCCACCGTATCAAATCCCCTATCCATAGATCTACTTTTAAAAAAGGTTTAAAGTTAACTGTTCCGTGAAAATTTTCTTTATAAAAAGTTTAGACTACATTTTAAAAAACCTCCTCACACTCTGGATTAACGGTGGAACAGTACTTTCTGTCTTTCTAAAGACCTTTCTAATCCCTTTAACATCCTTCCACATTCATCATACCGTGCAATATAATCAGTGTAGAGTTCCTTAGTGAGATAATTTTTTTTAAAAGCTATAGTTAGATGATGTGCAGTTTCTCTTAATTCTCCTAAGGCTCTATTTATGCCTTCTAAATAAAGATTTATATGTTTATTATTCCAGCCCTCAGCCAGATTAGCTGGAATCGAATTAGAAGACCTTCTTAACTGCGAACCTAACTCATGCAACTCGAATTTAGGGAAAGCTAATGTCAATTTATGAATATCCAAATGCAGCTTACAGAGCTTCTGATAAACTTCTAAATCCTCAAAACTTTTAATCCTTTCCTTTTCCATCCTACTACCTACCACCTATTACCTATCACCTACTACTTGCCACCCCCAAGGCAATCGACATAAACTTGGTCTCGTGTGAATCAGCCCTTGAAGTTAAGACCACTGGTGCTTTTGTGCCTAAGACGACAGCGGCGCATTTTGCTTTTGCAAATTCAACTAAAGTCTTGTAAATAGCATTCCCCGTCTCAATATCCGGGCAAAGGAGGATATCTGCTTTTCCTGCTATAGGACTTTTCACCCCTTTTATCCTAGCAGATTCCTCGGAGATGGCATTATCTAAGCCAAAAGGACCATCTACAATCGCACCTTTGATCTGTCCCCTTTTTGCCATCATTGAAAGACAGGCGGCATCTACAGTTGCTGGCATCTTTTCTGGATTGACCTTTTCCGTTGCGGCAATGCAGGCAACTTTGGGTTTTTCAATCCTTAGAGATATTGCTAAATCCACAGCATTCTGTATTATCTGAGCTTTTTCCATAAGGGTGGGGGCGATATTTATGGCCGTATCAGTTAGGAGTAAAAGTCGAGGAAAATCCGGTATCTCAAAAACCGCTATATGGGTCAGAAGTTTTCCTATGGCTAACCCTTTTTCTTTATCCAAAATCCCCTTCATAAAAATACCGGTATCTAAAAGCCCTTTCATCATCAAATCTGCTTTTCCCTGATGGATTAATTGAGTGCAAAAAAGTGAGACTTTAAGTAAATCTTTTTCCTCGATTAATTCATACTCTGAGAGGTTTATCTTATTTTTATCAGCCAACTCTTTTATCTTCTCCTTGGAACCAACTAAAATACCCTGAACAATTTTTTCTCTGCGTGCCTGGTCTAAAGCTAAGAAAACTTTTTCATCCTCAGCCTTAGCCACAGCAATTCTCTTGGGTCCGATTGATTTGGCTAAGTTTAATATCTCCCTTAGTTCCTTCATAGATTTCCCTTGTCAAAAAAGTTCGGTATAATATATTGATTAAGAAGATATTTATCAACAGAAAAGATGAAAAGAAATATCAGATTTTATATTAAACGATAGAATTTAAAATACATAAAAGGGCGACCCGCCGGGTCGTCCCTACGATCTGTAAACGATGAAAGAACGTTGTAAGGAGAGAGGATAGGGGAGAGGTTTTATTTTGTCGATAAAGGAATTAAGACCAGTAGGGCGGAAACCTTCAGGTTTCCATATTATTTGAAAATGGAAAGTTGAAATCTCAAGACTTTGTCCGAAATTGGATCCATAGGAACGGTCTTCCGCTACAAAAAACAAGAAGAGGGCAGGGGAGAGGTTTTAAAAAATTCTTGCCAAAAATAATTTATATGCTATACTTACAAGTGGAGAAGTAAGTTAGACACCAGAGAGTTTCCGTCAAGTCAGTCCGCCTGAGGTGGATGACGGGCATATTGAAAAATAAAAAATTGGAAGGAGGTTTTTATGGCCTTCTGTCTTTTCTGCGGAAAAGAAATAATGGAGGGTAATAACTTTTGTCAATTTTGTGGTTACTCGAACAGTTTAGCCCTTCCCTTTCCTTCAACTAAGATTAGCTTTTCTAATATATTATTAGCTTCCTTGGGATTGATTTCAGGAATAGGCTCATGTATTTTCTCTTTGCTCCCATATTACAATTATTTAGGATTTATTCTGGTCATATCCACGGTTGTCTTTTCAGGTATTTCTCTGGAGAAACTCGCTAAAAAATTTGACACTGTTCCGATTAAAGTTCTTTCAGTAATTGCTCTGGTTTTTGCTGCGGTAGGCTACCTTCTTTTTATTTTTTATAACTCCCGTATGCCTGGCAGTGGGAGCCATGCTTGAGTCTATAAGGGCACGGCGTCCATGCTCCTACAATAAAAAATGGAAGGCTAAAGCCTTCCGCTATAAAAAAACGTCAGGGTCAAACCCTGACGCTACGAAAATATTGGTAACGCCCGACCATCGTATGGGGCGTTTATTTTTCGTCCGATCCTGCGGATCCGTTAATGGGACAGAAACGCCGGAAGTTATATTAAAGTATTTTAATACTCTTTTTCTTTTTCTTCTCCGGTCAACACCCTCAAAACCCCTAAGGTTAAAGCTTCCATCTCATCTTCTCCCGGGAAGACCAGAACTTTGGAGAGGAAATCGACCCTCGGTTTGATCATATTTATCAATCTTTCCGAATTGGCTATCCCACCAGTTAGTATGATTGCATCTACTTTGCCAGATAGAGTGGTTGCCATAGCCCCGATCTCTTTAGCAATCTGATAGACCATTGCCTCATAGGTCAGTTTTGCTTTTTTATCTCCAGAATCGATCATTTTTTCAATTTCTTCCACATCGTCTGTATCCAGATAAGCTAAGAGTCCACCTTTTTTGGTTATCTTATCATACATCTCTGCATAAGTATATTTACCAGAGAAGCAAAGTTTTGCTAAACCCGTTACTGGCAGGCTCCCGCACCTCTGGGGTGAGAAAGGTCCACCATCATTAGCATTATTTACATCGATCATCTGCCCTTTTAAATGGGAACTAACGCTGATTCCTGAACCAAGATGCACGATGATCAGATTAAGCTCCTCATATCTTTTTCCTAATTCAAATGCAGCTTTCCTTGCTACCATCTTGATATTCAAAGCATGCGAAAGGCTTTTCCTTTCTAATTCCGGCAGACCAGAAATTCGTGCAATAGGTGGGAATTCATCCACCGAGACCGGATCAACAATGAAGGCAGGTATCTCAGTTTCTCTGGTTAACTCATTAGCGATTAACGCCCCGAGATTAGAAACATGGTCTGCCTGGACATTTCCAGCTCTTATATCTGAAAGCATCCTCTGATTAACTCGATAAGTGCCACTGGATAAGGGCTTAAAAGCACCTCCTCTTCCTACCACTGCAGAAAGGTTCATAATTTTTAGATTGTTCCTTTTCAAAAACTCTAAAACAATATTCTTTCTGTAATCTAACTGATCTAAGGTCTTGGCATAAACTTTAAGCTCCTCTGCAGAATGTCTTAAAACCTCCACGATCAGAGGATTTTTATCCACATACAAAGCTACCTTGGTGGAAGTTGCCCCTGGATTAATGCTTAAGATTTTATAAGACATGTTAGACGTTAGACGGAAGACGTGAGACGATTTTTATCGTTATCCAATATCTGCCATCCGTTATTTTCTATTTTAATTTCCCCTCTTCCTTCTTCCATCTTCCTTTGCTAAGGGCAGACACATAAGTCTACCATTTTTTATCTGTCATCCATCATTCGACATTCGTCATTCTTTTTATCTTCCTTTTCTTTTAGGCATGTCTCTGTCTGAACTTTTTCACCTCGGCGATTCTGGCTTTGGCTAAGATATTAGCGGCTTTGTAGGTTGGTATTTTCGATTCCTCAGAAATCTCTAAGATTCTTTTCATAATATCATAAATTCCAGTTGCCTGTTTTATCGCTTTTTCTTTAATATAACCTCCTAATTCATTAGCCACATTGATCATTCCGCCTGCACCGATTACAAAATCTGGCGCATAGAGGATTCCTTTCTTGTGCAAAATCTCTCCATATTTTTCATCTGCTAATTGATTATTGGCTGGACCAGCTATTATTTTAACTTTAAACTTCTCAACCGTTTCAGCATTTATCACTCCACCTAAGGCACAGGGGGAGAAAACATCCGCTTTAATTTCGAAGATCTTTTCTGGCGAAACTATCTCTGCGCCTAACTCCTGTCTGGCTTTCTCGGTTTTCTCCGTTATAATATCCGCAACGATCAATCTGCATCCTGCCTCTTTCAATTTCTGAGCCAGATGATACCCTACATGACCTACTCCTTGAATCGCTACTGAAACACCTTCCAACGATTTTCTGTTAAAAACTTTTTCTACACAGGCTAAAAGCCCATGGTATAATCCGATAGCTGTAATCGGTCCTGGGTCTCCGCTCCCACCTAAAGCTCTGGAGAGACCCACTACGTATTTGGTCTCATATCGGACAATCTCCATATCCTCAACTGTGGTTCCAACATCTTCGGCAGTGATATATCTACCATTAAGACCTTGCACAAACCTTCCGAATGCCCTTAAGAGTAATTCGTTTTTATCTCTGAGAGGGTCTCCAATTATCACCCCTTGACCTCCACCTAAGTTAATCCCGGCAGCAGAGGCTTTATAAGTCATAGCTTTAGAAAGAAGCAATACATCTTTTAACGCCTCCTCCTCAGATTTGTAAGGAAACATCCTTACTCCACCAATTGCCGGCCCTAAGGTGGTATCATGAATAGCGATGATTCCCCGGAGCTGTGCTACTTTATCCGAGCAGAAGATTATCTGCTCATGTTGGTCTTCAGCTAAAGATTCAAAAATTTCCATAGTTTAATTAATTTAAAGTTTGTAAATTAGTAGTGCGACCCTTTTAGGGTCGCCTTAGCGAGGCTAAAAGCCTCGCACTACGAAAGCTTCCTGGTAAACCTGAAGGTTTACACTCCATAATTACGTTCACGAAAAACGAATAACGTTCACGTTTTTTCCTAAACCCAGTTCGGTTTTCTTTTCTGTAAAAATGCCTCCATCCCTTCTTTTGCTTCTCCGGAGGCGAAACACTCCCCAAAAGCATCCACTTCAAAGGAACTCCCTGTGGCAAAATCTGTTTCTACTCCCCGGCTTATTACCCTTTTAGCCTGTCTAACTGCAGTTGGTCCTTTGGAAGCTATTTTTCTTGCCATCTCCATACAGACATCCATCAGGTTATCATGGGGGACCACTTGATTAACCAGTCCGATATTCAAAGCAGTTTGAGCATCGACTATATCTGCAGTTAAAATCAACTCCTTAGCTTTAGCAGCACCTACCATTCGAGCCAATCTTTGAGTTCCGGCAAAACCAGGAATTACTCCTAAGTTCACCTCCGGCTGTCCTAATTTAGCTTTGTCTGAAGCTATCCTGATGTCACAAGCCATAGCTAACTCACACCCTCCGCCTAAAGCGAAACCATTGACCGCGGCAATGACTGGCTTATCCTGAGATTCTATCAGGGAGAAAACTTTTTGTCCCATCTCAGAGAAATCTATTGCCTGTTGTCTGGTCATATCTTTCATCTCTGTAATATCCGCTCCGGCCACGAATGCCTTTCCCTCTCCAGTAATTATAATTACTTTGATCTTTTCATCTCTGCTCCACTGATGGGCTATATCGTTAAGCTCATGAATGGTCTCAGTATTTAAGGCATTTAACTGCATAGGTCGGTTTATCTTTATTATGCCGATACTGTCTTTAATCTCAGATAGAAGATTCTTATATTCCATTTCTCCTCCTTTGATTGTTGAATTGTTTTTCGTAGTGCGACCCTTCAGGGTCGCTTAAGCAAGACTAAAGCCTCGCACTTCTTTTTGAAGTCTACAGGCTAAAATCCGTAGGGACAACCCTTATGATTGTCCGAAATCGGTAGAACAGACATTCCTGTCTGTTCATCGTAGTCAGACAAGAATGTCTGACTTACCAATACCAAGAGCCTATTGCCTATTTCATCAGTTCCCTGAAGATAACCAATCTCTGTATTTCTGAAGTTCCCTCACCTATCTCACAGAGCTTTATATCCCGCAGATACCTTTCCACTGGATAATCTCTGGAATAACCATATCCTCCAAAGATTTGAATTGCCTGATAGGTAACAAATCTACCAACTTCAGAAGCAAAAAGTTTTGCCATAGCAGATTCTTTAACGTATTTCTCTCCTCTGTCTTCTAAAAAGGCAGAGTGGTAGATCAGATGACGGGCGGCTTCAATCTGAGTTGCCATATCAGCTAATTTAAACTGGATTGCCTGAAATTCAATCAAAGGTTTTTCAAATTGAACCCTTTCCCTGGCATACCGCAAAGCTTTATCAAATGCGCCTTGAGCTATGCCTAAAGCCATTGCACCTATACTTATCCTGCCTCCATCTAAGGTAATCAAAAATTGCTTGAACCCTTCGCCTTCTTTGCCTAAAAGATTTTCTCTTGGAACTTTCAAATCTTCAAAATGTAAGGTGGCGGTATCAGAACCTCGTATACCCATCTTGGTTTCTTTTTTGCCTACGGAGAATCCTTTCATCCCTTTTTCGAGGATAAATGAACTTATACCTCTGGTACCTTTGGTTTTGTCTGTTACTGCGGTTATTATGAAGGTCTCTGCCACTGAGGCGTTAGTGATAAAACATTTAGAACCGTTGATTATATAACTATCACCATCTAAAACTGCTGTGGTTTTAGTTCCTCCAGCATCTGAGCCTGCATCAGGTTCAGTTAAACCAAAAGCGCCTAACTTCTCACCCTTAGCTAAAGGTGGAATATATCTTTTCTTCTGTTCTTCACTCCCGAAAAGGTAGAGCGGGCAGATAGCCAAAGAATTATGTGCGGCAACTGTTATTCCAGTTGAGCCACAAACCCGGGAGAGCTCCTCTACTGCGATCGCATATCTCAATGTATCTATTCCTGTTCCTCCATACTCAGGAGGGACTACCATCCCTAAAAGACCAAGATTTGCAACCTTTTTTATATTTTCGTAAGGGAACTCTGCCTTCTCGTCTATTTTTTGAGCTTCAGGCTCTATAACTTTTTCTGCAAACTCCCTTATCTTATTCCTGAAATCTTCATATTTTTTATCTAAATACATTATGTTCCCCTATTCTATGGATCCGTTTTTTAGGATTTCAAAAGGTCTCTGGAGATGACCATCCTCTGAGCTTCAGAGGTTCCTTCATAGATCTCGGTTACCCTGGCATCCCGGAAATATCTTTCCACTGCATATTCTTTCATATATCCATACCCGCCGTGAATCTGAACCGCCTCGTTCACCACATAATTGGCTATTTCAGAAGAAAAGAGCTTAGCCATTGAAGCCTCTATACTGCATCTTATTTTATTCTGTTTCAACCAGGCGGCACGATAGACTAAAAGGCGTGCGGCTTCTATCTGGGTAGCCATATTAGCTAATTTGAATTGAATCGCCTGAAAGTTGCAGATTGGCTGACCGAATTGAACTCTTTCTTTTGAATATTTTAAAGCTTCAGCCAGGGCTGATTGGGCAATTCCTATGGATTGAGCACCTACTCCGATCCTTCCAGAATCAAGTAACTCCAGAGCTATGCGGAAACCTTTGTTTTCCTCTCCAATTAAATTTTCTTTAGGCACAAGGCAATCCTCAAAGGAGATCTCTCTGGTATCAGAGCCTCTGATCCCCATTTTCTTTTCTTTGGCACCAATATTAAACCCTTTTAATCCTTTTTCTACTAAAAGGCAGGAGATACCTTTGGATTTAGCCTCTGCATTGGTTAAAACAAAAAGGACAAAAAGGTCTGCTATTCCGCCATTGGTTACGAAGGTTTTAGTGCCGTTAACCAAATAGTGGTCCCCTTTTAAGAAAGCACTTGTTTTTAAACTTCCAGCATCGGTTCCAGCCTGCGGTTCAGTTAAAGAGTAAGCACCGATAAATTCACCTTTAGTTAATTTAGGCAGATATTTTTTCTTCTGCTCCTCAGTACCAAATTTATATATGGCCTCGCAGACTAAGCAATTATGAACAGATAAGGAGATCATTAAGGCGGCACAGGCTTTGGCAAACTCCTCCATAGTCAGAATGTAGCTGATGAAATCTAAGCCAGAGCCACCATACTCTTCTGGCATCAACATTCCCAAGTAACCTAACTCAGCTAATTCTTTATAAAGCTCCTTTGGAAGCTCTTCCTTCTCATCGAACTCTTGAGCTTTAGGAGCTAACTTCTCAGAAGCAAATTCCCTGGCGGCTTCCTTTATCATCTTTTGATCTTCATTAAATTCAAAGTCCATAATTTTCTCCTGGTTAAGCGATTTTAAAAATTTATTTATAACATTAGAAATTCGGCGGGCAAGGGTGCCCGCCCTACGATATATAAAAAATTTAACAACCGTAGGTGGGGCTCCCAGCCCCGCAATTTTAGTTTTTCAGAGACCTCTTCATATTTTTTTACTCAGCTTTTTTGAAAATCATAGCAGTAACAGTTTTATCGTTACCACCCATGCTGATCATCAGAGCGTAAGGTTTATTCGGGTTAAGTTTTACCTGATAATCACTGGCTTTACCTGTTAGCTGATGCACACAATCCACTGCTTGCCTGACACCTGTTCCACCAACGTAATGACCAAAACCGACCAAACCGCCACCTGGGTTTGTAGGAAGCTCACTCTGTAAATTGGTCTTTCCTTCCTGGACGAAAGCTGAGCCTTCTCCATATTTAACAAAACCAGCCGCCTCTAAAGCCAGAAGACCGCCTACAGTGAAACAATCATGAACCTCTAAAACACCAATATCCTCAGGACTGAGCCCGGCCATCTGGAAGGCTTTTTCAACCGCTTTCTTGGTCGTGCTCATCACTGTAAGATCTGGAGGGGTTTTGGTGATATCAGCCACCGCTGTCCCGAATCCTACCACTTCTATTGCACCTTTCTTATCCACACCTATTTTCTTCAACCCCTCTTCTGAAGCGAAAATTAAAGCAGAGGCTCCATCAGAAACTTTAGAGCAATCATAAATATTGAGATGGTCAACAAAAACTTTGGGATTAGAAGGGGTCATTCCTGCTGCAAATAAGTCTTCTATACTATTATGATATTCCTGAGCTTTTGGATTTTTTCGGGCATTTTCTATGGCTTGTTTATACCATAAAGCCATACCTTTTCTCATATATTCATAACCGAATTTATCATAACAAACACCAGCTCTATCTGAGAATAGAGCCGGGAAAAAGTAGGCATGCCCATTTTTCCTCTCTGAGGCATAATGTCCTGCCCCAGCTAATATGTCTGCCCCGTAGATAGCTTTGACTGTGTTCTGTACCTCTACTCCAATGGTCAACACCACATCCGATATATCTGAGCAGATGCTCTTCACCGAGGTAAGCAAAGCCAATCCCCCCGAACCGCAAGCACCTTCCACTCTGGTATGGGGTTTATACTCCAGGGAAGGGTGAACAGTGGGAATGAGGGCGGCTAAGTTCCCCTGTTTATTAAATCTTGCAGCCATAAAGTTGGAGATTATACCTTCATCTATATTTTCCGGATTATTTATCTGAGAAATCACTCCTCTACCCGCCTCCTGAATATAATCCTCCAATCCCGGTCTGGGTTTTTTGGGGTTAAACTCTTTTCTCCCTGAGCCAAATGAAATGGTATTATATCCAGCGGTTAGATAGACTTTCTTCCTTAGTCTGGTCATCTTTTTCCTCCCTTAAATATAATCGTTTATTGGTCCATAGATGTGATAAAAGCCATTTAACAATACATTATTAACATCTTCAGCAGTTTTAGCCACACCGGTTCTCACTAATTTTTCTCCAACTTCTTTGGAGTTTTTGAGGTAGGCTAAAGCAAGTTTTGCTCCGAGTGTGTTTGAGGCTCTTAGATTCTGGAAAAAGGCTGAAAGCTTATCACCTTTCTTCGGGTCCATCAGTAAATTTTTCCAGGGTGAAAAACCAGAAGGATATTCGCCTAATTTTTTATCTATATCCCCGGTCCAGCCCTGAGGGTTGAAAAGCTTATATTCTCCTTTGTCTAGGTCATAGACCCCGACTGGTCTATTCTTATCATATTTCAGGAAACCATCCTTCTGGGTGTTGTCGCTTCTCTGTCCGCCCAGGACCTTTTTGTCATACATTTTTTTCAGAAGGTCATCTTTTAAATCTTCATCTTCGATATATTGAGCGCTCGTCTCAGATATGCTCTGGAAAACATCCACCCCCACATAATCGATCAACTGGAAGATTCCCATAGGTCTGATCAACAAATCTTGACTGATTTTATTCATTATATAAAGAGCACCGGGAAGTGTATAATTTCCGGATAATTTCTTAGCTTCTCTTAAGGCATAAAGACCATCTCTTAAGAAATGTCCATTCCCGATAAATCCAGCAATGTCGTTGGATGGAACGATTTTTTTATTCAACCTTTTTGCCAGATCAAGGGAGAAATCTTTCACTTCTTGAATAGTAGCATCTGTGGAGATAAGCTCTGCTAATCTCTGAACTGCAGGTGGATTATAAAAATGGAATCCGATTATTCTCCCTCCAAGGTTGGCTTCTTTGTTTAAAATATTTATAGGTATAGATGATGTATTGGTAAGGTAGAGGGTGTCTTTGCTACAGAATTTGTCAATCTTTTTCAACAGATCTACTTTTAAATCCTTATTTTCCAGGACTGCCTCAAAGATGACCTTGGAATCTTTTGCCATTCCCAGATCTGTTCCGGTTCGGATTACCGAGAGTGCATCCTCTACAAACTGGTTAATACAATCGTAATTCTCCACTAGATCTTCTCTATCTTTATATAACTGCCTTAACATCACACAGGATTTTTCACCAGCTTTGACTAACTGGGACTTCAGATATTGCAATAGACCTGCAAGTGAATCGTAATTAATATCTATCAGGTAGAGTCGATAATTTTTATCCTTGTTCTCAGGTTTGTTTTTCAGTCTGGCCATCTCCTGAGCTAAAAGCAAAGCTATTCCGCTCCCCATCTTTCCCGCCGCCCCGATTATTACCACATTTTGCAGCCTCTCATCAAAATTCATCGAGTAAACCTCCTGTTCTTGTGATTTATATCAAAAAAAGCAAAAATTCTTCTGTTTTATATATAATCTTTTTTAAATCAAGATTCAAGGATTTTCTTTCATACTTTGAGATTTTTTTCACAAGGTATTTTATAGGGACCACCCTTGTTGAACTTTGTGAAATCCCCGCCAAAGGCGGGGGTGGTTGTCCGTATTTCGTAGTGCGACCCTTTTAGGGTCGCCTGGGAACTATCTATTGCGGAGACGCATGCAATGCGTCTCTACGTTTCTTTTAGCTTCTGCGGAGCAAGTCCGCCTCTGGCGGAAGCTTACGATTCTACATTTGTCATTTCCTACGGATCCGTTTCTCGGACTGAGCAAGTCCGCCTTTGGCGAGACGATCGAAGAATCTCTTAAACTTGACAAGAGAATAGATTCTTCGTCCGCCTTTGGCGAGACTCAGAATGACAGTTCATTGTGTCCCTTGAGCCTTTGAACCCCTCAACCACATAAGCGAGGCTAAAGCCTCGCACTACGAAAAAAATTCATTTTTCTTCTTCCAACTCCATAATAGGCTCTTCGGTATCGACCATCTGGTTTTCTTTGAAATTTACCTTTTTAACCACTCCATCTAAAGCCGATTTTATCTCATGCTCCATCTTCATTGCCTCTACGATTGCCAGGCTCTGTTTCTTTTTTACCTTCTCACCTTCAGAAACTAAAATTTTAAGTATCCGTCCTGGCATTGGAGCACAGATTAATTGTTTACCTTCAGCTAAACCTGATTCTTCTTCTTTTCTTTTAGCTCGGGTGGCTTCTTTTTCCTGGAGGATGAATTGTTCACCCTGAATAAATATGAATCTTTTATTCTCACCCTCAGCCATATAAATTGTCTGAATATTTCCATCGATCTCGAAGGATAAGCAGTTTGGAGAGATAATTTGACAATCTACCTCCATTTTGTTATTCCTGAAATCTACAGAGTATTTCTCACCCTTTTTCTCTATATGTACTTTATAGATTTTATCCTCTAAGAGGAATTCAAATTCCATAGTTATCCACCTATTTCCCATTTGCCCAGCGAAACCCAGGGGTCAAATCCTGTGGCTTTAACCATCTTGCCCTTCACTGAGGTCTTGTTCAATGATAGAATAGCTCCAGCTGTTAAAGCAATCTCTTTGAATTTATCTCCGGCTCTTTTATCTTTCCAATCTCCCATATTCTTAGGGATGAAATCGGTCTGGGTATTACCGGCAGTAAACTCAGGATGGGATAATAAATCTTTAAGATAACCTATCTGGGTTTTAATCCCTAAAATGGCATAATCGGAAAGAGCCTGAATTGCCCTTTTCCTGGCAGATTCTCTGTTTTCGCCCCAGCAGATGAGTTTAGCCAGAATTGGGTCATAATGCATAGTTACTTCGATTCCGGAATATAGCCCTGAGTCATTCCTGATTCCGGGTCCGGAAGGTTCTTTAACAAACAGGATTTTTCCGAAAGAGGGGAGGAAATCATTTTCCGGGTCTTCGGCATAGATCCTGCATTCGATCGCATGTCCTCTTTGTGAAAGATCCTCCTGCTTGAAAGAAAGTTTTTCACCACTTGCAATTTTTATCTGAGTTTTAACTAAATCCACACCAGTTACCATTTCAGTAATAGGGTGCTCCACCTGAATGCGTGCATTGACCTCCAGGAAATAGTATTTTCCATTCTCATCTAAGAGAAACTCGACTGTGCCAGCATTATTATATTTTGCAGTCTGGATTACTTTCACTGCTGTTTTACCCATCTCAGCTCGAAGTTCAGGAGTTAAAGCAGTTGAGGGAGTCTCCTCAATAATCTTTTGATGTCTTCTCTGGATGGAACATTCCCTTTCAAAAAGATGAGCTGCATTTCCATAATTATCCGCCAAGATTTGAAACTCGATATGCCTGGGTCTTTCAATACATTTCTCCAGATAAACCGACTCATCTCCAAAAGCAGACTTTGCCTCTCTCATCCCGGCTTCAATTGAGGATTTTAAATCTTCTTTAGAGCGGATAATCCTCATCCCTTTTCCACCACCACCAGCAGAGGCTTTGAGCATCACCGGGTAGCCGATTCTTTCTGCCTGCTCTTCAAATTCCTTAAGATTTCCACCTTTCATTCTCATCCCGGGGATTATAGGGATTTTCGCCTGGGTCATTGTTTTTCGAGATTCAATTTTATCTCCAACTAATCTTAATGCCTCTGAATTGGGACCGATGAAAATGATTTTCTCATCTTCACATCTTTTGGAAAAAAGGTAGTTTTCAGCCAAAAAGCCATAACCCGGATGAATTCCTTCTACTTTAGTCTTTTTAGTTACCTCGATGATTTTGTCTATATTTAAGTAACTTTCTAAAGGAGGAGCAGGACCTAATAGATAAGCTTCATCTGCTAATTGAACATGTAGAGCTTTTTTATCCACCTCAGAATATACCGCTACAGTTTCAATCCCTATCTCCCTGCAAGCCCGGATAATCCGAACTGCAATCTCCCCCCGGTTAGCTATTAGTATTTTTTTGAACATATCTGACCTGAAACGATTTGAACTCTATATTAAGTTCTCGAAAAAAAGAGTTATATTTTTACATTATATTGTTTAAGGTATTGGTCTTTAAATTTTAGAAGCTGTTTTCCTAACTTTTCTTTTTCATATGTGAGCTTACTAAAAGCCTCCTCACATTTATTAATTAACTCTTCTTTTATTAAGAAAGTTTTCTTAAAAATTGTTTTAAGAAGATCTAATGACATCCCAAGAAATCTAGTAAAAAGATACATTGTTAGTGTAGCATCTTTCTCTTGGTAAACAATCCCGTATGGCAAAAGATCCATTTCTTGTGATGCGGAAAACACAGCAATAATATTAAGGGTTGCCCCATGTGAGAACCTACAGAGATTTTGATAGTCAGTGTACCCTTCATTGAAATTAGTATCTTTGAACCTTTTACTGACAGGAAACTTTCTCGCAAATTTCTCTGGGTCTGTAATTACAGAATCAATGTATTGTTGATTTCTTGAAAAGAAAATAATGTTTGCTATTGACTCCAACCAAGGTCTCAACAAAGACATGGCATCAAAATAAAATCCTGTTTTAATTAAATTATAGATTGCTTTAACAGAGTAGAAATTACGATAAAATTGTATAAAGGAATAATTTTCAAATTTAGATGTACTTTTGTTGATTTCTTCCATCAATATCTTTAGAAGCTCTGAGTAGATATTCATTGCATCTTTATGAATATTCAAACTTTCAGAGAAATTCTCTTCGGTTTGGTTAATTACTTCATTTTCTTGGAAGATCAAGTCATCATAATTTATTAACTCAAGCATTTTTTAAGTCCTTTAAAGAACGATCCTTCGTTGCCACAGGAGTCGTAACGCTACGATTTTTTCCCCTTTGAACCTTTGAACTTTTAAACTGTTTTATTGACTCCACTTCGGTTTTCGTTTCTCCAGAAAAGCGTTCATCCCTTCCTGTCCTTCTTCGCTGACTCTCATCTCAGCTATGACTTCAGCGGTATATCTTTTAAATTCTTCAGGTTTCATCCCTGGAACTTTCTGCAATAAATCTTTGCACATAGCTAAAGCTTTAGGACCTGAGGAAAAGAGCTGTTTTATCCTTTCGTTTACTGCTTCATCTAACTTATCTTCTGTAACTACCTGGTTTGCCATACCGAATTGTAAAGCCTTTTGAGCATCTATCCTTTCGCCGGTTAAAAATAATTCCTTGGCTACTCTTTCACCAACTCTCCGCAATACATAGGGGGAGATACAGGCGGGGACTAAACCTAATTTTACCTCGGATAAGCTGAACTTAGCCTTTTCTGAGGCAATAACTATGTCACAGACCGCTACCAGTCCTGCTCCACCTCCAATAGCCGCACCATTTACCCTGGCGATAGTTGGCTGAGGAAGGGTGTACATCAAATAGAAAAGCTCTGCCAACTGCAGAGACTCGTTCAAATTCTCTTCATATGAATAATTGATTACTCTTTTCATCCAGTTCAAATCCGCACCCGCACAGAAGGATTGACCGATTCCAGTAAGGACTGCAATTCTGATTTTTTCATCAGTAGAAATATTCTTGAAAACCTCAGACAGCTCTAAAATCATAACGTCATTAAAGGCATTATGAACCTCTGGACGGTTCAAAAAAATTCTGGCGATTCGATTTTCGATTTTAAAAGCTATGGTCTGATATTCTAAAGACATCTTTATTATCCTTTGTCATTCTGAGGAAGTCCCACCAAAGGTGGGACGACTGAAGAATCTATAGATTCTTCGCCCTGCGGTCTCAGATATATTATTTTACATCCTGAAAATCCCATATTTAGTCTCAGGGACAGGGGTATTAAGTGCCATAGAGATTCCTAAAGCTAATGCAGTTCTGGTCTCTACAGGATCGACTATCCCATCATCCCATATTCGAGCGGTGCTATAATAGGGGCTGGATTCCTCTTCATATTTTTTCAAAATCGGCTCTTTGAATTTCTCCTGCTCCTCCTCGGTCATCTTAATCCCTTTAGCTTCTAAGGATCTCATCCTTACAGTCAATAAGACATTAGCGGCCTGGTCTCCTCCCATAACGCAGATCTTGGCATTGGGCCACATCCATAAAAGACGAGGGTTATATGCTCGACCACACATTCCATAATTTCCAGCACCATAAGAGCCACCCACAATCACCGTGAACTTGGGCACATCTGCATTGGCTACTGCATGCACCATCTTAGCTCCATCTTTGGCAATTCCTCCATGCTCATACTGCTTGCCGACAATAAACCCGGTGATATTCTGCAGGAATATCAAAGGGATTTTTCTCATAGTGCAAAGGGTGATAAAATGTGCGGCTTTAACTGAGCTTTCAGAAAAAAGAACGCCATTGTTAGCTAAGATTCCTACTGGATAGCCCATTATCCTGGCAAAGCCTGTGACTATGGTTGGTCCATAAAGCTCCTTGAACTCCTGGAATTTGCTTCCATCCACTATGCGGGCGATAATCTCCCTCTGGTCATAAGGCTTTCTTATATCCCTGGGAATAATCCCATAGATTTCCTTTGGGTCATAATAGGGTTCTTCAGGTTCCTTTGTATCCAACTCAAATCTTTTAGGTGGGTCTAAATTCTCGATTATATTTCTGGTGATCTCTATGGCATGTTCATCGTTTAAAGCATAATGGTCAGCCACACCTGAGATTCGGCAGTGAACATCTGCTCCGCCTAATTCCTCATCTGTAACTTCCTCACCGGTTGCGGCTTTAACCAGAGGTGGACCTCCGATGAAAATCGTTCCCCGTTTTCTTACTATAACTGCCTCATCGCTCATCGCCGGGACATAAGCTCCACCTGCAGTGCAAGAGCCTAAGACCACTGCTATCTGGGGAATCCCTAAAGCTGAAAGACGAGCTTGATTATAGAAAATTTTGCCAAAATGGTCTTTATCTGGAAATGTTCCAGATTGATAGGGCAGAAAAATTCCACCTGAATCGACTAAGTAAACGCAGGGGAGACGATTCTGTTCTGCGATTTCCTGGGCTCTAACATGTTTTTTTATGGTCATCGGGAAATAGGTTCCGCCTTTAACTGTGGCATCATTTGCCACAATCAGAACCTCTCTTCCGTGAACCACACCCACACCCGTGATTATTCCCGCACCCGGAGGCTCTTCCTCATACATCTTGTAAGCGGCTAAATGGGAGAACTCTAAGAAAGGGGTGTTTTTATCGAAAATAAGATTCAGTCTTTCCCTGGGTAAAAGCTTTCCTCTGGCTTTATGTCTTTCCTTATCCTTGGCAGAGCCACCTTCCTTAATCTTGCCTAAAACCTCCTTATACTCATCCACCACCCTTTGCATTGCCTCGGAATTGGCTTTGTATTCTAAGGAGCCTGTATCGATTTTAGATTCTATGCGGAACATTTTGTATTTCCTTGTTTATCGTAGTGCGACTCTTTCAGGGTCGTGTAGCAGAGGTTTTAGATCTCTGCCGAGCCCTGAAGGCTCGGCTACGCGTCTATTTTCATGGTTGGGCTACCCAACACATTATACGGCCTGTCCCGAAGGACGACCAAGGTGTAAACGGGCCTGCACGACCATTTTTTCAACATAAGTTTTTTGTGCGGTAGAATAGACATTCTTGTCTGTTCTTTTATTTGTCAGACAGGAACGTCTGACGTTACGTCTTGTCATTCTGAGGGAGCGTAGCGACCGAAGAATCTGAAGACTCTTCGCTTTCGCTCAGAGTGACAGTAAAAATAATTACACCGGCACGCACTTATAACCGTAGCATATAATCCCGGCTTCGCCTTCCTGAAAGATTTTCCGGAACTCGATTCTCAACGGCATCCCGATCTCTAATTTGTCAAAGTCGCAATCTGCTACCTGGGATAAAATCTTTACCCCATCATTTAGTTCCACAATTCCCATAGCATAAGGCGTCTGGTCTGTGAATTGACTGGGTGCTACCCGGATTACAGTATAGGTAAGAAGCTTACCTTCTTTTTGTAATTTAATCTTCTCGAATTCTCTGGATTTACAACCATCGCAGATTAATCTTGGCGGAAAGAATATCTTACCGCATTTTTTGCATTTCCCAGCCTCTAATCTATATCTCTGAGGGATTTCCCTCCAGTATTTTGGCGATGACATTATACCACCTCCACTATATGAACAATGCTACTTCCTCCGCTTCCTCCCATATTCTGGGTTAACCCTACCTTAGCATTTTTGACCTGTCTTTCACCAGCATCACCCCTGAGCTGTTTTACGATCTCGATTGCCTGGGCAACTCCGGTTGCTCCTACTGGATGTCCTTTTGATTTTAGTCCACCGGAAGTATTAACCGGTATCTTTCCACCGAGAGTGGTTAACCCGTGCTCAGTTTCAGGACCACCTTTCCCTTTTTCCACAAAACCTAATGCCTCGATCACGCATATCTCCGCAATGGTAAAGCAGTCGTGAACCTCTGCTAAATCTATCTCTTCTGGTCTTTTGCCGGACATATCATAAGCAATTTTTGCGGCTCGCTCAGTAGATTTAATCTCAGTTAAATCATTCCGGCTGTGAAGGGCAATGGTATCAGTTGAATGACCCGACCCTATGATTTTAACAATGGGCTTGTTGGATATCTTCTTAGCTAAATCCAGGGGCACTAAAATTACTACGGCGGCTCCATCAGTTATTGGAGAGCAGTCTAAAATCCTTAACGGGTCTGCCACCATGACCGAGTCCAGAACCTCTTCTAAAGTTATTTTCTGAGGATATTGAGCTAAGGGGTTCATTGAGCCGTGATAATGGTTTTTTACAGCGACCTGGGCAAGTTGTTTTCTCGTGGTTCCATATTTCTGCATATGGGCACGCGCCATCAAAGCATAAAGTCCAGGGAAAGTTATTCCTTGATAAACCTCATATTCCTGGTCTGCGGCAGTGGAGAGGGCAAAAGTAGCGCCAGCTACTGAAACATCGGTCATTTTCTCCACACCACCTACTAAGACTATATCGTTTAATCCTGAGGCAACTTCAATAAATCCGGTTCTTAAAGCCAATCCTCCGGAAGCACACGCAGACTCAACCCTGGTTGCTGGAATTGGCCCCATTCCTAAATAATCAGACAAAAGGGAAGAGAGGTGCTCCTGATCCACAAAAAGACCTGAGGACATACAGCCAACATACATAGAGTCGATATGGTCAACACCCGCATCTTCAATCGCCAATAATGCGGCTTCAGTGAAGATATCCCTTAAAGATTTTTCCCATAACTCCCCCCATTTATTCATTCCTACACCGATTATGGCTACGTCTCTCATTTTCCCTCCTATTCTCCCTTCCTGATTTTTCCACGGTATTTAGCATAAGTTCCGTATTCCACGTAGAATTTATTATTATTTAACATCTCTCTGGTTTTAATTGCTTTGTCCCTGACCTGATTTATCCTCTCGGTTACCCTCCAGACAAAAGCATCACTACCAGCACCTGAACCATAAGAAACCATAAAGATTAAATCATCAGGCTTAGCTTCATCCAGGATGGCAGTTAATCCCATTGGGGATGAACCTGAATAGGTGTTTCCTAATTTGGGGCACAAAAGACCGGTTTCCATCTGTTTTTTTTCAAATCCTAAGAGCTTACCTACCTTCACAGGAAATTTTCCATTGGGCTGGTGAAAAACTGCATATTGAAAATCATTAGGCTTCATTTTTACTTTCTCTAACAGACCTTTTCCTGCACCCAGGATATGTTTGAAATAAGCCGGGTCACCGGTAAATCTGGAGGCATGTCTGGGATAGAATTGATACTCTCTTCTCCAGAAATCCGGGGTATCGGTCATATAGGAATAGCTATCAACTGCCTCAGCGATAATATTGTTCTTGCCCATAATGAAAGCCGCAGCTCCTGCAGCTGCAGTATATTCTAAGGCATCCCCGGGTGCTCCCTGAGAAGTGTCTGCTCCAATTGCCAAGCCATATTCGATAGAGCCGGATCCGACCAAACCGAGGCAGACGAACATCGCCTCAGACCCAGCCTTGCAGGCGAACTCAAAGTCTGCGCAGTGAACGTCTGGAGTAGCTCCGATTGCCTCTCCTACAACTGTTCCGCTCGGTTTTACTGCATAAGGATGTGATTCTGAGCCCACATAGACTGCTCCAATTTTTTTAGGATCGATCTGCGCTCTTTTCAAAGCACTTAAAGCGGCTTCGACTGACATAGTGATAGTGTCCTGATCTGGAGCTGGTACAGATTTTTCTTCCACGTTAAGCCCCTTCTTATAGGCTTGTGCATCAGCACCCCAGACCTTGGCGATCTCTTCCACCTTTATCCTGTGTCTGGGGATGTAAGCCCCGTATCCTGTGATTCCAACCATAGATTACCCTCGCTTTCTTTTTATTTTCAAAAGGAAAAGTATTATACTAAATAGATATGGAAAAAGTCAAGATTTTTTGACAGAATATTTTTTTAAAGTTTTAGGGATCCAGTTTTGGAGAAAGCACAGGTGACTTTCTAGGTAGAGACGCATTGCCATGCGTCTCTACTTCTTTCGTAAAACTCATCTTGACATGGAAGACGGTTTCTCTCCTACAGGAAAGGGGATAGTTGAAAGCTGTAGGGGTGAAGTTACCTCGTCCCTACAAAAAATATTTAATTTTAATGTTCTTTGTCCGAGTTTGTCATCAAGACCCAAAATCGGGGATCCATAGGATTGGTATCCTCACCAAGAAGAAAAAATCGTTGGTCGGGAGACCAACGATTAGCAAAGGGCGTATGGCAATACGCCCCTACGATCTATTCGATATCTGATATTTTATTCCTGAGGAACCCTTTTGTCTTCTTCTAAGGCGATGGTTAGAAGACTGCGGGTGAATTCTATTTCCTGTTTGATCCGGGTAAGCTCACCTTTTAAGTCGATTTCTTCTTCTTTTTGTTCCTGAAATTTCAAAAGTTTTGATTCCAGCCGGGAGAGCCTCTGGTCGAAATTCTCCAAGACTTCCTTGAGCTCTAAAAACTCTTTCTTCAGGTCAAACAGGTCTTCTTTTATGATCTTGCCTGAAGAATCCAGATTTTGTAAACTGGTTTTTAGCTCAGAGAGTTTTTCAGAGACTTTTTGCAGTTCTTTTTCCAAGGATACGCCTACCCTTTCGATGGCTTCCCCTACCTCTTCGATATCCTGTTTTTCTAAACTCATCTCGTTTTCTTTGTTCATTATTTAATTTCTTAGTTTACATATCTACTTTAAGGACAGAACAGTGTTCTGTCCCTACAATCCCCACCTTGTGGGCAAGGTGGGTCTACCAGTTTTTTTGGACAGAATCCACTTGAGATGGGTCCTGTCCCTACAATTCTTGCACAGAGCCCAGTTTCTCGGATGACCCATTCTGGATTGCAGTTTTCAAAATATGCTTTGCCTCAGCAAATCTTCTTTTGTTGGAGGAAGCGCCTAAAATTACCACGCAGAGTTTTTCTTTTACATTGTTAAGCATTACTGCCAGGCACCAGCCGGATTTACCTATGAAGCCGGTCTTTCCACCCAGGATATCAAAATCTTCTCTAAGCAAACGGTTGCTGTTGCCAAGCTGATGGAACCTTTTTCTTTTATTCACCGAGTAAAACTTATATTGCTTAGTAGTGGTGATCTGTGAGATGAGCGGGTCAGTTAAAGCCATCTTCAGAAGTTTTGCAGTTTCCCAGGCAGTGGAGATGTTATCAGCATTCAAGCCGGTTGGATCAGCGAATTGAGTGTTTCCCAGACCTAAGGAGTCAGCTTTCAAGTTCATTCTTTCCACAAATTCCCCCTCTCTCATCCCGGTAGCTCTCACTAAGGCTCGTGTAGCCCGATTATCTGAAGACATTAAACTGGCGTGCAAGAGATCAATCAGATAAAAAGTCTCTCCCGGACGCAGGCGGGACTTGGCAGAAGCTCTGGCATCATCCCGGGTGATACTTATAGTATCGAAAAGGTCAATCCCTGATTCCAGAAGTACCATAGCGGTCATCAATTTGGTCAAGCTGGCAATGGAGCGAACATCTTCGCTGTTCATATCGTAAAGCACGGTCTCATTGTCAAGATCCAGAACTAGAGCGGATTTGGCAGTTAGTTTGAATTCTTTCTTCTTTTTGGAAGTTTTGGTTTTGCTGTAGGCAGGGCTGGTTGAGGAAAAGAGAAATCCTGAAAGAAGGATTAGACTTAAAAGATATATCCCCCACTTAATATTCCAGTCTTTAAAATTTCGCATCTTTTTCTCCTTTTCTCTTTCTTACCTGTTGAAACCTGACCTTTCCACAGTTCGGGCAAATCCATTTCCTCTGTTTATGAAAAGGTCTTCTCTCCTCCTGCATCTTGTTTTTACATCTGGGACAATACATTAGTTCATTTATTTACACCAGTTTTTACCTTTAAATATTCAAGAGCTTTTAAAAATCTTGAAGACCCAAACCTGACCGGGTCAGTAGTTGGCAGATTAGTTTCGTCTTCAGTTTTCTCTATCTCATGCCTGGCTTCTTTTTCATTCAAATTTGAGGTGTTCAGAGCTATGCCTATCATCTTAGATGGTTTCAAAGGTCTGGCTATTTCCTCGTGCAATCTAATATATTCGGATAATGAAGGCAAAAGCAAATCGTAATTATTGAATTTTTTCTTACCTGGAAAATGACATAAGACCATCGCATCTGGTAATGAGCCATGCAGAAGAGCTAAGGATACTCCGGAATAACCTGGATGGAGAATGGTTCCCTGTCCTTCCACTAATAGAAGGTCATAGGACTTAGATTTCTGGATCAAAAAATCCTCTATTGCTCCAGCCATAAAATCACCTTTGATAGCATCTATGGGAACCCCTTCTCCGGTAATTATCATTCCGGTCTGGCCGGTTGCCACAAAGCAGGGGTTCCAGCCGAACTTTTCTGCCTCTTTTGTCATCTCAAAAGCGGTAATCATCTTGCCTGACCGGCAATCGGTGCCCACGGTTAAAACTACTTTCGATTTAATCTTCTCCGGTTTATAATCTGCAACTTTGTTATAATTTTTTGCCTCTCTTAAATCCCAGATTTTAGCCTTCCTGAAATTTGCCAGGGTAGCCAGTTCCGGGTCTTCATTTAACATATCGTGCAATCCATTGAGAATATTTAGCCCATTTTCAAGTGCAGAGACGATTTCTTTTCTCCACTCCAAAGGTAATTTCCCACCCCGGGGAGCGATACCGATTAAGAGTGAATCTGGTTTATAAGGCAGGGAGCTTAAAACATCCTTAACCACGGGGATTTTCCCACCCAGACCTAAAATCTCCTGAGCAGTTTTACCTGCCCGGGTCGAATCTATAACCGCCGCCACATTCTCCGGCTTATACCTGATTAATCCATAAGCCGTCTTCGCCTCCAGTGCCGTAAAACACCCCTCCGCTAAAATTACGATCCTTCTTTTCCCCTCTCCCCCTCCCTCTACTAAAAACATCTTACCTCCGTGTAGTCTACATCCTCTCATTCAAAATTTGTCTTTCCAAATCCCTGAGAGGTATTCTTTGACCATTTTTGTAAATAAAAGTAAATCCACTTTTATTTCCTTCTTCAAGTTCGACTAATTTATAAAACATATCTCGATTCAAACCATATAATTTCCTGAAATCTGTCTCAGTTTTATATGCACCACACCAGCATTCTGTTGATGATCCGAGGGAATGTAATAAAGTCTTAGGTAACCCGTTACTATTTATTAACGAAGTTACTTGTAGGTCAGACCAATAAAAAATAGGACTAACAGAAAGACACTTGAAACTTGGGTGATACCATATCGGTATATATTGTTTTCTTACATTGGATTCAGCTGCTCTTATCCCGTCAAAAACAACTTTTGGTTCTTTTACGCTATCTAGATATTCTTCAATAGGCTTAATTTTTAGCTCCCGACAACACCATCTATATCCAAAACTTGGAATACCCCATTCTTTTGCTAAAGTAAAATAATCCACTTTCGGTCTCACTATTTTAAGATTAATTTTCAAATGTTTGCAGACCTTCTTTACATATTTGGTATTCTCAGGAAGCCCTGCTGTTGTGTCAACATATAGTGCAGTTAAGTCGTTATTGGCTGTTTTTGCAATGTCTTTCAGATAAGCTAAAGTGGCAAGACTATCTTTCCCACCACTAAACAGCACAAACGACTTTTTTGTCTCCAATAGTTTTCTAATATCACTTTCAAATATGGAAACTTTTCCTCTGATATTTTTAGACTGTTCTTCGCTAAGTTCACATACTTTTCTTACTTTTCTCCATTTTATATGAAAAATATAAATGGGTTTTAATGCTGGACCTTTAATCCATCTGGTGACAACTAAACCTTTTTCTCTACAGAGGGGGCAAATGACTTTAAGGCTTTTCAAACTAAACCCACTAAAAGCCTCTTCAGTCCTTTTCCACCATTGTTTGGGAAAATCATTTCCCTGATCTGGATTAAAATTTTGAAAGTTGTAGAATTGTTTCATGTTATTTTATCTTTTTTATCAACTCGACGAACTTTATAAAAGACTCTATGTTAGGAATATCAATCGAGCCATCCTCGTTAACTCTGTAAAGATAAAAGAAATTTGTATATCCTGCTTCCTTTAATCCTTTTTCTATCACTTTTGCGCGAGACGTGCTTTTCGCGAAACAACACTCAGCAAAATACCACACTTCAGGTACAAACTTTTGGAGGCCAGAACAATATGCCTTATCATCTTTAGATACATAGCTTATGTTACTGCGAACTTGAATAACTACCCTCGCTTGTTCTTTGTCAACCAAAACAAATCTCATAGATTTATTATTGTAAGTTTTACATCCAGGTTTGCCTTCATATATGATTATATCATTTTCATTTGATAGTGCGTTGCCAGTTTTTTTGTTTATAATCTGCCCCCAATCAGCTCTGTATCCATTTGGCAAATATTTATCAATTACTTCAATGATATTAGTTGAAAGTATAAGACCTTTTACAAAATCATGAATAGTAGGATTTCCAAAATTAGGAGTTGACAATGAATAGGGAGTAGCTTTACTAATTAACTCCTTCAACTCGCCTGCTATAGCATCAATATATCTCGAGTGTTTCACTACTTAGGCTCCTGCATATATTCACGCACTAAAGCATTACCTAATTTTGCTAGAGGGACTTTCAGTTCTTTTGATTTAGTTCTCATCGCAAACAATCCCTCTTTTAAAACTTTAATTATAACTACCCGACCATTTAATTCTAAAGAGACAATATATTTCGCAGGTACAACTCTGTTAAAAAAAGACTTTATAGTTTTTTGTATATCTTTGTTTTTGATTATCTTTTGGAGATTCTCAAATATATCCTTTTCAATACCAAGGTAAGCCACGTAGATTTTTTTGACTTTGGATTTAAGGACTTTATTAATAACTTTATTGATAGGCATTTTGGAATTAACTATTTTATACTTTACAATTGCCCTCACATCTTCTGAAGGAATGTTTTTACTCGCAATTTCTTTCGCGAATACGATTTGATCTTTTTCTCTCAGTTTTGAGATTCTGTAGCAAATATCAACACCTCTAATTAAATCCCTCTTAATCAGTTCTTTAACTTTTACATTCAATTCTGTTATTTTTAAAAATTGCCTTACCATTTCAGGAGAAAGTCTTACAACTTTCGCCACCTCATCTAGCGATTTATGGATATCGTATAGAAATTTCATCTCCTCAGCAACTTCAAGAAGGTTTATATCTCGTTTTTTTCTTTTTGTCCCCTTTCCAATTTTCGCTAATGATTTAAGATTCATTTCATCCATTACTTATAAAAACCCTTATTGCTCAGCCAGTCTTCTATTGCTTTTCTAGCAATTTCCTCACGACTTAACCCAATTTCTTTTACCGCATTATCTAATGCCATCAGTAGCGGAGGGGATAAAGGAACCACTATCTTTTCTTCTGTATATGTACTTTTAGCTTTTTTTATTAATTCGTCTGTTTTAATCTCTGGCGAACTCTTTTTGATCTCAACTGTTCTTATCCTCTCTGGTGGAGTAAGTTTTGCAAATTCTTTTGCCAATTTGATCATGTCTTCCTTGTTTTTCGGAGCAAGTTCCATAATTCTTTTTACATCTTGTTTACCAATTTCCTTTTTATAATACATTTCTTTTACTTCTTGAGGTGCAGTGTCAATTTTCAGATATTCATAAATATATCCTGGTGGTTTCCCTAAAATTTTGGATAACTTTTTAACTGATTTTTCATATTTCTTATATAGGTATGCTATAGCTTTTACAATATCTTCCCTATGTAATTCAACTCTGTGGATATTTTCACTCAAAGATAATATTTTCGCACTTTCCTCATCAGGTTTCTTCGTTAAAACAATTGCGAGAATTTTATTAAAGTCAGAGTATCCTCTTTTTCTTAATTCTTTAAATGCAAGTAATCTCCGTTGACCTATAATTAAATTGTACCTATCGCCCTCACGAAAAACCACAATTGGTTGTAGTAATTTATATTTCAATATACTATCAGCAAGTTCTTCCATTTTCTTTTGTCTATCTAAGGTCCTTACATTCCATTTGTCAATATTTGCTAAATTAACTTTATCGATTGATATTTTTTGAATATCTCTGTCGTCTGCCATTTTAATAACTCCTTTATTCTAAAAAAATTAATGCCATTATTCTCTTTGTTCCAATATGTATTTATGTATGTTTTTTTGAAGCTTCAATGGTGTTTACAGATTTAATTTTTAAATAAATTACTCGTTTCGAAAAATTTTTTAGTAATTTAACTATATCTGTCTCTTCCTGCAACAATTATTTATCTCAAAACCCCTAAAAAATCACCCAAGAGAAACTGAGCTCTGCCGATCAGGAGGGTGACTCGGGACATTACGGTGTAACCAAAGGTAGCTCCGAAGAAGACCATCATAAAGAAAACCCCGATTTTGGCTGAAGTGCCCAGAACTCCTTTATGCTCCCTGGAAAAGAAAAAGTAGCTCAGGGTGGTAATCACGGCTAAGGCAACGATGATATTATTGACTGAAGCATATGAGCCCATTGAGGCTTTCATCTGGGTGTAAATCTGCGCCTGCATCACTGCAGGAATGGAAACTCCTGCTCCTGCGCCTATTATTAAAGCCATTGAAATTCGTGAAAGCCAGGAAAGTTTCGGTAAAAAGCGGAGGAACATAAAGATGCCTAATATTCCAGGAATGAGATAGAGAAGATCGCCTTCTCTGAAAATCGGGTAGTAAAGCTTGGGCAGAACAATAGTTTTGATCGAGATAACGATGAGATACCCAACGGAGATACCGACCAAAAGATACTCGGCGAATTTATAAAAGGGGTTATCCTTATAGAGAAAAGAAAAGATAAACAAGGTTAAAATTACTGCGATTAAAGTGCCTGAGTCCAAATTGTCTTACTCCTTTCTGTCATTCTGAGGGACTCCGCTTTTGGTGAGACGACCGAAGAATCTAATTTAGCGGATAGATTCTTCCCCCGCCAAAAGCGGGGTCAGAATGACATTGATTTGCTACAAGCTACTTGCTACATGCTTCAAGCTATTTTTTCCTCTTCTCTATCCAGTATCCTATATTCCCCAAGATCACCAAAATTATAATCAGAAGATGAGCTATGGATTGGGCATCCATACCTCTTGCGCCCATACCAGGTTGACCCAGCAAAATCTCATATTCTGCAGCTCCTTTGAGTCCATTGACCAGTCCCTGGATCTGTCCGGAATTTAAAAAAGGATAAAAACTGGTTGCCATAACTGCAGTCGTTAAAACAAACAATTTTTTTTCATATCTTGCCACTGCATAATTTATCCAGGAAAAAGGTATATCCCCGTCAGTAACTGAGATTATAAGAGCTATCTTTTTATAATCTTTTATCTCTTTAGTCAGTTCCAGATCAAAAGTTGAATTACCAGTATAATCCTCAGGAAAGACCTGATGGAAATCCTCTCCCAATCCTAAGATGGTAGCAGTAACCTGTGGTCTGAATCCCAAGAAAACATAATCTTTCCCATAGGTTTTATTATGTTTTAAAGCGTTTTCCTTTAAGACCTTTTCTCCTAAAGCGGTCCCTTCAGCTAAAAGGGAAAGACCTATAGCTTTCAGATTTTTTGAAAAAGAGTGTTGTAAAATTGCATTGGCTAAAGGCTGGACCTCTGGAAAAGATGAGGCTTCAAAATCAAAGGAGATTAAAACCACTGAGCTGTCTTCTAAATTATTTATTTTCTCAAATACATTTTTGACCTCTGGAGTTACCTTATTCGGCAGGCTTAGTTTAAAAATCAGAGGGAAGATTACCGCTACTGCCATCAGGATGAATATCGTTTTTCGGTTAAAATTTAGTTTCATATTCTCTTTTGGTGGAACAGATATCCTGTCACTTCTTATTATCAGACAGGAATGTCTGACCTACCACTTTTTTGGACCCACCTTGGGGGCAAGGTGGGTCTACCGATTTAAGGATAGAATTCACCGAAGGTGGATTCTGTCCCTCCAACCAGTTTCGTCGGGCGTGAAGCCCGACGCTACGAGCATTCACTCTTTCACCATCGGATCAGTCCGCTTGAGGTGGACGACGGACACATAACTCCATATTTTTGCTACAAGCTCCTTGCTACGTGCTACCTGCTTAAATTCATCCTTTACCCAAATAGGTTCTCTCGATTCCAACAATTATCCTTAAAGATGTGGCTATAGAGCCCAGACCGATTCCGATTAAAATCCCTCTTCTGGCAGCCATACTGGGGATATTCAGTACCCAGGTTGCAGATTGAGGTATAGATGAATGAATCATCTCTCCTATGGGGACTCGGCCTAAGATGACTAAAATCCCAGCAATCAGAAGGATGGTTGCCTGTATATTTCTTGCCCTGAAACCTCGATAAGCGGCTGAGGCAACAAAAAAAGCTAAAAGTGAAAACATAGTTGACTGCATTGGGACCTGGAGATTATCGAAAATCCATAAAAAAGGCGAGCCCTTCTGAATTCCCTTCCAGAAGCCAAAAAATACCATAATAAGAAGTCCGACTATGGCAACTGAGTTATATCCCCAACCCTTTTGTTTCTTAGATATTTTTTCCAGATGGAGAAGTAAAAAACTTAAAGCGCCGACCAAGAGTGCAAAAACGTAGATTATCTGCATCCAGTCTAAAACATTTTGATAACCTTTTAGAAAAAGAGGATGGGGCACAAAAAACTGTGCCAGCATAAATGCCCCAAAACCAAAACATACCCAGAGAGGTATCTGCCTGCTCATCTCCTTATCCTTTTCCTAAAAAATTGATCAAGAAATTATAACCGAGGGTGGATAAAATCCCACCGGCGACTATAAGAAATCCTATGATTAATTTCAAAAAGTCCTGCCCTTTAATGCTTCCCAGAACTAAAGGGTCTTTAGTTAAATAGCCACTGGCGGCAAAAAGCTCCTCGCCTATCAAAGTGTAGTCGCAGGCAACAATAAAAAAGGAAAGCTGAATAGTAGAATCTGTGCCTGCAATCTGCAAAGCGCCAATGGAGTTTCCGGTCTCAGCTAAGATCAGAGATTCAGCTTCAAAGGTCCCTAAGAAAAGATTAGTAGCCGGTCTTTCTCTTAACATAATTCCATCCACTGCGGCTACATATCCAAACTGGCTCTGGGTTACAAAGTAGATGTTTTCCTTTTTGTATGATTCTGGATGTCCCGTACGGGTAAAACTCTCTTTAACTACTTCCTGGGCAACAGTTGTTACCATCGGGTCGTAGTTCGGGATTAGAAGAGGAGTGTTATACTCAGCTATTTTCTCCGCTACGCTCCCCAGGATATTCATCGAAGCCATGGTTGCCACCCTTTCCATTTTTCCCAGACCAGAAGAAAAAAGAATGGGCTTACCCATTTCCGTAGCCCTGCCAACTGCCTCATCTAAAGCCTCAAGCCCGGGAATGGAACGAATCTTCAGGCTTTTTCCTTTTTTAGCATAAAGGATAAACCCGAAGATAAAAATTAAGGTAACGATTATCCCGATTAAAAGATTTATTTTCTGCGGGTCAAACCAGCTTTCTTTTTTCAAAGCAAAAGCTGAGGAGTTAAAGCTAAATATTATAACAAGAAGAAGAATTAAGTGACGGATTTTCCTCTTCAGGTTAATCCTCCTTGATAAGTTTTTAAGTAAAGTAGAAAATAAAATTTCTTTGTCAAGGGAAATTAAAATTTGAAGTAAATCATATAGACCCGCCTTGGGGGCGAGGTGGGTTTACCGAGTTGACAATTGCTCAGTTTATCAAGTAAAAGCCTGCCCAATGAATTGGGTAACAATATTTATAAATTCATTTTGTCTACCCTACGGGGGCAAGCTCCGGATCCATTTCTCGGACGAGGAGAGGGGGAAGATCCACTTTTTACTTGACAATTTAATTTGATTATTCTATATATTTTCTGGTTAGAGAAGATAGGGAGCAAAAAACCGTTTAACATTTTTCCCCGCCTTTGGCGGGATCCCGCTTAAAGCGGGAAAACCAACAGGAGGGTGGTATGCGTTACCGTGTTTTGTTTTTGGTAGTGGTGGGGCTTCTGGTCTGCAATTTAGTTTATGCAGACGTACCCAGGCTGATTAACTTTCAGGGGAGGCTCACAGATGCATCAGGCAAGTTCGTGGCAGATGGTAGCTATTCTGTGACCTTCAGTATTTACTCAGTCCCCTCAAGCGGGAGTGCTTTATGGACTGAGGCGCAATCTGTAACGGTAACCAAGGGGTTGTTTAATGTCATCCTGGGTTCTGTTACACCGATTCCCAACACCATTTTCGATTCTTATGTTGATACCTACCTGGGAGTACAGGTGGGTGCAGATGTAGAGATGACACCTCGCCAGAGACTTACCAGCTTAGGGTATTCCTATTATTCTCTGAATTCAGACAAACTCGACGGTTATCATGCTTCAGATTTCACCAGTCCGGTATCTGATTTTGGACGCTCAGGTGTAGCATCTGATTTATATGAGGGAACGACTACTTTGACTGACAAGTATGTAAATGAAGAAGGCCCTGAGATTGTTAGTTGCACTACCTCTGGCTCAGCCTTTACAGGAAATGCCTCAGGCAGCAACACAGGATCTATGCGAGGAATAACCGGGTATGTATCTAACTCTTCCAGCGGAGATTGTTATGGAGTATGGGGAGAAGTGAGTTCTTCAGGCACATCGAGTCAACATTATGCAGTTGTGGGTTTAAGTAGCGGTACTTCTTCTAATAATTTCGCTATGGGTCTTTATGGTCAAGCTTCTGGTAATGCCAGTGTCGGTTCCTATGCTGCCTATGGTACTAGTTCAAACTCCGGCTCCGGCAAAGCTTATGGTGGATATTTTTCTACTGGTACCTCTGGTACTGGTGAGCATTATGGGGTCTATGCCTACGGTAATGGTAATTCTGATACCACATCCTATGGTGCCTATGGTTATGGTCGGAACGCTTCCACCGGAGATGTTTATGGCGGATATTTCACCACCTCTTCTTCGGGCACAGGAACCCATTATGGAGTTTATGGAGATGCTTATGGTAGCTCCTCTTCCGATGTTTATGGTTCTTATAGTATAGCTGAAAATACCTCCAATGGTAACGTTTATGGTGGCTATTTTGTAGCTGATTCCTCAGGCACAGGCGGCCATATAGGAGTTTGGGCAGAAGGTTATGGAGACTCACCTACAGAGAATGTTTATGGTGTAAGGGGCTATGCTCATAACTCCTCGTCTGCTTATGTCTATGGTGGAATTTTTTCTACCTCTTCTTCCGGAACGGGTTATCATTATGGTTTAAGAGCAGAAGGGGTTGGTAACGGTCCTGCGACTTATGGTTCATATAACAGCGCTACTAACTATTCTGATGATGAGGCTTATGCAGGGTATTTTTATGCCTCCTCCTCAGGCAGTGGAAAGCGTTACGGGGTGTATTCCACCTCTTACAGCAATTCCGACTCCTCCGCTTACGGTGTTTATGGATATGGCTCAAATTATGTAACAGGTGATGCTTATGGTGGATTTTTTGAGACCTCTACTTCTGGCACAGGGTATCATTATGGTTTAAGAGCAGAAGGTAATAGTGGCACCGCAGGACCTGCTCGAGGGGTCTATGCAATAGCTGAGAATACCTCCAGTGGTAGTGCCTATGCAGGGCAGTTTTATACCTCATCTTCCGGCACAGGATACCATGCTGGTGTTAGTTCATCTTGTTATGGTTCTTATTCTTATATAGATGGTGTTAATAGTTATGTTTCAAACAGTTCCTCTGGCGACGCTTATGCTGGGTATTTTACCGCCTATTCTAACACTGGAACAGAATACGGAGTCTATGCCTATGCTCCTGCCACAGGTTATGCGGGATATTTTTCAGGGAATCATGTAATTACCGGAACCAAGAGCGCGGCAGTGAAGGTGGATAATGGGGAATATCGGTTACTTTACTCTATGGAATCACCGGAGAACTGGTTTGAGGATTTTGGTGAAGGGAAATTAGTTAACGGTAAGGCATTGGTGCAGATTGACCCACTCTTTGCTCAATCGGTTAATACCTCAGTTAAATATCATGTGTTCTTAACTCCTCAGGATGAGCCTTTGACCTTAGCTGTGGCGAACAGGACTGTAAGCTCTTTTGAGGTGAGAGGTCCAGCAGGCTCTGATATTTCCTTCTCCTATCGCATCGTAGCCAAGAGGAAAGGTTATGAGGATTTGAGGATGGCTAAGATGCTTGGCTCCACTCCAGAAGAGATGCAGGCAGAGCAGTCAAAGCGCCTGGCTGAATCAGAACAGGAAAGAGCACAGATGAAGCTTGAAAGAAAAGAGAGAACAGAAGAAGAGGAGCAACAGTATAGACCCAAGCCACCTGAGATAGAGAGCGTGCAGAAGGTAAGAAGAGAAGAGCCAAGACCGGATACAGAGAAGATGAGGGTGGTATCCCAAGAGAGGTAAGATTTATGTAGGGGCACGGCGCACCGTGCCCCTACGGATGTCATTGCGACCCCGCCACAGGAGGGGGAAGCAATCTGCTGACTATGTGAAGGTTGCTTCGTCGTCCCCGAAGGGGGCTCCCCGCAATGACAGGTAAAAGAAAAATATTTTGAAATTTTTCTTGCTTTTTGAAAAGTTATCTATATGTTAGTTAATGGTAGTATAAAAAACCTAAAACTAAGGAGTGGAAGATGTCAAGAACTCTGAAATTTCTACCAGTAGTTTTAGTAATTGTCTTTCTTTCTTTTTCTTTGGCTTTCTCCATAGAAAAAGAAAAAGTTTTTGAAGAAAGAACAGTAAAGGAGAATTCTATAGATGAGAAAGTCCTGATAGGAAAAGAGGTGATCATACCTAAAGATACCACTGCCACTCCCCAGAATTATCATATTCCCTGGAGCAGTTTTAATGGCGGTGGAAAAGATATGGCTTCCACCAATTATAAGACTATGGTCTCTTCAGCGCAAAGTTTTATCGGAGAGTCTCAGAGTACCAATTATCAGTTAAAAAGCGGATACTGGTATGGTGGTAAGCCTTTTCTATGTGCAGATGTTAATGAAACCGGGAATGTATCTTTAGGGGATATCGTTTACCTGATCAACTATCTTTTCAAATTTGGTCCTGAGCCAGATCCATTTTATCGTGAAGCAGATACGAATGGAGATGGAAAGGTAAGCTTATCTGATATCGTCTGGTTGATCAACTATCTTTTTAAATTTGGACCAGCCCCTGTTTGTTAAAGCCGTAATTAAAAGGGTCTTTCAGTAATAAGTATGTAGAGGTCCCTCTGGCAAAAATGCCGGAGGGACTTTTTTATATTTAAAAAGAAGTTATAAAGAATAATTTATCCTCCGATAAGATAAAAAGGGGTTAAAATTTCTTAAATATCCGGCTTGAAGGAGGAAAAGATGGATAAGATAAAAAATTTTTTGGTAAAACACTTAGAGAAAATATTAATTCTGGGCTTGACCGGTATTATTTTGATTACTAACCATTTTGTTTTTCAGAAGATGGCTTTCCTTAATTTTTATTATCTGCCGGTCTTGGTCTCTGGTTATTTCCTTGGAAAAAAGTATGCTATCTACACCAGTGTTTTCAGCATAGGGCTGGTGGTTTTCCTGGCGATTTTATACCCGAACTCTTTTTACCATCAATCCACGGATCTAAGGTTAGCTTTAGATCTGGTGATCTGGGGTGGGTTTCTGTTTTTAGCCGGAGCGGTGGTGGGGACTTTATATGAACAGAAGGAAAATAAAATTCAGGAGATCAAAAAAGCGTATGTGGGAGTGATTGAGATTTTAACTAAATACTTGGAATCCTCGGACCGATATACCAAAGGCCACTCGCTCAGAGTGGCAGATTATGCTTCGGAAATCGCCAAGTCGTTGGAATTATCTAAAAGTGAAGTTGAAAACATCAGAGTAGCAGGTCTTCTGCACGATATAGGAAAAATTGAGATCTCGAGCGAGCTTATAACCAAAGCTGCCAGTTTGACCACGGAAGAGAAGAAAATAGTTGAAACCCATGTGGAAAAGGGCGTAGAGATATTAAGCTCAGTTGGAACGGTCTTAAAAGAGTCTATTCCTATAGTTTTATCCCATCATAAATTCTTCATCGAGAGCAGTGAGGAGGAGAAAAAATTCAATACCCTTCCCTTAGGAGCCAGGATTTTAGCAGTGGCAGATAGCTTTGATGCGATGGTCACAGATAGGCCTTACCGGGCAGGGAAACCGTTATGGCAGGCGATGGAGGAGTTAGAAAAGGGAAGCGGGATACAATTTGATCCGCATGTGGTTGAGGCTTTTAAAAGGGTGTTAGCGGATAAAGTGGAAGTAACGTAAAAAAAGTTCAAGGGTTTAAGAGTTTAAAGGTTCAAAGGGAAAAAAGAAGTGGAATTGATTCGGGTTTCGTGAACGTAAATATAACCTTACCCTAACCCTATCATTAGGAAGGAGAGGGGATGAATTATGTACAGTAGAGGTTCAAAATTTTGAACCCTTACTTTTTTCCAAATTCAGTTTAGTTTTTCAGTATTTTGGTAACATTTTTTATAGTTAAGGCTAGAGGAAAGAGATTATAAATTAGAAGGTAACTTGTTAAAACGTGATTCACATTCAAGAAATTGTTAGTAATTAAAGAGATATCGCGTAGGGGTGGAGCTTGTTGAGCGAAGCGAAATCCCGCTTCTGCGGGGTCTCCACCCTTTACCTTGGGCGGAGTTAAACTCCCTACGGGGAGCTAAACCTGTTAACAAAATTGTGAAGTAGTGCAACGGGCAGGAGTACAACTCCTGCCCGAGCAGATTACCTCATCAGATATTCACAGAATTGATAAAATAGCCGATAAAAATAATAATACTGAATAGTATGTTACTGCGGATAATTTATTGTAGAGTAATGTGTTAGCAAATGCTTTTCTTTTAAAAAAAACGATTGACAAATTTAAAAAATTGATTATTATATATTCAGATTGAGGGGGAAAAGAAAACCTTTTTGCTCCTGCTTCCCAGAGGAGGTTTTATGAGAGTAATGACTAAAATTTTGTTATCTTTTTTAATCCTTTTTTCCCTGGTCAGTTCTTCACAATCCAGAATAATCTATATTCCCTCCCCCTCTTTAGCCACAATTCAAGGTGGGATAAATGTTGCCTCCAACGGTGACACGGTTCTGGTCAATGTGGGAACCTATTATGAGAATATAGACTTCAAGGGAAAAAATATCGTGGTGGCAAGCAGGTATCTTATTGAAGGGGATAGCAGTTTAATTGAGGCGACCTTCATAGACGCAACTTATTCTTCATCCAAACCTGTGGTAACTTTTAAATCCGGTGAGGACTCCCTTACCCTTTTAACCGGGTTCACCATTCGTAACAATTCTGATTCCTTAGGGATACTTTGCGACAGCAGTTCCAGCCCCCGGATCATCTATAACCAGATTAAGAATAACCTGGGAGGTCTTTCCTGTTCCAATTCTTCTAATCCTTTGATAAAAAATAATTTCTTTAAAGATAATGTCAACAATGGGGTGCGGAGTCAGAGCGGTTCTTCTCCTCAGGTGGAGAATAATTTCATCTCTGGACACCAAGTGGGGATAAATTGTTCTGCTGGTGCTCCACTTATCAAAAGGAATGTAGTAACTCAGAGCAGTAAGATGGGAATTAACATAAGTAGTGCGTCTCCACAAGTTTACAATAACACTATAGCAAATATCACCGGGGATGGAGTAGAGATTGTTTCCTCCTCAGATGTGAAATTAATAAATAACATCATAGCAAGTTGCAGTCTTGGCGTGGGCATAAAGGTTTCAAGCTCTAATCCTATTATAAAGTATAACGATGTCTGGGGCAATGCTGGTGGAAATTTCTCCGGAACACCTATAGGTGTTGGGAATATGTCCTGGGGTAAAAATTTAAAAGGGATAGCCTGTGACCAGTTTCTAAATATCAGCCAGGAGCCTAAATTTGTAAACCCACCTGCTGATTTTTCATTGCAGTGTTCTTCTCCCTGTATAGATGTTGGAGATCCGGGTTTCCCCGTTCCGAGTTCAGGTGGACCCAGGATCGATATGGGGGCTTATGAGTACCTTATCTCCACTGGAGATGTTTATGTAGATGGTAAGATCAATGTTTCAGATGTAATCTTCCTGATAAATTATCTTTTCAAAAATGGTCCCGCTCCAGATCCCTTATTAAAAGGAGATGTGACTGCAGATAGTTTAGTAAATGTCCAGGATATATTCCATCTGATAAATTATCTTTTCAGAAACGGTATGCAGCCCTGTCATTGACCTATGTGGGAGTGGAGGCTGGAACTCCTTTTACGAAAACCGAGGGAACGGTTTCATTAAGGCGAATCCCGAATTTCAGGGACTCGCTTTTTTGTTATCAAAAAGCGTTTGTTTTTTCCAGTTGAAAGATTTATAATAAAAAATGAGTATGGAATAAGGAAGATGGAAAATGAAAAATGGAATAGGTAAAAAGTAGTAAACCGTTAGTGGAGATTTATGTATAGGTATTGACAATTTAGTTTAGAGTGTGTCATGGAAAATAAAAACGTAACGTTATCTTTACAAAGTTACCAAAATATGATTTAATTATGAAGAGAGTAAGCAATGCGAGTTGAAGATCAAATAAACAATGACAATGTGACCTTGCCCCGACAGAATTTATTCTCCATCTTAAAATGGGGATTTTTTTTGACCTTAATACTTTTTTTAATAAATTGCGGGCTGAAAAGACCAAAGGATGAGATTGGTCCCCTTAAGGAGGTGATAAGCAGGTTTGAGAGAGGGGTTATTAATGAAAACAGAATAGTCCTGGATTCGGTCTATAGCAAAAAAGATATAAACAGGGATTCGCTTATCAGCTCAGTTCTTCAAGAATTTTCTGCCTTGAAATCGAAAGGATTTTATTCCTTTAAGAGGAGGAAGTTTTCGATAATAGAGAATAAAATAATTGCTACAGTGGAGCTTTTCATAAGCAGAGAGGATCAGAAATCCGCGAGTGGATCCGTAGGAGAGGAGAAGATATTAGAGGTTTTCTTAGAAAAGAAAAGGGGTGAATGGAAAATAGTTGGACAGGATATAAAATAAAGAACGTTTAATCCGCCAAAGGCGGACAAAAGTTCAAAGGCTCAAAGGAAGAAAAAATAATAATGGATGAAGAATGACGAATGACGGAAAAAATATTGTAGGGGCAACCCCCTGCGGTTGCCCATTATGGGAGCAGGCGCTGGAGCCTGCCCCTACATAAAATATAAAATGTCAACACTTATGAATTCAGAGGTCAATAGATGTTAGGTTTGAATGAGATTATCGAAAAAGAAGTTACTAAGGCGATTTCTTTCATCCAGGAAGCTTTGAAGGAAAAACCTGAGTATATCGAAATTGAGCGGGGTGAGGAGGAGAAAGAGCTATTACTTTTAGATAAAAATTTAGACCAACTTTCCTTTGATAAAATCCCGGAGCTTAGCTGTGAAAACAAAGTCGCGGCAGTGGATGGTGGGTCTGCTACAGTCCTTAAAACCAGGTCTTTTCTGATCGGAGTTTATCGGGCAGGATATGTAATTTTTCAGAAAGGGAAAAGAGTTAAGGAGAAGTTTGTTCCTCTGAGGATGGAGATTCTATCTCTGGAAAACAAAGCAGAGAAATATCTGCAAGCGTATCAAGAACTGGTAGGTGAGGTGCCGAATGAGGTCCCGGAGTTAGATAAGATTTTAGACCGGTTAAGGCTTTTTGCGGAATGGGGGCTGGTCAAGGGATTAATAACTGATTTAGAAAAGAGTGATATGATTTTAGTAGATGGCTCATTAAGGGCAAGCATTGTGCCTCCGTATGAGCTTCTTTTAAAAGTAACAGAAGAAGCCAAACAGAAAAATATCCATTTAGTTGGAGTGACCAAGACCTCTACTCTATACTGGGGTAAAAAATCTCCTTTGATTCCGATGGTGGTTAAAAGCTCAGAGAAGTTCTGTCCAGAATCTAAGTGGTTCTGCCGTTTGTCTGATCTGGATTTAGCTTTGAAAAATTCCAACTGGTTCGGGACGATCTATGTATCCAGGCTTAAAGCCTCTTCTGATTATGCTTTTAGAGTGGATATAAATCGTCTGGATAATACTGAGCCAGCAAAGATTTTCTCCTGGCTGTCCAATCTTTCCTCTGACCCAGCATACTTAGGTTATCCCTATCCTTTAGCTGCAGTGCATAATCGGGCCAGGATTTTAGGAAGTGAGATCGAAGATATAAAATATAGATTGCAGAGCAAGGCTTTAGAAAAAGGGATTTCATTTGCGGACTGGAACCTTTTGTTCCGGGATTTTCATGAGGTGTTGAATGCGGATTTAAATAAATAAAATAAATGACTAATGATTAATGATAGATAACGGATAAAAAAAATGGAAAATGAAAGAAAGAAGAAGAGAAATAAAAAGATAATGACGAATAAATAACTGTAGGAGCAGGCCCCTGTGCCGGCCCTGATATTCTGGGCGAACACACAGGTTAGCCCCTACAAATACCAGAATAAAAAATGCAACAGAATTCGGAAAAATATCAACGTCGTTCAATCCGATTAAAGGAATACGATTATTCACAAGCTGGGGCGTATTTTGTAATGATATGCACGCAGAACAATGAATGCGTTTTTGGAGAGGTGATTAATGAAGAGATGAGATTGAATAAATATGGGAAAATTGTTAAAGATGAGTGGTTGAGGACAAGGGAGATACGTTCAAATGTGATGTTGGATGAATATATCGTGATGCCAAATCATTTTCATGGTATTATACTGATTATTGATGATGTGTTTGTAGGGGCGACCCGCCGGGTCGCCCCTACAGTAAAATCAACCACGTTGAAGTCAAATACCCTCGGTTCAATTATTGGTCAAATAAAATCCATTGTTACCAAAAATATTCACAAAATGGGATTAAAACATTTTCACTGGCAAAGAAATTATTATGAACATGTTATTAGGAATGAAGATAAGTTGAACAAAATCAGACAATATATTCAGAACAAACCTCTAAGCTGGCATCTGGATAGAGAAAATCCGGAAAGGGTAGGAATAAATAGGTTAGAAGATGAGATTTTTAATTTGAAGAAGACAATTAAATAAATAGCGGATGACGAATATCGAACGACGAATAATGGATAAAAGAAGAAGGGATATAGAAGAAGGAATATGAAAATGAAGAAAAATGGTAGATATTGAAGATTGATTAAAAGATTGTAAGGTCAATCTCCCGTGCCTGTCCCGGAAAGGTGCTATCATTGCGAGGAGTCTCCCCGCCTTTGGCGGGGGACGACGAAGCAAGCACCTTACTCAATCAGTGTAAACAGATTGCTTCGCACCGCAGGGGACTCGCAATGACACTATTATAACCTGAGGAGAAAAAATGGATTACAAAGGCAGAATAATCGGAAAAAGTATAACCGAGATTTATTTCCGGACTTTTTATGAGGAGGAACTTCATTTAGGGGATATCCTGGTGGCACAGGACGAGGAGAAAAATCTTCCTTTTTATTTAAGAGTAGTGGAGGTCAGTTACGGAGTTGAAGCAACTGATCCGGACTGGGCTTCTCGCACTGCGGGGAATATGATGCTTTTAGACCGGCAGACCGAGTCTTATCAGTTTCAGGAAAAAGAGAGAAGGCTTTTCAAAATTGGAAAATGTGTCCCCTTAGGTTATATTAAAGATAATCTCTTCAGAAAACCAAAAACTATACCGGAACATTTCTCCAGAGTGCGCACTCCAAATAATGAAGATTTTCTTTTTCTGAAAAAATATACGGGTGATATAGACGTTGGTAAACTGCGCTCAGGTGAAGATGTGATTGATTTCAAAATCGGAGTCTCCGGAGAGCTGTTTCCTTATCATATCGGGATATTCGCTACCACCGGTATGGGGAAAAGTAATTTGATGAAGGTTTTAGCCAGTTCAGTTTTAGAATCGGGCAAATACGGGATGCTGATTTTGGACCCGCACGGAGAATATTATGATGGGGGAGGTGATCCGAAACATAAGGGGTTGGTTGATCATCCTTTAGCAAAAGAATGGCTGAGAGTCTATTCTTCCAGAGATTTAAAAGGTCCTTATAATAAACTCAAGATAAGCTCCAAGGAGATAGAGATCAAGGATGTTCGGCAGATTTACGGGTTCACCCAGGCACAGGTGGAAGCGCTTTATGCCTTAGCGCATCATTTTGGCAGGGATTGGCTGGATGGAGTAAAGAGAAGTTCTATTTCAGAGCTGGCGATGAGTTTGTCATCTGGCGGTGCTTTTTTTGAATCAACGATAGGAGTCATCCAGAGGAGAGCAGAGCAGATTTTGAGACTTCCCTTTGTGCATGGTGACCCTAATGTCTCTATTACTGTTAATGTGATTAATGATTTATCCTCAGGTAAAGTGGTTTTGATAGATACTTCCAATATGTCTGAACAGGAGGAGCTTTTGATCTCTGCGGTTCTGGCACGGGCTGTTTTCTCCAGAAATAAAGAGGCATATCAGGATCCTGCCAAGTTCAAAAAGATCTTACCTACTCTGATCGTGATGGAAGAAGCCCAGAGAGTTTTATCTCAAAAGGGCGAAGCGGATATAAATATCTTTGCTCAAGTCTCAAGAGAAGGAAGGAAGTTCAAAACCGGGCTTTGTGCCATTACCCAACAGCCAAAACTAATCGATGAGGAGCTTTTGTCTCAGTTCAATACCCTTTTCATCTTAGGTCTGGCAGATGAACGGGACCGGAATATCCTGAAAAGCTCTGCCAAGCAGGATATTTCTGATCTGGGAACAGAGATTCAGATGCTTGAAGCAGGCGAAGCTTTGATCACCTCTCCCCAGGCTCCTTTTGCCATCCCGGTTAAGGTCTATCTTTTTGAAGAATGGCTGAAGGAAAGAAAAGAAAGCTTGAAAGAAAAAAATTCTGTGGATGTAAAGGTGGATGAGGGATTTTTTAAATAGAGTATTTTGTATGGACAGAACACTGTTCTGTCCTACTTTTTTATCTAACTACATGAATATCCAGAAAGAAAAAATCAAATTTTATCTTGATAAAAATATTTGGTCGCATAAAATAATGGAGATGACTCCATCTGAGCTTGAAGAGTTTAAAATTTTATTGAAACCTTTAAAAGAACAATCAAAAATAGAGATATATTATTCTCCGATTAATGTATTGGAGTTGATAAAGGGAATGTAATTAGAAAAATATTATGAGGTTTGTCAAAAAGAAATAAGGTTAGTCGACAGAATAACAGACAAACATATACTTGAATATCCGTGGCACCATATACAGCGAATAGCATTTTGGTTCCTTGGAAAGCCATTTCAGGAAATTGACCTTACCTTTTTGAATTTATGTAGAAAAATTGCAAATTCATCATATCGAGATATTGAACGTGATATTCAACCAATTCATAACATCTTAAATAGATGGATTAATGAATGGGTAGACAATCTTAACTCTATTATAATAAGATTTAGAGAGGAACTTGGTTTAGAGATCATAGGCGAATGTAAGTTATTAAAGATTAAAGAATATTGGACCAAAGAATCAACTCCTAAGAGAAGACAAAGAATGTGGATATCTTTCTGTAACCACTTTTCTCTTTCACCTCAACTAAAGGATTACCCTTTTATCTCAGCATATGATAACTTTCATTCATTTAGATATTGGGTAGATTATCGACTTACTTTTGAAAACAAACTAATCTTTAAGAACAAAAGAGTTGAATCTGGTGATTATTTGGATTGGGAACAAACTGTCTATCTTAACATAATGGATTATTTAGTAACTGAAGATGGAGATTTAAGAAGTATTTTCGAAGAATGCGATAATGATGAAATTCATAGTAGGACAATTACTTTTAATAAATTTATTGACTACCTCAAAGGTGAATTACCTCCTAAACGAGCACCTGATACTACAGCTGAGCAATGGTATGATACCAGTTAAAATTGGTGTAGGAATTCCCCAGAATGGGTCTTGGCGACATTTCCCGCACGAACAGTAAATCTCTTTTTCCGTCAGGTCAGGGTACCTGACGGGCACTTGGAATTCCTTTAATAGGTCGTATATTATAATAAATCAATGGTAGGGGTTAAAAATTTTGAACCCTTTCAAGGTTTATCAACTCGCTCTAGACCTCACCCTGCCCTTGTATTTTAAATTGGAAGGATTTATAATTATACGGACCGGGATGAAACTGTCCTTACCCAAAGGTATTAAAGCCTGAAGGAGAGATTAGTTCGCCCGGTCCGTTAATCCGCCAGAGGCGGACCTGATACCGGACGGTATCTTAGGCGATCAGATTTGACCAGCCTGTATTCACAAGGTCGGTACAAGGCGTCCAGGGGTAAAGGTAAAACAGGAGGTTACAATGAGCAAGGGAATTTTTTACATTGGAGTTGATGTGGGGCAAGAGGAGTTATGGGTAGCAATAGAAGGACACAAGCCACATTCTTTTACCCATACTGTGGCTGGCGCTAAGGAGTTGTGGAATTGGATTCGGAAGAGAGTAATCCTGAGGCAACTTTGCATTTCTGTATGGAAGCTACCGGAGTCTATAGTCAGAGATTAGCAGCCATTCTTTCCAACTATGAGGATACAGAGATTAGCATTATCAATCCAGCCCAAATCGCCTCCTTTTCTAAAGCCCAACTCAAGCGTAGTAAAACTGATCGAATAGACTGTCAGGTCATTGTATCAAAACCCAGATCCAGCTTCTCTGCAGTGTTCAGTGCATAGGAGAAGGCACTGCTACTCACTTGCTAGCCTATGGCAAAACAGCGCTGACCAATTATTCAGTCAGAGCTTTAGTGGCTCATGTCGGGATAGCGCCCAGACACCGACAATCCGGAATCTCAGTTTGGGGCAAAAGCCACCTGGCTAAAGAAGGAGATAAACGCTTACGCTGTATCCTTTATATGCCTACTCTTGTCGGAATTGTACCTAACCCTATCCACAAGAAATTCTACCAAAGACTATTGGCTAAGGGTAAACCCAAAAAGGTAGCTTTAATCGCTTGTATGAAAAAGTTACTGCTTATCGTTAGAGCTATCCTGATCAAACAAGTTCCATTTAACCCGGCTATCCAAGGCGTAATATGAAAAAATCATCTTGACATGGAAGACGGTATCTCTCCTGAAAGGAGAGGGGAGGGTGGGGTCTATCTATGGAGACCTTGCCTACGAGTTGTGGAGACGCATGCCATGCGTCTCTACGAAAAAATCTACATAAATTTGTAGTTGCCCAATTTATTGGGCTTTTTTGCTTGATAAATCAAGCAACTATAGATAAAGGGGACTGTAGCGTCGGGTTTTACGCCCGATGTATTTTTTTCAATTATGGAGTACATCCATTTGGATGCTTTCTATAATCCAAATTTCTGACTTGACACTGTTTTTTCCGTATATAAGTTAGGATTTAAAAGGAATGATATGGCTAAGTTTGGACTGGTTTCAAATTACAAACCCACTGGTGATCAGCCTCAGGCGATTGAGAAATTAACTGAAGGTGTCCGGAGATGTGAAAAATATCAGACCCTTTTGGGTGTAACCGGCTCAGGGAAGACTTTTACGGTTGCTAATCTCATCGCCAATGTGGGTAAGCCAAGTATAGTGATTTCCCATAATAAAACCTTAGCGGCTCAGCTTTACGGTGAGCTAAAGGGTTTTTTCCCGCATAACGCGGTGGAGTTTTTCATAAGTTATTATGACTATTATCAGCCAGAGGCTTATGTCCCGCAGACTGATACTTATATAGAGAAAGATACCTCGATGAATGATGATATCGATAGACTGCGCCTGCGGGCTACCTCATCTTTATTAGAAAGAGAAGATGTGGTTATCGTTGCCAGTGTCTCCTGCATATATGGGTTAGGTTCTCCTAAGGATTACAAGGAGCTACTCTTGTTCTTAGAGGTAGGAGAAGAGTTCGAAAGGGACCAGATTTTAAAATCTCTGATCGATATCCATTATTCCAGAAACGATATCGAATTTGCCCGGGGAACTTTCCGGGTAAGAGGGGATACGATTGAGGTTCATCCAGCTTATGAGGAGACCGCAATCAGATTAGAGCTGTTCGGCGATAAACTCGAGAGGATTTCGGTTATCGATACCTTAAAAGGTGATCTCTTGGAGGAGAAGAAAAGGGTTGCGATTTATCCGGCTAAACATTTTGTTACCACACCACCTCAATTAGAACAGGCGATCAAAAATATCGAAATAGAATTAGAGGAGAGGTTGAACTGGTTCAGGGACCAGGGAAAGCTCCTGGAGGCACAGAGACTGGAATCACGCACGAAATTTGATTTAGAGATGATGAGGGAGATCGGTTATTGTCCTGGAATTGAAAACTATTCACGTCATCTTTCCGGCAGGAAACCAGGAGAAAAGCCTTATTGTCTTTTAGATTTTTTTCCAAAGGATTTTTTGATAATCATAGATGAATCTCATCAAACAATCCCTCAGATAAGAGGGATGTATGCCGGGGACAGGTCCAGGAAAGAGGTCTTAGTTGAATATGGGTTCAGGCTCCCTTCAGCCTTAGATAATCGTCCACTGTTTTTCAAGGAGTTCGAATCTATGATTAATCAGGTTGTCTTCGTCTCAGCCACTCCTGCAGAATTTGAGTTAGAAAGAAGCAAAGGGGTAGTAGTTGAACAGATCATCCGGCCTACTGGACTGATAGACCCTCTAATTATAGTTAAACCTTTAAAAAATCAGGTGGATGATCTTTTAGAGGAGATAAAATTAAGGTCAGAGAAAAAGGAAAGGGTTTTAGTTACTACCTTAACCAAAAGGATGGCTGAAGATTTAGCAGATTATCTTGCACAGATGGGCATAAAAGTTAGGTACCTTCATTCGGAAATAGATGCGATTGAGAGGGTGGATATCTTAAGGGATTTAAGGTTAGCAGAGTTCGATGTCCTGGTGGGGATTAATCTATTAAGAGAAGGTCTTGACCTGCCAGAGGTTTCCCTGGTAGCCATCTTAGATGCAGATAAAGAGGGTTTTCTCCGTTCGGAAACTTCACTCATTCAGATTGCAGGCAGGGCTGCCAGGAATAAAGCGGGTGAGGTGATTATGTATGCGGGTGAAGTAACAGACTCTATGAGAAAGGCGATTGAGGAGACGAATCGGAGGAGAAAGATTCAAGAAGAGTATAATAAATCTCACGGGATTACACCTCAAACCATTTATAAAACCAGAGAGGAGATTTTGAAAACCACAACCTTTGCAGATTCCAGGACCGAATCTGTGGTCAAAGAAGAGAGGATGGATTATCTGGACCTTTTAACCTTAGAAGATAAGATCGAACATTTAGAAAGGGCAATGAAAAAGGCATCTCAAAACTTAGAGTTCGAAAAAGCAGCTATTTATCGAGATGAGTTGAAGAAATTAAAGGAAGGCCAGAAAAAAAGGTTCAGAAGAAATTGAAGATCTAAGATGGGGGGTATATTGCAATATGCACATTTTTTGTTTGTCATTGTGGGGAGTCCCGCAATATGCGGGACGACGAAACAATCCGTTTTATAAGGGTATATGGATTGCTTTGTCTCGCCTGCGACGGACTCGTAATAACAGCCCTGGGGATAGGGGGTTCGATTTATCGAACCCTGATTTGTCTCAGAAATAAGTTGACAAAAAGATGTTTTTTTATATAATCGTAAATTAAATGCGTTTTTAAAGAATCGAACAGCAAACAGCTAATAGCGAATACCGAAACAAAATGTTTCTGTTGACCATCGTAACCCCGGAAAAAATATTCTATGAAGAAGAAGTTTCTTCTCTGGTTGCACCAGGGGTTGAAGGATATTTAGGGGTTTTAACGGACCATGCTCCTTTGATTACTTCCTTAGTTCCAGGAAAATTAACTGTAAAAGATTTAAAAAATACAGAGGTTGTGCTGGCAATAAGTGGAGGGTTTTTAGAAGTCCTGAAGAATAAGGTAGTGATTTTAGCTGATGCGGTGGAATTTGCCAGAGATATAGATTTGGAAAGGGCAAAAAAAGCCTTAGAAAGAGCAAAACAAAGACTCAAGTCGAAGGAAAAAGAGATCGATATCCCACGGGCTTTAGCGGCTTTCAAAAGGGCGCAGAACAGAATTTCTATCTTTGAAGAAGGTATTAAAGAAAAAACCACCTAAGCTGGATATACTCCAGCGTTACTACACTCTCCGGTGGACTGACTTTTTTAGAGTTCTTGTAATTAAGTCTTGACAAAATGATATTTTATACTTTATTAAATCTAATGGAGGTCGCCTATAAAGCTTTTTAAAGGTTTTGGATTTAAAAGGTTTTAATCGTAGAGGAAAGGATAGTTTATTTATGGGCGACAGCTTTTTTAGCCGAGATGACCTGTCGGCTTTTTTTATAAACTTTGCGTACCTTAATAATGGAGGGTTGAATGCGTTTTAAAAATAAAATCATCCTGCTTTGCTCTTTGTTTTTATCATTAATTCTATTAAACACTGCCTGGGCGTATATCAATTATTCCCTGGAGGAACCATTTACTGGATTGGCGGGTAACAGTGTAGTAGAGATTATCTATGATGGTAAAAATATCTGGGTGGGGACCGGGAATGGAATAAGCGTTAGTTCAGATAGTGGTTCAACCTGGGTATCTTTTGACCATACCAATGGCTTAAATCAGGATGGGGTTTCGGCTATAGGTTATAAAGATTCAACTTTATGGGTTGCTATTTCTTATAATCAGATAATAGATGGAGTTCCTATTCCCTATGGAGCTGGATTTAATAAAACAACTAATTTAGGACAAACCTGGGATAAGCTTTTCCCCGAACCTGAACAGGCAAGCAAAGTAGGGAAATTAGCTTATGATATAGCATTTTCTGATACAACAGTCTGGGCGGCTTGTTTTTATGGTGGGTTGATCCGTTCCAAGGACAAAGGTTTAAACTGGGAGAATGTGTTTGTGGATTCAACTGCTAAAGTAGATTATGATAGTGGATATTATGAGGATTACCGGAATAGACTTTTCTCAGTGGTAACTGATACTTCTAATGATACAACTTTTATCTGGGCAGGGACTGCGGCAGGAATATTCAAATTTGTTTATACCGTTTCAGATTCTACAGATACAACAGATGATGCAGATACAGTAATTGGCTACGTGCAGGATGATACCCTTCCCTCTATTTCAGGAAACTTCGTAGTTTCATTAGCAGTTCAGAAATTAAATGGAGATAAAAAGATGGTCTGGGCAGGGACACAGCCAACCTACTATGGTACCAATGCGGCTAGTTATACTACAGATGGGGGTGCTACCTGGATTCTGACTTTGGAAGGAGATAAGATCTGGAATTTTGACTTTTCCGGAAATGGATCTGGAGGAGAGGATTCAATTGTCTGGGCCGCTACCAGCTCTGGACTTAAAAAATCTACCGATTTCGGACAAAACTGGGAAGTTAAAAACTTTATGCAGGATAAAGACCAACCGGATCAACAAATTTTGAGCACAGAGTTTTATGCAGTCAGGGTAGTGGGTGATTCCATAATCTGGGCTGGAAATTTCGATGGGGTGGTGAAAAGCACTGATTATGGGAATACCTGGAAAGTATTCAGGTCCTTTGTGCCTATAGGCGCTTCAGAGGCAAAAGATTCTTATGCCTATCCCAGCCCCTTTTCTCCTCTGATAGCTAATGGAGCTACCAGAATCCACTACAAACCTAAATCGGATGGGGATGTTACTATAAAAATTTATGATTTTGAGATGAAGTTAGTTAAGACCATCCTGGAAAATGGCTCTCGGACTGGAGGAGTGGAATACGACCAGACCTGGGATGGAACAAATGAGAAGGGTGATGTGGTTGCCAATGGAATATATTTCTTTAAAATAGAGGGACCCGGTGGTCAAAAGGAATGGGGTAAAATCGGGGTTTTAAAATAAGGAGAAAATAATGATAAAGAAGATTTTTGTTGCCCTGAGTCTATTAGTTTTATTCGGTATCTCTTTAACCTATGCAGGAACTGGTGAGGGTGGGTATGCTGGTGCTTTTTTGAGGATGAGTTTAAATGCCAGAGCTTTAGGAATGGGTGGAGCTTTTGTCGGGGTAGCGGATGATGGTTTTGCTTCATCTTTTAACCCGGCTGGTTTAATTCAGATTGAAAAACCTACCCTTAGTGCAAGTTACAGATTTATGAGTTTAGATCGAAAGTTGAGCTTTATAAGTTATCAACAACAGGTAAAAGGAGGGGCAGCCATCGGAGCTTACTGGATAAATTCAGGAGTTAAGGATGTAGAGACCAGAGATGACCGGGGAGAGGTGACCGGTGAATTGACTAACTATGAAAACGCTATCACAGTTAATTTTGCTAAAAAGTTGATCAAAGAGTTTTCTTTAGGGGTAAATATAAAATATTCACAATATAACCTTGCCAGTTTGAACGCCTACACTATGGGATTCGATTTTGGTGTACTAATTTATCCAAGAGATAAGTTGAGAGTTGGACTGGCAGTAGATAATTTAGGGATGAAATATTCCTGGGTCTCAAGCAAATACTGGCAGGAGTTCGACCAAACAGGCACAGATACAGAAGATGAATTTCCAGTGAATTTCAAATTAGGTGGCTCTTATCTTTTATTAAAAGATAAACTTCTTCTGTCTTTGCAGGCAGATAAGAATAGTAAACAGGATGTTAGATTCCATTTAGGAGCTGAATACCGCTGGCTGGAATATTTTGCTGGAAGATTGGGATATAATGATGGTTCTCTTACGTTTGGCTTAGGAATTAAGCATAAAGTTAAATCCATAATTGTGGGATTCGATTATGCTTTTATATCCAGCCAGGTAGAGACAGACCCGGACCATCTTGTCTCGATGAGTTTTGGATTTTAGATTTTGGTGAAAAGATGTAGGGGCGTCTCGCCATAGGCGGATGCTCCTACAAAGTGAGGTATAAGATGAGAAGGCAATCTTTGTTATTTAAATTATTCCTGTTAATCTGTGTGGTAATTCTATTAAGTCTGAAAGTTTATGGTTCGAACATCCCGGATAAGGCAGGCACTTCAGGTTTGGCTTTTCTTAAATTAGGAGCTGGAGCCAGAGCTTCTGGAATGGGTGAGGCTTTTACTGCTATTTCCGGGGATATATTTTCTCTTTACTGGAATCCAGCCGGGATCGCACAACATAAAGGAGTAGAATTTGCTTTTATGCATAATGAATGGATTCAGGATATCAGCTTAGAATATGCGGCACTTTGTTTTGGTTATAAGAAAAACGTTTTCGGGATGGGTTTAACTCTTAGTCAGGTGAAAGATCTGGAAAGAAGAGAGGGACCCACAGAAAATCCTTTAAGCTATTTTGACCAGCATGATTTAGCTTTTTCTTTTTCCTGGGGTAAGAGGTTAAATGAGAAGTTCGATCTTGGGTTTTCTGCCAAGTTTCTCTATGAGAAAATAGATTTCTATTCTGCTACGGGATTTGGTTTTGATTTGGGTGGAATCTATTTTTTAAAGTCCTATCTACAAATAGGAGGAGCGATCCAGAATTTTGGTCCGAAGATGAAATTCGAGCAGGAAAAATTCAATTTACCAACCCGGTATAAATTGGGAGTGGCATATTTAGGTAATGAGAACTATCTTAAGGGTGAGTATATTCTAAGCCTGGATCTGGTTAAACCAAGAGATACTGATCTCAAGGTTCATTTAGGTGGGGAGTATGTTTATAAACAGAAGTTTGTTTTACGAAGTGGTTATCAGATTGGTTATGATGATAAAAATCTCTCTTTGGGATTGGGCTTGAAAATTAAAAAATATCAAATAGACTATGCCTTTGTTCCCTTTAGTTTAGATTTGGGTAATGCCCACAGGATTTCTCTTAATCTAAAAATGTAAAAAAATGGAAAGAGATGTTCAGTCGGATAGGGGACAAAAGCTCACCATTGATTGAGGTAGCGTCCTCACTCCTGTCCTACGGTGGCTACGAGCCAGCCCGCCCGTCCTACAGATCCGTAGGATAGTGCGCCAGATGTAGTCTCCGTTCCCAGGATGAGGACGGATAAAAATATATAATTTCAGTAATGTATTTGATATGAAGGAGAAGTAGTTTATGCCAAAATATAAAATCACCTGGCTGCCAGGTGATGGTGTGGGGAAGGATGTGTTGGAATCAGCTAAGATTGTCCTTGAAAAGATAAAGTTGGATGCTGAATATATAAGTGGAGATATCGGCTGGGAGTTCTGGTGTAAAGAAGGAAATCCTCTCCCTGACAGAACGATTAAACTTCTGAAAAATACTGATTGCTGTCTTTTTGGAGCGATAACCTCTAAACCGACGGAAGAGGCAGAGGCAGAATTAGATCCAGCCTTACGGGGTAAAGGATTGGTCTATTCCAGCCCAATTGTGAGGTTACGTCAGGAATTTGATCTAAGAACAAATCTAAGGCCCTGCAAAGCCTATCCGGGCAATCCGTTAAATTATAAAGAAGGGATAGATTTAGTTGTATTCAGGGAGAATACTGAGGATTTGTATGCTGGGGTGGAATTTCATCCTCTGCCGAAAGAAGTGATGGAGGTTCTGGTCAGAAATCATATTAAAATGAAAAGGTTCTCAAATACTTCCTTAGAGGATATTGCGGTGAGCTTGAGAATCATCACCCGAAAAGCCTCTCAAAATATCATCCGGGATGCTTTTGAATATGCCAGAAAGAATAAGAGGAAATCGGTTACGGTTGTTGAAAAACCGAATGTTATCCGGGAAACCTCCGGACTTTTCATCCGTGAGGCAAGGAAAATCGCAAAGGAATATCCGGAGATTAAGCTATATGAAGCCAATATTGATGCTATATGTATGTGGCTCTTGAAAAATCCTTTTGATTATGACGTTTTGGTAACCTCGAATATGTTCGGGGATATAATCTCAGACTTATGTGCCCAGTTAGTCGGTGGACTGGGATTTGCTTCCAGCGGAAATATCGGGGATGATTATGCAGTGTTCGAGCCGACTCACGGCTCAGCGCCAAAATATGCAGGGCAATATAAAGTTAATCCAATTGCAACTATCCTGGCAGCTAAATTAATGCTGGACTGGTTAGGTGAAAAAGTGAAAGCAGATAGATTGGAAAATGCAGTGGCTACAGTAGTAAAAGAAGGCAAAGTCAAAACCTATGATATGGGAGGAAAAAACACTACCTTGGAAGTAGCGGAGGAGATTGCGAGGAAATTATAAAGAACGTGACCGTTATCCGTTTTTCGTGACCGTAGCAGGTAGCATGTAAGGGCAGACCCCCGTGTCTGCCCTAATTGGAGTGCAATAGCTTGCTATTGCATTTTAATAGTTGGTAGGACAGGCTTCCAGCCTGTCCAGAAGAGGAATAAATTTAGCAGCGTCCGGGTTTATCCCGGACGTTTTTTTATTCAGTAGGTCAAGCATGTCCGCAGGACTGCTTGACAAAAATAATTGTTAACCACCCTACTAAAGGTGGGGATGGTTGACCTACTTCTCTAGAGGCTACCTTTATATCTTCGGAGGATTGATACCTAGTATCCTTAAATATTGATTGATCTGGCTTCGATGGTGTATATCGTGTTCTAATAAATGTGTAAATATCCAGTATCCATCCAGATAGTGAGTTTTACCCTCATGCTCTATCTTGTAGGTTTTGCTTAACATTTCTCTGGGTTCTGCGAAAAATCTTTCCATCCTTTCCCAGTGAAGCTCAAGATATTCCTTGATCTTTTCTTTAGAGGGGCAGGGCTTATCCGCAAAAGCAAGCTCAGTTGATTTGTTCCCTTTCATAACCTCATCATACCACCAGTCAGAGCATTCGGAGATATGCAGGAATATATTGCCCAGTGAGATCATCTTCTCCGCCGGTGCCCAGTTGAGCTTATCCTCAGGAGTTAGTTCTAAAGCCTTATCCAGGCTTGGCTTGAGACTTTCTCTCCAGAATTTTATCTGATATTCAAGTAGTAGATTGTTTTCGGACAGCATATTACCTCCTGATATTTTTATCTTATTACCAGCTGCTCATTATCTCTCCAAAGCACTCCAGCCCGCTCCAGATAACTCCACCATAGCCGTGCCCCGGCTTGGTCCACGCTCCGGCAAGATATAGGTTTTTAATCGGGGTGTTATGCGGTAATCGATTTATTCCAGAATTATCCAGAGTCTGGTCCCATCCGTATATTGCCCCTTGATAATTATCGGTGTAGCGAACATTTGTCAAAGGGGTGCCGATTTCCTTGACCTCTATTGCTTTTGAAAGTCCGGGAAGAAGAGTTTTCTCTACCTGGTTGATCAGAATATCTGCCATCCTTTCCTTCTCTTTACGATAATCAGTTTTATTCCCGCTGAAGTAATCCGCTTCATATTTTTTCCAGTGGTCATATCCTTGAAGAACTATGATATTGAGGGTGTTTTTTCCTGCAGGTGAATAACCGGGGTAAAGGTTGTCATATAAGGTTAACCCAAAGCCTGAATTTTCAATATCCGCATTAAGGGCAGCTTTATAGCCTTCCTCAACATCATATCCAGGTTCATAAAAGATCTCAGTATCTTTAATCCCGAGTTTGCCAATCAGGTCATTTTTCAATCCTAAAAATATCTGGAAAGATGAGAGGCTGACGCTGAAATTCTCCATTTTCGCTAGATAGTCCTTAAGATATTCCCCTTCATCCAGCATCTTGTGAAAAGTATCATAAGCATTGGCATTTGAGACTACTACTTTTCCGAGATATTCTCTGCCATCAGAAGTCTTAACTCCATAAGCGGAATGCTCTTTTACCAGTATTTTTTCTACCCTGTTACCAAGGACTACCCTGCCACCGCGTTCCTGAACGAATTTCACCATAGCGTCGCTGATTTTCTGTGATTTCCCCCTGGGATAATAACCACCCTCCTGTAGATAACCTATAGTGGGGAGCGCATAATATATGCTGGCAAGTTTGGAGGGTGGCAATCCATAATATCCCCAGAGGGTGGAGATGACTGCCTTTAGATTCGGGTTCTTGATTCTGGCATCCATCATCTCTCCCCAGGTTTTGCTATAACTTTTGTAAAGATATGGAAATTCGAAGGGGAATTTGCTCATATCTACCTTTCCTCTGGCAGCTGAAATCTTGTTAATGTCACCGGCAACCCCTTTCATATCCTCAAAGAGAGCAGTAATCCCTTCCTTCTCATCAGGAAAGTAGTCGGTGAGTATAGTAATGTATCCATCCAGATTTTTCTGAGGTACACGGATATCATAATCCGGATAGATTACGCGGTAAAGATTGGGATGAGGGACAAACTCGACTTCAGTTATCTCTGGGAAACCAGGAATAAGATTGTATATTCCATTCCTTTCTCCCACTGTAGTGGAATGTAAAGAGACATCAAAGACAAAGTCTTTTCGCTTGAAAGTGGTAGCATACCCTCCGGGAACATAATGTTGTTCCAGAACCAGGGGTTTAAATCCCTGCCGGGCAAAAGCAGCCGCACAGCTAAGACCTCCCAGGCCTGAGCCAATGATTATGGCATCAGACTGGTTTTCGTTTGAGTCAGCACTTTCTGCTTTGGGTAAGGAAGCCCAGTCCAGTGCTGTTACGGAAATTCCTGCCAGTAAGGTCTTAATAAAAGCTCTTCTCTCCAAAATTCTGTCGTTCATAACCTATCCTCCTTAATCTGATTAGTAAATGTTATTCATGAATTATCTGATCTTACTTTTATAAGGATTTAAAGAGTATGATTATTTTATTCTCTTATAACTAACATCTTCTTTTCAAAGAGTTGAAAAAGACTGATGTCGAACAAGATATGATATAATTATCTATACGAGTTATCATTTCATAGGTTTCGTTCTTATACATCTTTTTGTTTGGTTTTAAACTAAGCTGATCAGTGTGAAGGGTGCCACCTTCCGAAGTGATCCTTCCTCACAATCCAAGCGAATTTTATCTCGCATTCAACTCACTGACGGGTAATTTGAGTTCACCCGTTTGTGAGCCAGTTTTTTCCTCATTTATTACATATGAAATACTTAAAGGAAATTTCGAGTTAATCGGTTTTATCAACCTGAATCGAAAATACTTATTAAAGAGACCTTGTGAGACAGTCCCCTTGGAGCTATAGGTTAATATTAAAGGCTGGCTCGGAGAGTAAGAGTATTGAGTAAAGAGATTATCAGAAGCAGACAACATCCAATTATCAGAAATGAATTTACAATTAGTTGGAATATTCAATACTAACGAAGAAACTTTGGCAGTCTGATCTCCTATATTCCACAGTGAAAAGTGCACGAAAAGAGTATCGGAAGATATTAGGCGGATACTGTCTGTATGTAAATACAGCTCCGGCTTTCGAGAAATCTCTTCCTCCCAGCGAGCCTGCGTTTTCTTGAGTAGTTCAATTTGCTTATCCGTGGCTTCAACTATTTTACTTAAATTGTCTTTATATGAAAGTAAACTCTTTGAAAACTCATTAACATTTTCATTAAGACTTCCAATAGATTTATTCAATGAATCTTGTTGTTTTTCAATAATATAATTCAGTCCATTAATTGAAGTCCCGAAACTTTCGATACTTTTGGGTAAAGCATTAAGATTATTTTTAAGACTATCCGAAAGTTGAGTAAACTTTGATAGATTTTGAACAACGCTTTCTTGGAAACGAGAAGAGTCATTTCTATTTTGAATGCTTAATTTTAATGCGTATATCAAAAGAAGTATATTAATAATGCTCAGTATATTACGTGGGTCCTGAATAACCCAACCCCCAATTTTTTTAACTTTATTCAACAACCAATTTATTAATGTCTTAATATAGATAAAAATATGATTAAGAAACTTTATCTTCATATTAAACCCTACCCTTCAAAATAATATTAATTATTAATAATCTCAATCTTTTAACTTTCACTCAGGAACGTCCGCCTTTTTGGGTTGTAATCTAAACTGGTCAGGTCTTGATTTTAGAACTTCCCTGAGCCAGTTTTCAGGATAACCCTTTGCCTGTGGCTCGCCTTCTTCGTCCTGGACATATCCATCGTTGTATTTGGTTATCAAATGTTCCCCTAATTCCTTCCAGCGTGATACTACCATTTCTGCATTAGTAACAGAATAATCAGTCAAATAACGAGTCATAAGTTTTGAATCAGATTTATATAGTTCGACTGCCATTTTTTCCACTGTCGGCTGTAACTTTATGAAGTTTCCTTCGATATCTTTTTGCACGGCTTGAATCTCCGGTAGCATATATGAATATTTGAGGTTGGCAAAATTTGCCACGAAATTGAAAACCCACCACGCTGATTCCCAGGAGAACTTGTTTAAACTGCCAACTGTAAAAGATTTTGGAATGGTATCCATACTACAATATAATGGTATGTAACAGGAAGTGTAGGTATCATCTAAGCCATACCAAAGGACACCACCTATTGGATCTGGTAACCAGTAACGGGATTGAGAGATAAATGAAAAAGCGGTCTGCTGGGTTGAGATCGCTCGCTCCCAGCTATACTCAATACTATCGACTGTCCAATCCAAAGGACGCCAGCGATATGGAGAACCATAAGGACCTGCATCAACTCCTTTGGTCATATCATAAGGCGTTCCCTCATAATGGTCTCGCATTAATGCAAAAACATCTGAAAGCGAAAGTTTTTCATCAGGTTTAATCCATAATGGATAAGATTCTGCTCCTTCTATTCCCCTGTGGTAATCAGGGGAGAAATTTTTTGAAGGAGCAGACCGGCGGAAGATGCTCCAGACGCGTGCATCTGCATGCCGCTGGATTTTCTGAGTAGCAGGGCAGTAGGCGTCACAAAACCGGAAAGGTTTTCCTGATTTCGGGTCGTAATATCCTTTTTCTATGGCAAAAGATATGACATTCCCGGAATAAAGACAGTTTTTGGGGTCTTTTAAAGGGAATTCACCAATTCGGGATTTATTGGCGTGACAGGATATATAACCGTCTGGAATCCTGAGAGCAACCCATTCTGCTCCTTTACCTCCGGGACCGGGTCCAATCATCTCCATTATCCAGGCTTCTTTAGTATCAGCTATCGAAAAAGTTTCACCCGTGGATCGATAACCATAATCATCAATCAGTTGAGTAATAACCTCAATTGCTTCCCTGGCAGTTTTGGCTCTTTCCAGTGCCAGCCGCATCAGGTCCCAGTAACTTAAAAGACCATCCGGATTTTCCAGTTCCTCACGGCCATCAAAGGTTGTCTCGCCAATAGTTAACTGGTGTTCATTCATAAGGTCAACAACTGCGTAAGTATGAAGCACCTGTTTGATCTTACCTCTTACTTTTCCAGACCAATTGGTTATCTCAAGCGAGTCTTCTGGTTTGTAATCTTTGGCAGGTGTATATTCCAGATGTGGATGGAATTCACCATCGCAGGTATAGGTTATCATTACCGAAGAATCCACAGAAGCACCTCTGGTTACCAGAAGACTGGTGCAGGCTTCCGCTGGTCGGCTGGTTGAAAGGATATAAACAAACAGAAAAATAACTACTTTTAACAGCTGATTTTTCATAGTTCCACCTTTCATTTTCATGATTTTTTTCTCAGGATTTCTAAATTTACTCCAATCTCTGCTCCGATCAAAAGAATGAATGCAGAATAGTAAATCCAGAAGAGTAAGATAACTATTGTTCCAAAAGAACCGTAGATTTTTTCTATGCCAGCATAGTTCTTTATATATATATCAAAAAGATGTTTGGAGAGCTCCCATAAAAGGGCTGAAGTTAATGCACCTGTAAAAGCAGGAATGTTGGGTATTTTTCGATAAGGGATGAATTTGTAGAGTAAGAAGAAAAGGAATAAGCCTAAAATAATCGGGATAAATATTCCTAAGAGATTTGCCAGGAAGGGAGCATCTGAGAGTCTGAAATTCAAATAAGGTATATTCTGATTTTTAGCAAAAGTATATATGCTGGTTAAACTCAAGGACAGGAGCAGGATGAATAAAGATATGGGGACTAAAATGATAGAGAGAAGTTTGCTGTGGAAATAACCCCTTCCTTTGGTTACTTTCCAGACTGTATTTAAAGCCTGTTCGATAACACTGAAAATCCGGGATGCAGTCCAGATTAATCCTAAAAGACCAAATAAGCCAAAGACCTCTCTTTTTTGGATAAGATGAAAAATGAGTTTGAAGGACGATACTGTGGAGATGGGTAGTGACTTGGCTAAGAGGAAATAAGCCCAGGAGGATGCTTTCTCCGAAGAATGCAATACAAAACCTAAAAGGGAGATAAGTAATAAGAAAAAGGGGAATAAAGATAAGAGAGAATAAAAAGAAATTCCAGCCGCCATCAAGGGACAGTTATCCTTAGAGAAGAAATGAATATAGGTTTGTTTAAACCAGTTCCATAAAAAGATTATGTTTTCCTTGAATTTCATATTTTTATTTTTCGTAGTGCGACCCTTCAGGGTCGCTTTATATTTCAAGGTTAAAGCCTTACCCTGTGATTATATTAATTCACTTGCTCGGGCAGGAGTTGTACTCCTGCCATTTTTTTTAGTGAATCATCCATGATTCCCCACGTTGAGGGCAACGTGGGTTTACCGATTTTTGTAGGGGCGTATTGCATACGCCCAAAATATTTTGTAGAGACGCATTGCAATGCGACTCTACCTGTTTATTCTGGTTAATTCAAAAACCACACAGGATTCCGGGTCCGGGCAGCAGATATGAACTTTGTCTCTGTCCTTCTCCCAGGGGAACTCTCCTCCAAATCTTAAAACCCTCCAGTAAGGGTATATGACATCAAAAGCTGCACCGCAGATTCCAGCAACGGTTTTACCTCCTTCTAAAATCCAGGTATCTCCAGCCTTATGTCCAAATGAACAAGGTTTTTTCTCTACTTTAATAACCTTTACTCTTACCGGAAAATCTTTTGTTTTTCTTTGTTTCTTTTTCATCTTGACTTCCTTCTCTTAAAATTATTTTCTATTGAGACGCATTCGATGCATCTCTACTCTGTGCCCGTAAGGGATTCGATTATATCCCCAAACAAGTTTGGGGATGGCACCCATCTAATCATGCAGGTAGGGGCACGGCATGCCGTGCCCCTACAATCATTCTTCTTTTTTCCCTCCCAGTATCACCCCTATAGGTTTCAATGATTCCACATGGTCACAGACCACTTTAATGGTTGCAGTTATTGGGATTGCTAAGATTATGCCAATCGCTCCCCAGAGCCAGGCCCAGAACATCGAGGAGATCAAAATAGCTAAGGGATTCAGGTCTGTCTTGTTCTCCAGGAGCTTTGGGGTAATAAGATTACTTTCTAAAATCTGAATTATTTCATAAAAGATAATTATCCATAAAACAGGGAGAAAAGATTGGAACTGCACTACAGCAACTATTACCGGGAAAATCAAACCAAAGAAAGGACCTAGGTAAGGAACCAAATTCAAGATGCCAGCTAAAGGTCCAAGGATATAAGCATAATTCAATCCCAGGATGAGAAAACCGAGAGAATAGATTAAAGACAAAGCGATGGTAGTTGAAAATTTTATTATTACAAAACCTTTGATTTGCTCATTTATTTCAGTCAGGATTTTTCCGCTTAATTCCTCATTTGATTTCCCAAAGGCTTTTATGATTTTCGTTTTCAGATAAGGGTAATCGATCAAAATAAAGAGGGTTAAAAAGAAGACGAAGATTGAGCCAAATATAAAAGAAAATAAAGAGCTTAATCCCCGGGCTAAGTATTTTGAGACAAAGGAGAAATCCTTTAGTTGAAGATTCTGAAAATCTATCCCCTGACCAGGTGGGATTAGCCCTCGGTCGATTAAGCCCTGTTTGAGCTGGTTAAGAAAGGAAAGGATCTGATCCCAGTAGACAGGTAGTTGTTGAGTTAAGCTTACTGACTGGTTAAGTATGAGGTAGCTTAAAAAGCCTATAATTATAACACTGAGTAAAAGGACTAAAAGGACTGAGACAGAATGAGGGATTTTCAGCCGTTTTAAAAAGAAGATAAGGGGACTCAATAAATAGGCTAAAGAGATGGAGACGATTATCGGAATAAGGATCGGACTGGCGAAATAGCAAAAGGCAGTGAAAGCGGCTAAAGCTAAAAAGGGGAGAGCGATTGTTTGTAAAGTTATGTAAGTTTTGGATTCAGGCATTATAAAAAGTTTAAGGGTTTGGAAAAAATACCTCACAGCTGATTATTATGATTAAGTCGAATTTGACCTTGAGGCTGATAAAATCTGCTTAATCAGTTTAATCCCTACGGGTCGAAAATCTTTTATCGACTGCTGTGAATTTCCTCCTTTGTCTCTCTGGGTGGCACCCTCAAATTCATTTGAGGGTGATTTAGATTTACATCATCCCAAAACAAGTTTGGGAATGTCACCCTCACCCAGTCGATTTATTTTTTCCGGAGTGTAAGAGCTTGTTGAATTTGACCTTGAGGCTCTTGCCTGTTTAAATAGCAACAACAAGTTGTTGCACTCCATAATCTCCATAATCAAAATATCATTTCAACAGTTTCAATAAATTTTCCAGAGGCAAGGTGTTTATCACATCCTCTGGCTCAAGCCAGCCCCGTCGGGCGGTGGCTATTCCATATCTTATCCAGTTTAGATGCTCGGTCCAGTGGGAATCGGTGGAAATGGCTATTTTTACTCCTTTCTCTTTAGCTTTTCTGCAGTGTAAATCGTTCAAATCAAGTCTGTCTGGATAAGCATTTAACTCCATAATCTTTCCATTGGCTTTTGCGGCATCCAGGAGTTTATCCATATCAACTTCATAAGGGTCTCTTTTACCGATCAATCTGCCAGTGGGATGGGCGATTATATGCACATAGGGATTTTCTATTGCCTGGATGATTCTTTTAGTCATCTCTTCTTTAGATTGAGTGAATTTGGTATGAACTGCTCCGATTATAACATCTAAATCTTTCAAAATATCATCTTCAAAATCCATCTTCCCATTCGATTTTATATCAACCTCTGCTCCTCGCAGAATTTTGAACCCCTTGAGTTTCTGATTAAGTTTCTCTATTTCCTCTTTTTGTTTCTCTATCCTCTCAGGAGTAAGCCCATTGGTTATCCCGATAGTAGGGGAGTGATCGCAAATAGCTATATATTGATAACCCATCTTCCGGGCTGATAAAGCCATCTCTTCGATTGTGCTTCTACCATCAGTCCAGTTTGAGTGGATATGCAGATCACCTCTTATGTCTTTTAATTCGATTAAATGAGGCAACTTCCCTTTTTGAGCAGATTCGATTTCGCCCCAGTCTTCCCTGAGCTCAGGCGGGATAAAAGGCAGACCAACGGACTTGAAAATCTCTTCTTCAGTTTTTCCGGCAATACTCTTTTTACCTTTGAAAACTCCATACTCGTTAATCTTCAACCCTCGATCCACGCCCAGAGACCTTATCCTGATGTTATGGGCTTTGGAACCGGTGAAATAATGTTGAGCTGCACCGTATGATTCAGGTTCTACCACTCTTAAATCCATCTGAAAAACATCTTTTGTCACAACGCTGGACTTGGTTGCTCCTTGAGATAAAATTGTTTGCACTTCTGGCAATTTAACAAAAGCCTCTGATACTATTTTTGGTTTTGAAGAGGAGACTAAAATATCCACATCCGCAATGGTTTCCTTCATTCTCCTTAAACTTCCTGCCAGAGAAATATCTTTTACCTCTTTTACTTTTTTCATTTGCACAACAATCGACTCCGCCTTTGGCAATATGGCTCCCAGAGGGAATCTTTCCTTATGCCTTCTATCTTGTTCTATCCCTTTTAAGATATTCTTCTCGGTTTTTTCTCCCAAGCCAGGGAGGTCTCTTAATTTTCCCCTGCGAGCGTCTTTTTCGAGCTGATCAATCGTTTTAATCCCTAGCTTATCGTAAACCAGTCTTACATGTTTTGGTCCCATTCCAGGCACATCAAGAAGAGCAATCAAGGAAGCGAATTCGGATTTTTTCAGCTTCTCATACATTTCCAATTTCCCGGTTTCTATTATCTCCTTTATCTTCAGTGAAATTTTTTCGCCAATACCGGGAAGCTCTTTCAATTCCTCAGTATCCTTGATCTCTGAAAGTTCTCTAGTGTAACTTTCTACAGTCTGGGCGGCTTTGATATAGGCTCTGATTTTGAAAGGATTTTCTCCTTGGATCTCCAGAATCTCTGCGATGCGATAAAATATATTGGCTATATCCTGGTTGGTCATAAAAAAAAGTTCAAAGGTTTAATCCGCCAGAGGCGGACAAGGGTTCAACGTAGTGCAAGGCCGTCAAGGTCTTGAGACTTTTAGCCTCGCTGGGTGCCACCCTCAAATTCATTTGAGGGTGATTAAATTTACTACATCCACAAACAAGTTTGTGGATGGCACCCTCATCCAGTCGAATTCTAAACGGGTGCTATTTCCCAATTAGTTTCTTGAACTCAGTTTCGTTTATGGTTTTTATACCTAACTTTTGTGCATCAGTTAGTTTTGAGCCCGGATCTTTTCCCACTATTACAAAATCGGTCTTTTTACTAACCGAGGAGGAAACTCTTCCACCCATCTTCTCGATTATCCTTTTGGCTTCATCTCTGGTAAATGAATCCAGACCACCAGTTAAGACAAAAGTTTTCTCAGTTAATGGTGTAACTTCAGATTTAACTTTTCCTATGGATCCAAATTCGGACATCTCCGGGAATTTTACCCCTGCTTTTTTCATTTTCTCCAAGACTTTTAAATTCTTATTGTCCTGAAAGAAATTATAAATGCTTTCCCCCACAATCGGACCTATCTCAAAAACTGAGGTTAAATCCTCAATCGCCTGTTTGGCTAAATTATCTATCGATTTGAATTCACGGGCTAAAACATTTGCCAGATGCTCACCTACATTCCTTATCCCTAAAGCGAAGATTAGATGGGGTAGGTCCGGGTTTTTGCTTTTCTGTATGGCACCGATTAAATTCCGGGCTAATTTCGGTCCCATCCTTTCCATCTTATCTATTAAATCTTTCTCAGTCAGATAATACAGGTCTGCCGGGTCTTTGACCATCCCTAAATCCACCATCTGCTCGATAAATTTATATCCCAGCCCATCTATATCCATTCCACCTTTACAGGTGAAATGGGATATTCTTTCCTTTAATTGAGCCGGGCAGGCAATACCAGTACATCTATGGACAGCCTCGCCTGGAGGTCTTTCTACTTTAGAGCCACAAACTGGACATTTATCTGGAAAAACGAATTTCTTTTCTTTCCCTGTCCTTTTGCTCTTTATCACCATCACCACTTCAGGAATCACATCTCCAGCTCTCTGCACCAGAACCGTATCACCTATCCTCACATCTTTTTTATTGATCTCATCTTCGTTATGCAGGGTTGCCCGGGAAATCTCCACTCCCCCTACTCTAACCGGTTCTAAAATAGCCACAGGGGTTAAGGCTCCGGTTCTACCTACATTTACAAAGATATCTTTTATTTTTGTAGTTTCCTGCTGAGGAGGGAATTTCCAGGCAACTGCCCATCTGGGGCTTCGTGATAGCTCACCTAATTTTTTCTGTATTTCAAAATCATTAACTTTTATGACAATTCCATCCAGCTCGTAATCTAATTTATCCCTGCGAGCTAAAATTTTCTGGTAATAATCTTTTACCTCATCCAAGCTCTGGCATAATCTCACGTCCTGACTTATCTTAAACCCTAACTCTTTTAAAAAAAGGATTGTTTCATAATGGGTAGCAAGCTTTTTCCCCTGCACAGTTCCTATTCCATAGATGAAAGAGGTCAGAGGACGGAAACGGGTTATCTTAGAATCGAGCTGTCTGACAGAACCAGCAGCCGCATTCCGGGGGTTGGCAAAAAGTGGCTCACCAGTTTTTTCTCTTTGGTTGTTTAACTTCTCAAATTCAGATTTGGTCAGGATGATTTCTCCCCTTACCTCTAATGATTTAGGAACAGAAACCTGTTTAGAAAAAAGCTTAAGCGGGATGGTTTTGACTGTTTTTAAATTCCGGGTTACATCTTCACCCATATATCCATCTCCGCGGGTAGAGCCCTGAACTAAGGTCCCATCTTTATAGACCAACTCAATAGCCAAGCCATCGAATTTGGGCTCAATAGTATACTCGATTTTGAACTGGGGCAATCCAGACAACTCCGTTACCCGCCGGTGAAAATCTGAAAGCTCTTCCTCGGTTATGACTTTGTTCAAACTCAACATCGGTAGGGTGTGTTTGACAGTGGTAAATTCAGTTAAGGGTGGGGCACCCACTCTCTGGGTAGGTGAATCCGGGGTGATAAGTTCAGGATATTTACTTTCTATCTCGACTAACGCATCAAAAAGTCGGTCATATTCTGCATCGGAGATCTCGGGTGAGTCTAAAATATAATAGAGGTAATTGTGATAGTTTATCTTCTCCCTTAGCTCCTGGATTCTTTTTTCGACTTTTTCATCCATCTTTGGCATAGTATTTTTTTTTGAAGAGAAAAAATGGCTTTCAATGCAAAATTACAGTACTTCAGCCAGAGGTTTAATGTCGTGAGAGAGTTCTGAAAAATTTAATGTATTTGGCAGGCAAGGGTGCCCGCCCTACGAGAAATCGATGGGGTAAAAATCGTAGGTATCCGCCATAGACGGGACAGCCCTGCAATCTTTTGTTTTTTAGAAGTACCTGTAAACTATTTCAACCTCCCCTTCTTCCTTTGGTTCCGCCTAAGAATTTGTCTTTCCTTTTGCGATCGAAAAGGTGTTTCCCGTGCTTGACCATATCTTTTCTAAAATCTCTCATCTTCTCTTTGAACTGAGATTCGATCACGTGTTCTTGTTTTAACCTTTCGTGTTTTTCCTTTCCGACTTTCTCCTCTTTTAATTTTGGCTTTTCTTCTTCCACTTTTTCCTTTTCCTGGGGTTGCTCTTCCATTTTTTTCCTCCGTTTTGGATAAGGTTTGATAATAATCTATTCAAGATTTCAGGTAAAGTCAAATAAAAAAGTCAAGAGGCTAAAGGCTATAGTCTAAAGGCTAAAACCGACTGAATTGTCGGGCTTTACGCCAGACGGTACTTTTTTTATAAAATAAAAAAAGATAGGTAAGACAAAGCTTCAGCCTTGCTTTTTTAAGAAAGCAGGGTCATATGGCATTACGCCCCTACAAAAGACTTAGAAGACGCGTAGCCGAGCCTTTAGGGCTCAGCAGCCGATAAAAGTTACGGTGGTTACGCCCTTCTCGCTCCTCGTAGGGAGGTCTAATCCCGCTAAAAGCGGGACTGCTACGTGAATAAAAAAGGCAGTTCCGTTGAGATCGGAACTGCCTTTTTTTTCGAAGTCAAAGATGGATTTTACTTTCCACCTCCACCAGTTGTGTCTGCGGTTGTTGTTTCAGCTGGAGCTGCCTGTTCGGTGGCAGTTTCCTCAGTCTTCGGTTCCTCCTTTTTTCCACAGCTGGCAAAAATTGCTAAGCTAAAGAAAAGGACAATCAATAAGGCAATCAAACGTTTCATTTAGGTTCTCACCTCCCTTTGGTTTCTTTTTTTAAAATTTCAGTATCCAGATAGATTCTCTCTCAGTTTTCTTTTTTTCTTGACCTGTCCTTCTGGTTTTCGTATTATCTTTAAACCGGTTTGAACTTTTAACTTCAGACAGGGTATAATATATTATGCTTAATTTATAAGATGTTTTACGATTGTCAACAAAAAAATCTTTGATTTTTTAAAGAAAGGAAAACGATGCATCTTTTTACCCTCTTATTATTAGCTCCTGATCCTGCTCCATTTAAGGGGAATATAATCCGGATGGTCCTGGAATCAGGAGTTTTTGCTAAAGCTATTTTGATTATCTTGCTTGTTTTTTCAATTATCTCCTGGGGGATAATAATAAATAAACTCAGGGTTTTCAGGAAAATAGATGCTGAAACCAGAAGATTTCTTTCAGCATTCAGGAAGAGCAGGACTATTTCGGAAGCATATTTAGCCTGTTCCTCTGTGCGTCGAACTCCTCTATCCCGAATGTTAGAAGCAGGATTTAAAGAATCAGAGCAGTTCTCTAAAAAAGAATATTTAGATAACCCCAGGAAAGAAGAGGGGCTCACTTCTGAGAATAAGACCGAGTTAATTAAGATGACCTTAGATAGAATAGGAGCTGAGGAGTTAAGCCGGCTGGAAAGGTATGTGGTTTTTTTAGCTACCACCGGGAATATCAGTCCCTTTTTTGGGCTTTTAGGGACTGTGTGGGGGGTTATGGATTCCTTTGCCAGCATAGGGGTAAGGGGTTCAGCCAGTCTGGCTGTGGTAGCCCCTGGGATAGCCGAAGCCTTAATTGCCACCATCTTTGGTTTAGCAGTGGCTATCCCGGCGGTTATAGGATATAACTATTTCAACAACCGTTTGAAATTCATCTCCACAGATATTGATAATTTTTCCTTAGAATTCCTTACCTCCGCTAAGAAAGAAGGGATTTTATGAAGAGAAGGCACTATCCTGCGCTATACGACATAAATGTAACTAATTTAGTGGATGTGGTTTTAGTCCTCTTGATCATATTTATGATAACTGCACCTATGTTGCAGAGTGGAATTGATATTAATTTACCCAAAACAGCTGCCAATCAGAAAGACTTAGGGGAGGGGATTGTAGTTACCATCACCAAGGAGAAAAGGGTCTTTGTGGATGATAAGATCACACCTCTGAATAAATTTGAACAGAGGTTAGAGAGTCTTAGAGCTAAGAAAGGTGCTAAAGCGGTATATCTCCGTTCGGATTCGAGTGTTCCCTATGGATTTGTGGTAGAGGTGATGGGGAAGATTAAAGGGATGGGTATAACTGACTTAGGGTTAGTGATTGAGCCTGAGATGAAAAAATGAGTAAAGATATTATAATCTCCTTAAGTTCTCATATCGTTTTCATACTATTATTGGTTATTTTTGTGCCAGTTACCGCCTATTACCAGATAAAGGGGTATCCTCAAGTTTATCGGGTTGGATTAGTAAGCCTTCCTGCAGGTGGATTGGGAAGGGGAGAAGGGGAGGAGGTAAAAGCTACTCTTGGAGAAATCAAGAAAACTGAAGGGATAGGTTTAAAAGAAATAAAAACTGAACAAAAGAAAAAAAAGCAGAGTAAAATTTCTCAGCAGAAAATAGAACTGACTAAAAAATCTACTGCTATCTCTTCAAAAAAGGGTGAAGGAAAAGCTACTTCTGGTAAAGAAGGTGCTGGAGAAGGTTATGAAATTTCCTTAGGTGGTGGATTGGGCTCAGCTTTGGTAGAAGGTGGAGATTTTGAGTCTCCATATTATCTGAATATTGCCTTTGGCAGGATTAGGGAGAATTTCACCAATCCTTTAATACAGACTAACCTTCCGATCAGGGCAACTGTTTATTTTATTATTCAGAAAAATGGAAAGATAGTTGAGTCTAAGATAGAAACCCCCTCCGGGATTGCAATTTTTGACCAGTCTGCTCTAAGAGCAGTTCTCTCTGCAGATCCTTTGCCTCCTTTACCCCAGGAATATAAAGGAGAGTGGCTGGGGATTCATTTAGAATTTGAATTTTTGCCTTGAAAGATGAAAAATAGGAATAAATCAAGAATCTTCTTCCCGTGTTCGTTGGGTCCCCTGACCCGAGGGAGAAAAGTACAACTTACCAGGTCAGGGAACCTGACAAACACAGGAAAATTATTTTTAATTGTTCTATATCTCCTTATTAATTTCAAAGCTCTTTCTGCCCAGACTGAAATCTATATGAAGATGCCGGTGGGTGGGGCAGAGCCTCTGGATATTGCGGTTACTGATTTTTCGCCTAAGAAAAAAGGGTTTTCGGTTGAGGAAAAAAAATTAGCTTATCAGGTTCCTCAGATAATAAGGGAAGACCTGGATTTCTCACTTTTGTTCTATGTAGCGGAGATCGATTCTTTCACAAAAGAAGTGGTTGGGGATAATCCTTTGAATCTTGAAGGCTGGTATAAGTTAGGGGTGCAGATGATTCTTGCCGGGGAGGTGGAAGTAAGAGGTGAGGAGATAATAACTGAGATTTTTCTCTATGAGGTGATAAAAGGGAAAAAGGTCTATTCTAAATCGTATAAAACTTCCCCGGATAATTATCGGGGATTGGCTCATACTATCTCGGATGATTTAGTTTTAGAATTAACTGGTGAGAAGGGGATTTTTAATACCAGGGTCGCTTTTGTCTCCACCCGAAGCGGTAATAAGGAGATTTATATCTCCGATTATGACGGTTTTAATGTTAAAAAGGTCACTGAAGATAAATCTATAGATTTGTCACCTCGCTGGTCTCCAAATGGGAAAAAACTCATTTACACTTCTTATAAAAAAGGGAATCCAGACCTCTGGATAAGGGATCTGCAAACGAATACGAACGGGATTTTATCTTCTCAGGCAGGATTGAATTCTGCACCAGCCTGGTCTCCAGATGGTAAAAATATAGGATTGACTTTAAGCAAAGATGGTAATCCGGAGATATATCTAATTGACCAATCCGGGAAAATCATCCGAAGATTGACCAATAGCTCTGCTATAGAATCCTCACCCTCTTTTTCTCCCAACGGTAAAGAGATAGTTTTCACTTCAGATCGAACCGGCTCTCCCCAGGTATATATTATGGATATTCAGGGAAGCAACATCCGCAGGCTGACTTATGATTTAGATTACTGCGATTCACCAGCCTGGTCCCCAAAAGGGGATAAGATCGCTTTTGTGGTCAGGACCTCTTCAGGATTTGATATATATACCATTGACGTTACCGGAGAGAATTTGAGAAGATTGACCTACGGTGGTAATAATGAAAACCCTTCCTGGTCACCAGATGGGTATCATTTAGTTTTCAGCTCTAATCGAACAGGAAAGTATGAGGTCTACATTATGAACTGGGATGGCTCTAATCAAAAGGCTATTACTTCTGGAGGAGGAAATTATAATCCTTCCTGGTCTTCGAGGTTTTGAATATGGGACACCCCCCTACGGGGGGTGGTACCCTCAGACTCGTTTGAGGGTGATTTAACCGCCAGAGGCGAGACTGCTTGACAAAAAGGATTGTTATATTCGGTGATAGACCCACGTTGGGGCAACGTGGGTCTACGGTATTTGTAGGGGTTCAAAATTTTGAACCCCTACCATTTTAAAGTTGGGAAATAACCCTTTTTGTTTTTAAAATAATTTTAAAAAATGTTTTTTCTTTTTAGATTTTACTTGACAACTTTTAAAAGTGTAATTATAATTAACAAAATTTAACTTTAACCTTTTACCAGGAGGTGTAAGGTGAGAAGTGTTTTAGTAATTTTTTTAGGGGTTTTTATCATGGCTTTCTGCTGGGGATGCAAGCAGGGTACCAAGATAAAACCCGCAGTTGAACAGCCAGCTCCCAAGGAGGAACCAAAACCAGAGGAAAAGCCAACCCCGCCAGTTGAAGAGAAAAAAGTGACGGAGACGATGGAGATCAAGCTTGAACCGATCTACTTTGACTTCGATAAATATTTCATCCGGCAGGATGCTAAAAAGGTTTTAAATCAGAACGCACCGCTCTTAAAGGATAATCCTCAAGTTAAAATCCGGATAGAAGGGAACTGCGATGAAAGAGGAACTGTGGAGTATAACTTAGCCCTGGGTGAGAAAAGAGCCAGATCAGCTATGGATTATCTGGTGAACTTAGGAATTGACCCTTCCCGGATCTCGATAATCAGCTATGGCAAGGAAAAGCCCTTATATCCCGGTTCAAATGAAGAAGCCTGGTCTAAAAATCGAAGGGATGATTTCGTAATCGTTTCTAAGTAAAAAAAGTAAAAAGTTTTAGATAGATTTTGGAGGACTGTAAGGAGGTGTTTACTTATCTGTAAACAGATCCACAGGATAAGAGACTTTAAAATCAGAACCTGGAGCCGGGGAACTGCATTTCTATTTCTCCTTTTATTTCTTGTTATCTCAAACTGTGTTTCAAGAAGGGAGATTGTCGGATTTCAGGAAAAGCTTGATTATCTGGAAGCGAGTAATCACCGTATGGAAAGAGATGTTGCTGCCCTGGATAGCTTATTGAGGATACAGTTAGAGGAGAACCAGAAGCTTAAAGCTGACCTTTCATCAAGTTTAAGTTCGATCGACGAAAGGTTAGGGATGTTACAAGGAAGGGTGGAAGATTCCGGATACCGTTTCTCCGAATTGTTCCGCAAGATGGAGAAAGGAGAGCTTGCTCCAGCAGATACTACCGGAATCCCGGATTCTCTGAGGGCAAAGGTTAGTTTAGACCCACAGAAATTATATGATCAGGCTTATCTTGATTTTGCCAAAAAGAATTACGACTTAGCCATTCAGGGGTTCTCGGAATTTCTCCGCTACTTTCCTCAAAGCAAATCAGCAGATAAAGCTCAATACTGGTTGGGAGAGTGTTATTTCGCAAAAGAGGATTATAGCCGGAGCCTGGATGAATTTCAAAAATTTTTGCAGAATTTTCCTGTTTCTGATAAACTTCCCAGCGCACTTTATAAGATAGGGCTATGTTATGAAGAATTGAAAAATAAGCTCAGAGCAAACCGATATTTTAAAGAGGTGATAACAAAGTATCCGGATTCAGCTGAAGCTAAACTGGCAAAGGAGAAATTGGGTTTAGAGAAGAAAAAAAGATAGATATGTAGAGACGCATCGCCATGCGTCTCTACGCCCCTCCCTTAAAATAATGTTTTGTAACGTCCGACCTTTGTGTCGGACGTTTAGTTTTTATCATACAGCAGAAATGTTAGACGTAACGGTGATCATTGTAGTAAGGGTTCAAAATTTTGAATCCCTACGAACAGAGAATTACTATTTTAATGGATAGTTTGTAGGGGGCAGGTTTCAAACCTGCCCCCTACGCTATTTTTTATCTATATGACTGGCTTAAAAGACTTCTGTATTTTTCCCCTAAATCCTGAGCTAGGGAATCCTGCTTGAAATATAAGAGGTAAGCGATGCGGTCTTTGATGATCCGTGGATAACTCTGAAGATTAAACAGAGTCCTTTCATCCTTGTAAATTTTTTCATCTGTAATACCACGCAGTTCAAGGTCCGGGTAAGAATAGGGATAGTAAGCAATATCTTTATGTAGACGAAAGATGATACCTTCTGGAAACTGAATCAATGAACGAAGGAACTTTTCATCGGTAGAAAGGTCACAATAAAGAGGTTTTTCCGGATAGTTTTTCAAGAGAAAACTTGAAATCATATCCACGTAACTTTTTTCTATAACGTTCGGATCGTAAGGTTTTCTGTTCTCAAATAAATAGACCTGTTCTCGAAAACGGTTTATCTCTTGTTCGGATTTGTCGTATAGTTCTGAATAGTTGTTTTTGATATAGTTCAGATACCAACTCCTTCTTGAAAGCTCAGTATCTAAAAATCTTGCATCCGGTCTTTTATTCTCCACAAATCTTAAATAGAGCCAGGGGGAATAATGGTCCCAGTTTTTGGTCAGTATGATTGGGTCCTTTTTGACTGACCTTAAAATATTTTCAGCATAATCGTAAGCAAAATAGCTTTTGCTCTGATCCTGTTTTGAGTAATTACGGAAAAGGTTGAGTAAAGGGAGAATAAAAAACAGAACAGCTAAAACCAGCCAGAGCGAGGGAAAGATTTTATTTTTTCGGTAAAGTGACTCGAAGAGAAATGCTATTCCGCATACCATCCAGATTGAAGCAACCAAAAAAGAGGGGAGAAAATACGGGTCAATATCTGCAATATCGTAATTTATGCCATAGAGAATATTGAAGAGGAATATAAGAATTAAGAAAACTGAGATCTTCAGGCTTTTTTTTAGCATTACAAAAAATCCAATCAATATCCAGGGCAGTATATAAACGGGGAACTGAGAGCAGAATAAATGTAAATAATATCTGAAATTCTCCCAGAGCACCCGGGCTGACTTGGAGAACATCCATACCTGATATTGCCAGCCAGTGACATGCCGTTTGAAATTTGAAAGGGTTGAGGGTTCTCCCCAGTTCAGGATTGGGTTACAGGAGGAGCGAATAGGGAGATAAAGATAGATCGAAAGACCCAGGAGGAAAAAAGACAGGAAGAGAAAAAGTCGTTTTAGCTGAAAGATCGGTTTTCCGTAAATCGAGAAAAAAAGGAAGATAAACCCTGGCAAAAAAAGTAGAGCGGAAAGATGATTGCCAAAACTCAAGCCAAAGAGAAAAAAGAAAAGATAAGAAAAATTCTCAGATTTTATAGATTTATCCTGAGCTTTTAGATTTATCTGAGAGAGAAGCAGGTAGAGAAGGATTGTGGTTAGAAGGAGAGTTAAGCCATAGACTTCATTGGAAGTTGCCTGGAACCAGAGGGTAGGGGTGAAAGAGAAGATAAGGGTGATAAGGAAAGACAGGTATTGACGTAGATTCTTCTTTATATCGGGGAAAAGAAGCTCCAGAATTTTAAGAAAAAGAAAAAATAGAATCAGGTTAGCAAAACTGACAAGAAATAGAGAAAGTAGATTAAGAGAGAAAATCGGGGTTCCCAAGGATAAAAGAGTGAAAATCCTTCCGATTAAAGTGTAAAGAGGGTAACCAGTAGGATGGACAATACCCAAGGTATAACAGACTGTGGCAAGCTCCCCGGTATCGATAAAAGAAATAGAAGGAGAGAGAGTTAAAAGATAAATAACACCGCTAAAGAAAAAAATCAAACCAGCACACAGGAAAAGATAAAGCCTTAAGGGCATAATCTTAGATTTTAAACCAGAACCAGGAGGTCTGTTTTACCTGAGGGGTAAAGGTTCGTAGCTAATTTATGGAGCTTAGAAGGGTAGATCCTCATCTTGCCCTTCACTGACTTCTGCTTCTGTCTCCACCGGCTCTACAGAAGGCTCAGCTTCTTTACGGCCCAATTTAAAAATCCGTCTGGCTATGATTTCAGTAATATATTTTTTGTTTCCATTACGGTCATCATAGGAACGATTCTGGATCCTTCCTTCCACAAAGACCTGATCTCCTTTTTTTAGGATGTCCTTAGCAGTTTCAGCCTGCTTCCCCCAGATTACTAAATTATGCCAGTCGGTTTTCTCCTGAAACTGGTCAGATTTATCTTTCCAACGGAAGGTGGTGGCTAAGGTGACTGAGGTTACCGCTTGACCGTTTGGAGTATACCTTTTTTCTGGATCCCGCCCTAAATTTCCGATTAAAAATATCTTGTTTAAACTTGGCATTTTCACTCCAGGTTTAATTATTGTTTTTTATATAATAGTATTTATTTTGACGATTGTCAACCCTTTTTAGTGGGAGCAAAATATTTTTTGAGTGAAGGTAGGGGCAATTCATGAATTGCCCCTACCTTAAAAATTTGTGACCGTCAAGTCCCCTGACCTGACGGAATAAGTTTCTAAGATTTAACTTGCCACGTCAGGGGGGACCTGGCAAGCACAGAAAAGCTTTAGCTTTACCTCTTAATCGTTGTGTTAGGAGCTCTTCTCAAGATACACCTATACTGCCGGAAAAAGCTTGGGCAGGAGTTGAACTCCTGCCCAGGAAGAGTTAACTGCATTGAAAACGCAAGGCTAAAGTCTCAAGACCTTGACGGCCTTGCCCTACCTTTCCTGGTTTACTTTACCAGCACCACATCGATCCTGCGGTTGAGGCTTCTTCCTTCTTTGGTATCGTTGGAGGCAACTGGTTTTGATTCTCCATAGCCAGTATAGGAGATCCTATCCTCTGCTAATCCCATATTGGCTATAAGATAGGCAGTTACAGCTTTAGCGCGAGATAATGACAGCTCCTGGTTATAAGTTTCATCCCCCATAGAATCGGTATGTCCATCGATTACAATTTTTCTCTCCGGGAAATCGCGCATAGCTTTTTGAACTTTAGATAGAAGCCCGAAGCTTTCTGGAAGAATGGTTGATTTTCCGCTGGGGAAATTTATACCATAAAGACGGATGACTATATTCTCACTCTCTTTAATCACACTGGCTTCCTCTTTGGTGAAAAACTTTTCTAAGGAGAGGAACTGTTCTTCCTCTATGCTTTTTAATTCTAATTCTTTATAGCCAGCTTCTTTCTGGGCAACCTTCTCCTCCAGTATATCCAATTGCTCAGAGAGTTCTTTAATTTTATCCTCCTTCTCCTTCAACTCAGAAAGTAGTTCTTTTTTTTCTCGTTTAAGATTATCCATCGCCAGAATTATGGATTCAACTGGTTTTTCTGAGCCCTGGTCAAACTCAGGAGAATAGTCAAGATTTTTAGCGATACGGGTAATGAGGTTTTCCTGCTCTAAGACTAATTTTTCAAGAGAAGTATAGTCTATTTTCAGGTTCTGGAATTTTGAGGAGAGGTATATGGCATGCCGAGCCTGATAAGCAGACTGTTCTGCTTTTGCGGTAGCATCCTCTGCCGCATACCTTTCCGTATTCAAAAGCTGTTCAGTTGAAACTAAGAGATCCTCGGAATTTTTTAGGGTTAAGGGAGCATATTTATCTGCTCTGGCTTTGAGCTTGGCTTCCTCTATTGATTTTTTAGCTTCGCCCAGGATACTTCCTTTGATTGCTTTCAGCTCTGCTTGGTTGAATTTTACCTCAGCTGTTTTAGCCTTCTCTCTGGCACCATTTAAGTCTCCTGCTTCTATGCGCAAAGATGCTTCCTCAAAAGCTTTTTTGGCTAATTCATACAGGTCAGGTGCGAATTCCGGAGCATTGGCTTTCAGAGCTTTTTCTCGTGCTTGAAGCAGGGAGGCAAAAGGGACACGAGCTACCTCTGCATTCTTATAGGCTTCTGCTAAGTACTCCTTGACTTTCTCTAACTTTTTCTGAATCTCCTTAAGCTCTCCACCCTTTTTGAACTTCTCATAAGCTAAACTATAATCATCCCAAGCGTTCTTATAGTTCTTAGGGGAGAGGATGTCAACCTGCTGGTTTTTTGCTTTAGTCAGGTCTTCTCTTACCCTTTGAAAAAGAGATTCCTCAGTTAAGTTTTCAGTTTGGGCTAATAACAGGTTAGTATTAATTAATAGAAATGAAAAAAAGAAAATAACAACTGAGAACTTCAGAGTTTTTAAGATAGACATTTTCTCCTCCTTTAATAGTTTAAATTTTAGAAGAATCTATATTATGTCAATATAGTTTGTCAAGGATTTTCCCCCTTTAAAAATTGTATCGACAGAGAGAGGATAAAGATTAGAATTCAGGAAAAAAATGTTGGCAGGTTGAATTCTTTTTCGTAGATTAGTTAACAAAAAGTATGGTAGATAATAGACTTTAGAGTTTAGGGTAAACTTTGACCTTGCAAAAAAGATGAGCTGTTGGGTGGATTCGAGAAGCAAGAGTAAAGAAAAGAGATTCTGGCTTAACAGGTATTTAGAGGTTTGATGTATAAGGAGATAACTATTATCGGAGCAGGGCCAGCTGGAATAGCAGCAGCAATCCAATTAAAGCGAGAGGGGTTTGAGCCTTTTCTTCTGGAACAACATAAGGTTGGAGGACTGTTGTGGAATGCTAATCTGATAGAGAATTATCCTGGGTTTCCGGATGGCATACCTGGAAAAAAGTTAGCCTGGCTTTTTTCAGAACAGTTGAAAAAGTTAAATATCAAAGTAAGCAGGCAAAGGGTTAAAAATTTATCCCGGGAAAAAGGTTTTTTCGAGATCGAGACAGATGCAGGAAAATCTGCGAAAGCCAGAATTACTTCCAGAATAGTAATAGTGGCAAGTGGAACCATCCCCAGAAAGGTTAATCTATCAGGAGGAAAAAAGGGGTTCTGCAAAAGGTTATTTTATGAAATAAGTGAGCTTCCCTCTACTGAAAGGAAAAAGATCACAATTATCGGTGGGGGAGATGTGGCTTTTGACTACGCCTTGAATCTGGTCTCGCCGCAGATGCTCAGCGAAAAGAGTAAAGGTGGAACAGATTGTAAGGTCGATTTAGTCTTCAGGGATCCTTCTCCAAAATGCCTTCCGCTTCTTCTGGCAAGGGCTAAAAAAAGTAAAAAGATAAATCTTTTCCCCGAGACAATTCCTCTAAAGATCAGAGAAAAAGAGGGAAAGGTATTTCTAGATTGCTGTAAAAGTTCACAGAATTTATCTTCTAAAGCTGGGAAGAAATTTTCCTTGTCCTCAGATTATATTTTAGTGGCTATCGGTCGAGTTCCCAATATAGACTTTTTATCTGAGGAACTTCGCAGCTTGTATCTTCAGAGAGATACAGGAAAAGCACTTAATCGACAAAAGACTTCAGGTATTTTCTTCGTGGGAGACGTGATTAATAGAGATTACCGGCAGGCAGGAATTGCAGCCGGGGATGGATTAGCCTGCGGGATGAAGATAGCTAAACTTTTAAAAAGAGAAAAGTTCGTTGAGAGGAGCTAATTTAAGATGGAGGTAATCGGTCAATATGGTAAAGAGGATTTAGCGATCCTTTATTTGGCTCGAATGAAGAATAACTACATTCTGGAATTTGTGGAATCCTTACAACCCCCTTTTCCCAGAGAGGAAAAATGGGTGATAATCGTCTCCACCTTATTTGGCTGTCCGATTCGCTGTCCGATCTGCGATGCCGGATTAAGTTATAAAGGAAAGCTTTCCTCAGAAGAGCTCTTACGGCAGATCGATTATATCATCTGCAGGCGTTTTCCCTCCAGAAAAATCCCGGTGCCAAAGCTTAAAATCCAATTTGCCAGAATGGGGGAACCAGCTTTCAATCTAAACGTTTTAGAGGTACTGGAAAAACTTCCTGAAATTTATGAAGCCCCTGGCTTAATGCCCTGTATATCTACAATCGCTCCAAAAGGGAGAGATTTATTTTTTGAAAGACTGACAGATTTGAAGAACAGACTATATGCTCAAGGAAAATTCCAGCTTCAATTCTCTATTCACTCAACTGAAGAAGGAAGAAGGAATTTTTTAATACCAGCTAAGAAGTGGAGCTTTGCAGAAATCGCCAGGTATGGGAAGCGTTTTTACCACCCTGGCGACAGGAAGATAACTTTGAATTTTGCTTTGACCAGAGGATATCCGGTGGACCCAAAGGTCATCTCTTACTACTTTAACCCAGAGTTTTTCCTGATTAAAATCACGCCGCTAAACCCAACTAATCGAGTGATTATGAATAAACTAAGCTCCTTTTTTAAGCCAGATGATACCAGGGCTTGTTCTCAGCTTATAGAGCAACTTGAAAGCCGGGGTTATGAGGTGATCTTGAGTCCGGGAGAACCCGAAGAGAACAAAATCGGCAGCAATTGCGGACAGTATGTTACCAGCTATGAGACCCAGGAGCTTAAGAAAGATCTATATGAAACTGAGAAATATATAATTTGAAATCTAATTGATTCTCTGCTGGTCTGGAGACCAACAGAGAGCAAGTTGAAAAAAAGGAGATTTACGATGGAATTTTTTGAGGTGGTGAAAAAAAGGCATTCGGTCAGGGTTTTTAAAGACAAGGAGATCGAAAAAGAGAAATTAGAGAAGTTGTTTTATGTGGCAAACTCTGCTCCTTCAGCTGGTAATTTACAGGCTTATCAGATATTTTTAGTTAGAAAAGCTGCCCAGAAGATTGCTTTAGCTAATGCAGCTTATGAACAAGATTTCATAACCCAGGCACCGGTGAACCTGATTTTCTGTGCTGACCCTTTGCGCTCTGCTCGTAAATATGGAAAAAGAGGCTCAGAACTTTATTCCATTCAAGATGCTACAATCTCAGCCGCCTATGTCCATTTAGCCGCAGTGGATTTAGGCTTGGGAAGTGCGATCGTGGGTGCTTTTGATGAAGATGCAGTCAGTAAAATCCTGAATCTGCCTGATACGCTCAATCCTATAATAATTTTACCTGTAGGTTATCCCAACGAAGAGCCGGAAATCACTCCCCGGAGAAAAATAAGCGATTTGGTAAAAGAAGTTTAAAGAACGAGAGGGAGTGCATCAGATTGTCAATGTTGACCTTGAGGTCGAATTTGACCTTGAGGCTGATTCCATAACTCTAGAAAAGCAAGAGCAAGCTCTTGCACTCCGATTCTTTTGTGATGGTCACACAATGGGTAAGCCCCCCTTTAGCAGGTCATCTCGACAATTCGATATTCATCATCTGTCATTCGTAATTTTATTTTTGAATTTTCGTTTGACAAGTCAGTTAAGAGTTAATATCTTGACAAAAATTTTGTCGATATATTTAAAGGAGGTATTAAATGTGTGAAAATAAGAAGCCAGTTTTTGCTGGGATTTTATTGATTTTGATCGGATTATTATTCTTTTTGCACAATTTAGGATATCTAAGTGGAGATATCTGGAGATTCTGGCCTTTAATATTAATTATTTGGGGAATAAAAAAGCTATTCTATTAGTTTTTTCAATAATAATATGCAAGAACCTGATTTGAAAATGTTTTTGTTTTTCTCTGAGCTTTTGGGTCGCTCAATAATTGATTATAATGGTAAAACTTTAGGTAAATTGGTGGACCTGAAAGTTAAATTGGGAGAGCTTTTTCCTAATGTGGTCACCTTAAGGGTTAAGCTGAGAGGAGAAAAAAGCTCTTTAGCCTTAGACTGGTCTTTAGTTCAGAGCTTAAATGGGAATATTGTCAGTTTGAAACCGGATGCAGAGAAGGAATTCAAGCCTTTAGAGTTAAGTGAGGGGGAGATACTCCTTAAAGAAGAGCTTTTGGATAAACAGGTAGTGGATACTTATGGAGCTAAGATCGAGAGGATAAATGATATCCATATTCTGATAACGGATGGGGAGCTACGGATTGTGCATGTTGATTTCGGGATGAGAGGGATCTTCAGACGCTTGGGCTGGATTAAAATCGTAGATTTTCTCACTAACTGGTTTTTTGCCTATCGGTTTCCAGAAAAGATGATCTCCTGGAAATATGTTCAGCCTTTAGCCAGTGACCCCCAAAAGAAAAATCTTAAGCTTAATGTTACCTTACGAAAATTACACGAAATTCATCCTTCAGACCTGGCCGATATAATCGAGGAGTTAGATCAGGAGAAAAGAGCTACGGTTTTCAAATCTTTAGATTTACAAACTGCCGCAGAGACTTTAGAGGAGGTTGACCCTAAGCTTCAGGTCTCATTGATTGAGTCTGCTACTGAGGAGCATGCCTCGGACATCTTAGAGGAAATGGCACCGGATGAAGCGGCTGACCTTTTAGCTGACCTGCCTGAAGATAAAAAGATAAAGCTAATTCAGACGATGGAGAAACCCCACCGGGAGAATTTAGAGGAGCTATTGAAGTTCAAAGAAGGAACTGCAGGCAGTATTATGACCAAGGATTTTATTTCCATTCAGGTGGATAAAAGTATTGGAGATGCAATTGATGAGTTTAGAAAAACCACTCATCCTTTAGAAACCATTGCTTATTTATATATAACTGATAAAGAGAGCCATTTAGTTGGGGTTTTGACTTTAAGACACCTGCTTTTATGCGTAAATGAGGCACCTTTATCCAAGCTGATGAATACTCATCTGGTTAAAGTTAAACCGGAGGAGGATGTAGAAAAAGTAGCTGAGATTTTTAAGAAATATAAATTCTTGGCAATTCCAGTTGTGGATAAAGATGATCAACTAACCGGCATTATTACTCTCCGGGATGCGGTAGAATCGAAATATAAAGAGTTTTAGAGTTCAGGTAATTCAGTCTAAAAAATAATATGAGATTTCTGAAAAACTTAGAATTGCAGGGCTGTCCCGCCTATGGCGGATGCCTACGATTGTTAATCTATTGATATCTCGTAGAGCGGGCACCCTTGCCCGCAAAACTTATTCACTTTTTTAGAGCTCTTAACATATTTTTTATTATGGGAAGAAGATTTTTAAAATCTCGCTGGAGAATCATTCTGATCTTCCTGGCTGTGGCAGGTCCAGGGATTATCACCTCTAATGTGGATAACGATGCAGGTGGGATTGCTACCTATTCGATGGCGGGAGCACATTTCGGCTATGGTTTACTCTGGTCTTTAATTCCGATTATGGTAGCCTTAGTAATAATTCAGGAGATGAGTGCCCGGATGGGGGTGGTTACTGGAAAAGGGCTGTCTGATCTCATTCGGGAAAGATTTGGGGTGAGGATTACCTTTTATCTACTTTTAGCTCTGGTTCTAACCAACTTCGGAAATGTGATTGCCGAATTTGCTGGAGTAGCGTCAAGTTTAGAGATCTTTTATATTCCCAAATATGTTTCAGTTCCAATTGGTGCATTTTTAGTCTGGCTCTTAGTGGTGAAAGGGACTTACAGGTCAGTGGAAAAGATTTTCTTATTTGCCTGTTTGTTCTATATTACCTATATAATCTCAGGCTTTTTAGCCAAGCCTGATTGGGATTTAGTTAAAAACAGTGTGATGGCTCCTAAGTTTGAGTTTTCTGCAGGGAGTTTGGGGATGCTCATCGGATTGGTGGGAACAACTATTGCTCCCTGGATGCAGTTTTATCTTCAAGCCGCAGTGGTGGAGAAAAATATTAAAGTGAAAGATTATAAGCATTCCAGCTTAGATGTTATCCTAGGGAGTTTAATCGTTACCATAGTTGCTGGATTTATTATCCTGACCTGTGCGGCTACACTTTTCAAAGCAGGGATCAGGGTGGAAACAGCCAAAGATGCGGCTTTAGCCTTAGAACCTTTGGCCGGGAAATACTGTTCAATTCTGTTTGCCTTTGGGCTTTTGAATGCTTCCTTATTTGCGGCTTCGATCTTGCCTTTATCAACTGCTTTTGTGGTGTGTGAGGGGATGGGATGGGAGGATGGAGTAAACAAGAAATTCTCCGAGGCTCCCCAGTTCTATGGACTTTACTCTCTATTGATCTTCTTAGGTGCGGGTATAGTTCTTCTGCCAGGAATTCCACTTATTCCCGTGATGTATATCTCTCAGGTGATAAACGGGATTGTGCTTCCGGTGATACTTATTTTCATGCTAATTTTGATAAACAATAAAAAATTGATGGGGGAGCATGTTAATAAGGGAGTCTATAATTTCATCTCCTGGGGAACTGTGATTATTTTGGTTGGCTTGAGTATAGCCTTGTTAATTTCCTTAATTCGGGTTTAAATCAGAATAAAAATAGATTATGATATTGTGTAGAGACGCATAGCTATGCGTCTCTACTTTTTCAGATACAAAAAAATGGGGACAGCTTAGGTCGAAATAGCGTAGGGGGGCTAGGGAAAACGCTACTTCAACGGCTATCCCCATAAACTGTAAAGATATTTGTTTTAAATCATAGTTTATTTTATTTCTGGGTAATGTTCCCCCGATACTCTTACAAATTTATCGGGTGAAATGCAAAATTCTTTAATTCAAGAGTATCTTTATCAAGTATTTTTAAAAATGGAGCCGACGGGAGTCGAACCCGTGACCTTTTGACTGCCAGTCAAACGTTCTCCCAACTGAACTACGGCCCCCAAACAAAGGTTTAAAAGATCAAAAGCTTAAAGGAAAAAATAATAAACAAAGGCAAAAATAGAAAGATATCAGAACTTGTCAAGTAAAATCTTACTTTCTTTTGTATTTTAGAGGTAGTTTGTATTAAGATTTACAATTAAGGCAGATTTAAAACCAACCCTTACTCATTAACAAAGAATTCTGAAAAGGTATCGAAAAGAAAACTAGACAAGGATATATAATTCTATATTATTATGGCTTTTAGAGATGTTGAACAGTGGAAAGTTCCCAGATAAGAAAAACTGATAACTGGCCACTATTCACTAACCACTGCTTTATAATCCGGAGTGGTGAAACTGGCAGACGCGCCGGACTCAAAATCCGATTATAGAATTTTGTAAGTTTTTATCCTACACAGTAATACATTACCTATCTTAAAGTTAGGCTTGTTTTATCTTGGATTCACTTGGTTGATTTCTGACCATTTTGGCTATAAAACGGTCTCAAAGCATTTTAAAAAACTCGATTATGAGGTTCAAGAGGAGTACAAGCTTACCAGTGGAGGAGTAGTTAATCTTGTTGCCAAGAAAGGGAATAAAATGACCGCGATTGAGATCGAAACAGGGAGATCAGACCCTATTTACAACATAAGAAAGGATTTAAACGGCGAATTTGACCGGATTTCCTGCTTAACTTTGGACAGAAATCTAAAAGAGAAAATCTTATCTCAGCTAAAAACGTATAATATAGAGAGTGAAAAAATTGAGGTGGAGTCTCTTTCAGATTTTCTAGAAAAGGGATCAAGCTTAATCTCTTTTAAGCTCAACAATTGAAGTTTCTAGTATCTTACTAACTAAAAAACCTTATGTCACGATTTAGGGTTTTAAAAAGTTTGTCGTCTCCTTGGTAGAGGCGCCTCTTCGTCACTAAATTCCGTTTTGACATTGTTAATCAAGATTAAATAATTTCTTTTATAGGCAAGCATATGCAATTGCTGACCTTAAGGTGCTTTTTCCCCCTATTGCCTACTGTTCGGCTTTCCATTACTTAAATTTTTCCTGCCGAAAATCCCCCCCGCTCTTCCTATCCAATTTGTCTAGATAGGCTTTCGAGGCGGTCTTGAATTCTTCGGTGCTAAATATTTTGATTCTTTATTATCTGGTCAAAGTATTCCTTCCCCTCTTGATAACTAATCTTAAAATTTCTTTTATCAGGTCCTGATGCGCCCTGTCTATGTGAATATTTCTGACACTCTCACCTAACCTGGCTTCTAATTCTTCCTCCTTGGTCCTATTAGATCTATTTACTTTTTTCATCTCTACAGTTATAGCACACTCGTACTTTCCGCAGGTCAAAAGCCTCTAAAACAAATTTTCTCTTGGAATATTTAGGTTGGTTTTGCTTTTTAAAGCCCTCTTGCTCTTTGTCAACCAATTCTGGCTGATACAAGGATTAAGAATTACGCTCTATTTCGAATCTGGCTAACAGCATTTAAATTCATCAGAAAATGATTAATGTACATTAGATGTTTCACAGAGAGGATTGAAAGAAGAAATGATCCCACATTTTTGCTATCACTTGTCTTGATGAACCGAATCTAAAAATTAGTTTTTTAACCTCAGGTTGTGCTTAGAATCTACGAAGGATGTGGAGGGGTAATAAAGATTCACACCTTCATTTATTATTTTAAAAAACATTTTGAAATTTCACTCAGTATTCTAAAGATGTTTTAACTTCTGCCGATAAGAAAAACAAACCCACAAAAAAGTGGGGGGCTATATAGATCAAGGATATTCAGCAGGATAAAAATATTCATTAAGCCAATTCTTTAGCCCAAAACAGGGGGGGCAAGTGGTTCAAAACAAACCACGCATATTGATTCTGAATGATTTTCCAGAAAAGGGATGGGTTTTAAGCAGGATTTTAAATTCAAAAGGTTGCTCTACAGATTCACTTACCTATCCACAAAATTCAATAGATATAATAGAGAAAGAAAGACCAGATCTCTTAATCCTCGATTTAAATATTTTAGAAGCCAGTATACTTAGAACACCCCAGAGGATAAGAGAGAGTAACCCCTCATTATCGATATTAACCTGTTCCAATTCAGCAGCTGAGCAATTTGAAAATCAAGTTACCAAATTGGAGGGCCCTGTCTTTTTTCCAAAAGCAGTGAAACAAATATTAGATAGGATTGAAAAATTGTTGCTGAACAATAAAGAAAGTAAATTGGATACTCTTTGTGTGTCTAAAGATGAAAAAGAGGGGAGGTGATAAAAGATGGCAGTCGAAAAAAACATTGGCTCTTCCAGCTTAGTGGAAGTGGTCGACAGGATCCTGGATAAGGGTATCGTTATCGATGCCTGGGTCAGGGTCTCCCTGGTGGGAATCGAGCTTCTGGCGGTTGAGGCAAGGGTGGTGTGCGCAGGTGTGGAGACCTTCTTGAAGTATGCTGAGGCTATCGGGCTTACTCCGACAGCAGCTACAGCCTAAGGTTTCTCACCGAAGGGTCTGGAGGAATTTTTGTCGAGGTGTCCTCAGGGGGGCTAAACCGGAAAGTATACCTCGCCAGAGATTCTTCCAAATAATGGAGTGCATCCGCCTAAGGCGGATAGCTTTGCCCATTATAAATGGTAAACCTAAAGGTTTACATTCCAAAGGATGGAAGAAGGGATTAGGGAAATGATAACAGTTGAACAGATGAGAGATGTGGCACAGGATTTGATTTCCTCTTATGATGCCCGAGTGGATGCGATAGGAACAATAATAGATAACACTTATCAAATTTTGGAAGATTTTAAAGATAAAAGGGAAAAACTGAGTGCTGAATTAAAAGAAACCCTGGCTAAAAAAGAATCTTTAAGAAAAAAAGATTTCGATAGGATGATAAATGGAATTCTCTTAAGTCAGTCGGAGAAAGAAAAAGAAGTCAAGCAAAACTTAAAGAATTTTATTAAAGAACAAAAAATACAAGCTTCTGAATTAAGAGATGCTCTGACCAATGGGGAAGTTGAAAGGATAAAAAAAGCTCAAATTGAGATAGAGAAGGGGATAGTTGAAATAAAAGGATTATTAAAAAACTTCGGTGAAGAGCAGGAAAGGCTAACAGCGGAGTTAAGAAAACTTTTGAACAAAGGGAAGGATTTGAAAATAAAAGATTTCAAGGATATGATAAAAAACCTATCAATGGGATCCAAATTCGGACAAACCTTAAACAGAGAAAAGGAGGTGAAAAGGATGGGATTACGAGATGTGGCAACTGATATTAAGAGCCTGGGACAGGATATGGCTGACTCTTATGTTGACAGAAAGAAAATGATCGAAGCTCTCCAAAAAGAGGTTAAATTGAGAGTGAAGGAAGTCAGCGACCTATTGAAGGGATTCCAAGAAGAGCACTCGGAAAGGAAATCCGAAGTTGTTCAGATGCTGGATGCCTTCGTAGAAGACCTGCATTCTGAGATCGCACAGTTAAGAAAAGAAGTCAGAAAACTCATGGGGGGCATACACAAAGAAAGCGAGCAAAGGAAGGATGAGGTTGGCGAAGTGGTCGCGGCAGTAAAAGAGATGCACTCAAGTGTGGCAAAGGTAAGAAGCGGTGCCAGAAAAGTAAGTGCACACAGTCTGGCAGAGACGGGGGATAAAAAGCCAGCCAGAAGGGCAAAAGGGAAATAAAAAAAGGGATAGGCATCAAGACGAGATGATTAGAAAAAAAAGATTACCACCGGTTAGTTAGTTGAAGGCTTTACGGCTAACAAAGTTTTTAGTGCTATCCTATGGATGGGAGGGCAGGGTAAACTTCTAATCGGTGGTAATCTCAGGCTTCTGTTGAAAAACGGGGGGTATAATAATGAAAGAGATAAAATGTGTTTTTTGTAAAGGGAAAGGGATAGATCCTTTCAAGATATTATCATCCATATCAATCTGCCCCATCTGTGAAGGGAAAGGGAAAGTTAAGGTAGAGGAACCATATATAGACTGTGCCTTTTGCCACGGAACCGGAGTATATCCTCATACCAGACTGAACTGCACTGTATGTAAGGGCGTAGGGGTGGTTACTTTGATAGAACCAAGAATAACTTGCCCGGAGTGTAAAGGAAAGGGTCAGAAACTTGCGACCAGTTATCCCTGTCTCAGATGCGGAGGCAAAGGAGTAATAAAAAAAGAAAAAATGTCGCAGGGGTGGGCAGGTGCTTTTAGTAAAAAAGCTGAAAATTTAGTTAATAACCCTAATAGATAATGAGTGAGGTCTCTGAAAAACTAAAAATTTTGGGAGCGGAGCTCGACGAAGCCGAAAGAATAATGGAGTGTATCCACCTGAGGCGGATAGCTTTACCTTAACCCATTAGAAATAAAAGAATTCTTTTTGGCAAACCTAAAGGTTCGCACTCCAAAAACTACTTTTTAGAGTTCTCTGAGTAAGAAATCCATTTTTATAGAGACAATAAAAAAGATAACTCAAAATTTAAAACCTAAGAAAGGAGTCTTTTGAGATGGTAATGATTGAAGAATCTACTGCCGTATTGGAGCCTTCTCCTTTGCCTGATTTTATAGAGACCAAAGCGATAAAAGAGATAACCGAACGTGCCTTAGCCTATATTAAAGCAGGATTTCCAGTTCATTTCAGAGGGCCTTCTGGAACCGGAAAGACCAGTCTGGCTATGCATGTTGCCAGCAAGATCGGTCGACCGGTAGTGATGTTTCATGGGGATGAGGAGTTAACCACCTCGGATCTGGTAGGTGCGGAATCTGGTATTAAAAGGAGAAAATTTGTGGACCAGTACGTATCGCGGGTTTATAAATTAGAGGAAAACACCCAAAAAAGCTGGATAGATAATCGTCTTACCGTTGCCTGTAAACATGGATTGACCCTGATCTATGACGAGTTCACCCGTTCCAGACCAGAAGCCAATAACGTTTTGCTTCCCATCTTACAGGAGAAGATGATTAATCTCCCTGCGGCCAGAGGGGAGGAGAGCTACCTGAAAGTTCATCCGAATTTCTGTGCAATCTTCACCAGCAATCCGGAGGAGTATGCTGGAGTTCATAAAGGCGCGGATGCTTTAAGGGATAGGATGATTACCATAGATCTGGACCATTTTGACCAAGAGACTGAAATCGCCATAACCAAAGCTAAATCCAACGGTCTAAATCTCAAAGGAGTGAAGAAGATAGTCAATGTGGTCAGAGGCTTAAGGGCGCAGGGAAGGTGTGAATTTGCTCCAACGGTCCGGGCAAGTGTTATGATTGCTAGGACGCTTGGGGTTAAAAACCTTCCGGTCAGTGCCAAAAATGAAGAGTTTGTCAAAATCTGTGAGGACATCCTGGCTTCTGAGACCTCAAGAATTGGCAGGAAAAGCAAAAGGGAAAAAGTTAAGGCGGTGGTGAGACGTTTGATCTTAAAGTACTGCTAAATGTAGAAAATTTGGAGTGCGAAAGCTTGCTTTCGCGATTTGAAAACCGCACCAGCCTCAAGGTCAAATTCGACAAGCTGGTGCACTCCAGGAAGGGTGTAAAAAGTAACTCTAATGCAAACATTATCCAGAGTGGATGAGAAGGGGAAGATAACTTTGCCCGGTAATATTCGCCTCGAAGCTGGGCTTAAGCCGGGTCAATTGGTTGAGCTTAAGATCGTGGGAGCAAGCCCAAAAAAGAGGATCTTGGTGTCACCAAGAAGACAGGGTGTGGATAAGCCTTTTAAAAAGTTGAATTATGTTTCTATCTTTGAGAGGAGGTGAGAGAGACTATGCCTAATATTCCCGGGATAGAGGAGATAAAAACTCTAAAACCTAATAGCACACGCTCTATGCCTCCTCATATGAACCAACCTTACATCGATATGTTCATGCGGAGGAAAGAGAGAGAGAGATTGGAGAGGGAGGGAATAAGATTAAACAGCAGAGTAGAGTCGATTATTGGGCGGTTAAAAGAAATCGAAAAGGAAATGAAAAAATTGGAAAAGGAGGATAAAAAAGTTCAAAAGAAAAGGAGATTTGACTGGGATAAAGCCTGGATGGAGATAAAAGATGAAACTAACCAAGAAGAGTCGGAGAAGCCCAAAATCGAAACAGGATGGAAAATAAAAAATTTAAAAAAGAATAGATGAAAACTCTAACTCACCAATCCAGGAGTTAGTGAGAATCGCAGTAAAGGTGGTGTGACCTGATTTTGAAAAGTTATGGATGAACAAAGACTGAAAGAAAAAATTAGAGCTTATGAGCTCAAAATAAGTGATATGGAACAGCAGGTTTTCTTATTGAAAATGAGGATTGAAAAAGAAAAACAAATCATAAAAAGATACGAGGAAAGTCTTAAAAACGGAAACTATGTAGAAGTGAAAGGAAGGTTTTAAGATGTTTAAAAAAAGGAAAAAAACAGAGGAAAAAACCGGATTTGATATCGATTTGTCCGCAGGATCCATAGGAGGAGCTGGAAAACTCAGCCTCGGCGGAATATTTAAAGGAATCAGCAATTTGATAGACTTAGCCGCTAAGTTACAACAGGAGGGCAAATCGGAGTTTTCTCGCACCGGTGAGATAAAAGGTCTGGGGCCCAAAGGGGCGAAAGCGGTCTATGGTTTCTCTGTAAAATTGGGAGGACTTGCAGGTGAATCACCTCAGGTTGAAACCTTCGGTAATATCAAAAAGGATGAAAAGGGAGCTCCGGTAGTTGAGAAGGTCAGAGAACCCTTAATAGATCTTTTCGATGAGGCTGATAAAATAGTAATTGTTGCTGAAATACCAGGTGTGGAGGAGGAAAAGATAAAAATAGAAGTAAAAGATGACATTATAGAGCTTAAAGCCGAGGATTCGGATAAGAAATATCACAAAGAAATTCTTCTGCCAGCGAAAGTCAAAAAGGAGTCACTTCGCACGACTTACAAAAACGGGGTTTTGGAAATTACGCTAACCAAATAGAAGTGAATTGATTTTTGGAATTTTTTAGGTTAGAGATCGATGGAGGAAATTCAATTCCTGTGGATGAGTTTAAAAACAATGTCTTTCTTCACCAAATTTTGGTTTTCAGAAAAGGCATTAGTTCTAAGAAGAGTTAAGTCCAGAGAAAAAAGAAGAAGGAAAGGAAGATAGAGCAAGAAAATCTTTATGGGAGGAAATGTGGCAATCGATAAAACTGGTTCTCTCAGCCTGAAAGTGCAGGAAGCCCTTACCAAGGATGTGGGAAGAGTGATCGCCAGAATAGATCCAGAAGATTTGAAAAGGATAGATGCACAGGTGGGTGACATTATCCAGATTTCCGGCAAGCGAAAAACTGTGGCTAAGGTTATGCCCGCCTATATGGAGGATAGGGGTAAAAAGATCATCCAGATGGATGGGATAACCAGGGAAAATGCTAAGGTGGGTTTAGACGAGAAGGTGAACATTCAAAAAGTTTCACATAAGCCTGCTTTAAAAATAGTTCTATCCCCCCTCTCTTTTGTTGGACCAGTGGGAAAAGATAAAGACACCAGATATATTGGAAGACTTCTGGAAGGGATCCCTTTGGTTGAGGGCGACAGGGTAAGGGCGACCCTTTTTGGCACTCGGTCCCAAGATTTTATGGTTTTGGAAACCCATCCATCTAAGGAGGTGGTTTTGATCCAGCCCACCACTTCCATCAGAATAAAGTCAGAGGAAGCGGTTGAGGAAAAAGGACTTAAAGTATCTTATGAGGATATCGGTGGTCTGCGCAAGGAGATTCAGAGGGTAAGAGAAATGATCGAGCTTCCTTTGAAGTATCCCCAGATCTTCCAGAGATTGGGCATAGATGCACCTAAAGGGGTGTTACTTCACGGTCCTCCTGGATGTGGAAAAACCTTGATCGCCAGAGCAGTTGCCCATGAGACCGAGGCCTATTTTGTTCATATATCGGGACCTGAGGTCATGGGGAAATTTTACGGTGAGAGCGAGGTAAGATTGAGAGCGGTGTTTGAAGAGGGTTCAGCTAATGCTCCTTCAATAGTCTTTATCGATGAGATAGATGCTATCGCTCCTAAAAGAGAGGAGATGGGTGGCGAAAGACAGGTGGAGAGAAGAGTTGTGGCTCAGCTTCTGGCATTGATGGATGGTTTAGAATCCAGAGGTCAGGTTATTGTTATAGGGGCAACTAACATCCCTAACACCTTGGATCCAGCTTTGCGAAGACCTGGCAGATTTGACCGGGAGATCACTATTGGAATTCCAGATAAAAAAGGAAGGCTGGAGATATTGAATATTCATACTCGCGGTATGCCCTTGGCAAAAGATGTGGACCTGGAAAAATTAGCTGAGATCACCCATGGTTTTGTGGGAGCAGATTTAGAGGCTTTATGCCGGGAAGCGGCGATGTCGGCTTTAAGGAAGATTTTTCCGAAGATAGATTTTCAGTTAGATGAGATCCCATATGAGCTGATTCTTCAATTAGAAGTTAGTATGGAAAACTTCTTTGAGGCTTTAAAAGAGGTGGAGCCTTCAGCTATAAGAGAGGTTTTTGTAGAGATTCCGGAGGTGAGATGGGAGGAGGTAGGCGGTTTGGATGATATCAAGCAAAAGCTTAAAGAATCTGTTGAATGGCCACTGAAATACCCTCAGCTGTTCGAGAAAGCTAAGACCAACCCTCCCAAAGGGATTATGATCTATGGTCCCCCAGGAACTGGGAAAACACTTTTAGCGAAGGCTGTGGCTCATGAGAGCGGGATTAACTTTATCTCCATCAAAGGTCCTGCTCTGATGTCAAAATATATCGGCGAGAGCGAAAGAGGGGTGAGGGAAGCCTTTAAAAAGGCTAAGCAAGCTTCTCCCTGTATCCTCTTCTTCGACGAGATCGATGCCTTAGCTCCGGTGAGGGGAGGAGGAGTAAGTGACGCTCATGTTTCTGAGCGGGTGATCAGCCAGTTCTTAACTGAGCTGGATGGAATAGAGGAGTTGAAAGGTGTGATAGCTCTTGCGGCCACCAATCGTCTGGACATTCTGGATCCAGCACTTCTCCGTGCGGGTAGGTTCGACCTTCTATTGGAACTTCCTATTCCAGATGAAAAAACAAGATTGGAGATCTTTAAAATTCACACTAAGGGGAAACCATTAGCCAAGGAGGTGGATTTAAAAGCCTTAGCCCATACAACCGACAACTGTGTTGGATCGGATATCGGATTTATCTGCCGCAGAGCATCCCTTTCTGCTATTCGGGATTATGTGGGAAAGGAGAAGTCCGAAGGATCCCCCGCCAAAGGCGGGGGAAAAGATTACTCTAATTTTGAGATTAAAGCCAGTCACTTTAATCAAGCCATTAAGGAGATGGCTGAAAGAAAGGAGGGAGTAAAGTGAAAAACAATGCCATAAAGTTCTGGGGAGTTGTGTTGTTTGTGGTAGGCATAGTTTTCCTTTTGAGCAACTATGCAGTGATCCCAGGAACATTGAGTAAATTGTGGCCCGTAGTTTTGTTAGGGATCGGGCTAAAACTATTTTTTACTAAAGGAGAACAGGTTAGCCGGGCATAAAATCTTGGTCATCTTAGCTCTGTTCACCTCGGGGAAGAATGCTCTCCAAGGCATTCTTCCCCTATGGGAAGAGGAGGTTATCTCAAGAGGTAGTCAGATGAATGAACACAGTTCGATTTCTCTCACTGTCCCTGTCTTCGACTCCGAGGTCGCTCAGACTCGAGGAGAGCAAGGTCGAAGGGAAGGAAGATATATTTATGGAATAATCCAAACAAATGAAAAGAAAAGCTTTGGTTCAATTGGATTAAATGACCCTAAAAAAGAAGTATATACAGTTCCATACCAGGATATCAGCGCGGTAGTCAGCGATTCACCGATTATAGCTTATGATTCCATGACAAAAGACCTGGTGGTTAAGGATCTTTTTTCTCATCAGTGGGTTATCGAGAAGGTTATGAAGAATCATACCATTATCCCTATGAAATTCGGAACATTTGCGGAAAAAGAAGAGGAAGTTTTGGAGATTTTAAAAAACGAATATAAACAATTTAAAGAGGCTCTTAACTTGATAAGCAATAAAATAGAGTTAGATGTGGTGGCTATATGGAATAAAGAGATAATTTTTAAAGAAATTGCAGAGGAGAGGGAAATCAAAGAGCTTAAAGAAAAAATTGCTACTAATCCAGCTGATCCACAACTCAATGACCGAATAAAATTAGGCAAAATGGTTGAAAAGTCTCTGAAGAAAAAAAATCAGGAGTATGCGGAAGAGATCCTGGGCACTTTAAAGGAGAGAGCTTTTGATTTTTGCACCCATGATACTTTAGATGATACCATGATACTAAACTCCTCTTTTCTTTTAGATAGAAACAGAGAAAAAGATTTCGATAAAAAGTTAAATGAGTTAGATGAAAAATATAAAAAGAAGATCAACTTCAGATGTGTGGGACCTCTGCCTCCGTATGGCTTTAGTACTATAAAGGTGAAAAAGTGGCAATTTGAGGATATCGATAAAGCCAGAAGGTTATTGGGATTGGGGGAAGAAATTACCCGCCCCGAGATCAAAAGCGCACACCGCAAACTGGTCTTTAAGTATCATCCGGATAAAAATCCTGAAGGGATCCCTTTGGATAAAAAATTTAATGAGTTGACCCAAGCTTATAAGCTTTTACTTGAATATTGTCAATCCGATCTCAAGACACAGAATACGTGCCGATGCTCCTTGCGAAAAGAAAAGGTTGAGAATTCTATTCTGATTAAAATTTTAAAAATGGAGCAGGAGCCGGAAGGGAAGAAATATTGATAAAACTAATCTATGTTCCGGTGATCCATACTGAGGCGGATATGGGCTCGGTAGCTAAGGCACTAAAAGAGGAATACATCAAAAGGTATGGCCTGAAAAGATGGGATGAACATATTGAAGTGATTAACAGCATGTGGCAGGGGATAAGACAAAAGATATTCGACTTAGGATTGGATTACAACAAGACAAAAGTTTATCAGGATGGACTGCCAGTTTGTAATAAAGAGTTAGCCATAGCTTCTGATTTGGCCCAAGCGGGCAATGAAAATTTTAAGATAATTTTGGAATTAGTTCAACGGGGAGCAAAGTTGATAGGGACTGAGGAACCGGGACTGCTTTTAGAAGAGTACAACTATATCAAAGCTGTTACCAAAATTGATAACTTAGAAGAAAAAGGAAAAGCCGTTAAAAAATACGAAAAGAAGGCTTTGGATTTACTTAAAAGAAGGGACGAATACATTGCTAATAGGATCACTAAAACACTAATGGAGGGAGAAACCGGAATTCTTTTCATCGGGATGAAACACAGGGTGGATGAAAAATTTTCCAGAGATATAGAAGTTAGCTATCTGATCTTTCGACTACCATTTAAAGAAAGCTGTAAAAAATGGTGAAGTATAGACGCATTAAGGGGATCCATGATATTGTCACTACGGTACATAAGCCGAGAAGAAAAGATAATACTGAAATAGATGTCGGTGGTGCAGGCTTAGGGGGTTTTGGTTCAGCAGATGAGTCCATAAAGAAGGTTAACCTGGTTTGTCCGCGTACCTGGGTCTTCTCCACTAGACCAAAATTTATTCGCCATCAAAAGCCAATTGAGAAATCCCTCTTGGTGGAAAAAGTTGAGGAACCGGTAGTAAATGTTTTTGAGGAGATAAAGGAGGTAGTGGTGCTGGCAGAAATGCCGGGTGCAAACAAAGAGAGTATTAATTGTAAAGTAAAGGATGACATTCTTTTTATATCGGCAGAGGCTAAGGATCAATGGGGAGCAAAAAAATATGAGAAGGAGATCTTATTGCCTTTTGTAGTCAGCCCAGGTAGTCTGAAAACCTCATATGAGAATCAAATCTTAGAGATTAAACTGAACAGAGAGGAAAAGAGGACAAGTAAAAAAAGGAGATAAAATGAAACCCACTATTTTGATAGTTGATGATGAAAAAGAGATCTGTGATCTCTTTCAAGATATTCTAACCCAAGAGGGGTATAAGGTATTTACAGCCACCAATGGGGCAGAGGCAATCTCTTTAGGAAAGCAAAATAGACTTGATTTGGCTCTTCTGGACATAAAGATGCCCGGGATGGATGGAATAGAGACATTTCAAGAGTTAAGAAAGTTTAAAAAGGACCTGGAGGTGATCATCCTAACCGGTTACGGAACCTTAAAGACAGCTAAGGAAGCGATGAAATTAGGTGCTTATGATTTTCTAACGAAGCCATTTGATTTGGGGTTAGTAAAAAACATCATCCATCAAGCTTTAGAAAGGAAAAAAGAGGTATAAAAGTGACGGCGGAGAGTAAATCTAAAGAAGGTATATATATTTATTGCGTGATAGATTTTAAAGAAGGAGAATTGGAAAAAAACTTTGGTCCCTTAGGCATGGGTGAAAGAGGGGATGAGGTGCGTTCCTTAAGGTACAAAGATGTCGCAGTGGTGATCAGCAGTTCCCCAATTAAAAAATATCCGGTCTGCAGAGAAAACTGTTTGGGCCACCAGCAGGCAGTCGAGGCGGTGATGAAGGAAGGTTTTACTGTTCTCCCGGTCAGATATTGCACTATTGCGGAGGATGAAGGGCAAGTGAAGAAGATTTTGAAAAGAGATCATGAAAGATTTAAGGATTTACTTCTAAAGATGGAAAATAAGGTGGAGCTGGGTTTGAAGGCAATATTCGATGAAAAGCTGATTTATCAGGACATTCTTGCTAAAAACAAAGAGATCAGATTATGGAAAGAAAAGTTGATAAACAAACCTCCGGAGAAGACTTATCATCAGCGAATCAAGGTAGGGAGGATGGTTGAATCTGCACTTAATGCGGAAAAGGAAAAAGCGAAAACGTTAGCACTGAGAACCTTGAAAGGACTGGCTGAGGATTATGTCGTGGCGGATAATTACGGGGAAAGGATGTTTTTAAATGCTTCCTTCTTAGTAGAGAGAAACAAAGAGCCAGAATTTGATAAGAAGGTGGATGAGTTAAATGAGAGGTTCGGGCAAGGGTTGAAGCTAAAATATGTGGGAGAGATGCCTCCTTTTAATTTCGTCTGTCTGGAGATAGACTTGGATGTAGAGGGGGTGGAGTTAGATGTTACTGATTGATGATATACTACTTATGCCCTTTAATGGGCTTATAGGGGTCTTCAAAACCATACATGATATGGCGGAAAAAGAAGTAAATGATGAAAAATATACACTGGAAAAATTAATGGAACTACAGCTGCGCTACGAACTGGATGAGATAAGCGAGGAGGAATATAATAGGGAGGAAGCAAAATTGCAGGCAAAATTAAATGCTATCAGAGAGGCTAAAATCTAAAGCAGAATATAACTCACTTTTTAAAAGGAGGTGACAAAATGGAAATGACAGTGCCGAAATTAATCGAGCTAGCGCGAGAGCAATTAACCGAGGTGATAGGGTTGAAGCTCTCCTCAACTCTGGGTGCTTCAAAAGATGATAAGGGTTGGCTAATCTCTGTGGAGATGGTCGAGAAGAAATCAATTCCGGATGGGATGGACATATTAGCAACCTACGAAGCCCGGCTAAATGATAGGGGTGAACTGTTGGAGTTTAGTCGCAAGAAGCTTCGTAAACGCATAGATACTGCTGAAGAGCAGGAATAAGAGGATAGCTAAAACAGGGGAAAAGCGATGCCAGAAAATGGCTCCACTTTTTTAAGTAATAAAAACTTGAAACTAATACTGTTTGGAGGAAAGGGTGGGAGTGGGAAGACCACATCCGCTGTTGCTACTGCTATACATTTGAGTCAGGTTAATAAAGACAAAAGAATACTTTTGGTCTCCACTGACCCGGCACACTCCTTAGGAGATAGTTTTAACTTTCGGGTAGGCAATAGAATCACTCCTATAAAAGATGTGCCTGGTCTTTCTGCTCTGGAAATAAATGCCCCAGAGCTGCTTGAGGATTTCAAGGAAAAACACGGAGATGTAATCAAGAAGCTGGCTGATCGGGGCACCTACTTTGATCAACAGGATATAGCCGATTTCTTTAACCTTTCCCTGCCGGGTCTGGATGAGCTCATGGCAATAATAAAGGTAGCGGATATCTTAAAATCGAATGATTATGACCTGATCATCCTAGATACTGCTCCTACTGGACACACCATCAGGTTATTAGAACTGCCAGACCAAATGCTCAAATGGATCGATGTTTTGGATTTAATGCAGCATAAGCATCGTTATATGTCGAAGCGATTCACAGGCGGGTATGTAAAAGATGATGCGGATGAGTTCTTAGAGAAAATGTCTGAGGATGTTAAAAGGGTAAGGGCTCTTCTAAGGAATTCAGAGACAACAGAATTTGCTCCGGTTACCATTCCAGAGCCTTTGAGCATAAATGAGACAGAGAGGTTTCTTTTTACCCTGAAGAATCATAATATCCCGGTAAAAAGTATTATCGTTAATCGGATTGTAGGAGGGGAAGGGTGCGATTTGTGTACCTCCAGAAGAAGGGATCAACAGAGGCACATAAAAGAAATTGAGGAGAAGTTTAAGGAATATAATCTTTTCAAAATTCCCTTATTTCCTAAACAGATTCGAGGAATAGATGATTTGAAAGTGTTCGCTTCAGCCTTGTTTGATGAAACTTCTCAATATCAATCGACTGCTGTTGTTCCATCCTCAACTTGGATATCCACTCAGGATAGGCCTGTTGATTCAAACTCAAAGCTTTCAGATATTTTCAACAAGAATTTGCAGTTCATCCTGTTCGGTGGAAAGGGAGGAGTGGGCAAAACCTCAATGGCTTCGGCTACAGCTTTATATGTAGCTAAACAAAATCCTAAAAAGAAGGTGCTAGTCTTCTCTACAGATCCGGCTCATTCATTATCCGATTCATTTGGCTGCTTAATTGGAAGTAAGATAACAGCCATAAATGCTCAGGACAATCTCTCTGGGTTAGAAATAGATGCTACCGAATTAGTTGAGGATTTCAAGGATGAATATCGGCAGGAGATAGATGAGGTCTTCGATAATTTTATAGGTAATAAATTGGATATAAAGTTTGACCGTGAAGTGATGACCGAGCTTGTCTCCCTTTCTCCTCCAGGATTGGATGAGATCATGGCTTTAAAAAAGATTATGGAATTTAGCGAAGATGAAAAATACGATCTTTTTGTTTTAGACACATCTCCCACCGGGCATCTGCTTCGCTTTTTGGAGCTTCCTTCACTGCTTTTGGACTGGTTAAGAGCCATCTTTAAATTGTTATTGAAATATAAAGAGGTAGTGGGGTTGAGCAAAACAGCCCAAAAACTTCTTTCTCTATCAAAAAGTATCAAAAGAATGCAGAAAACACTTGCAGATCCTGAAAAAACTGAATTTGTGGCTATAACTATTCCAGAAGCTATGGGCATAGCGGAGACTGGGAGACTGCTTTCCACTCTTAAGAGGCTTGAAATCACCTGTCGACACGTGGTCCTCAATATGCTTATTCCACCCTCCAGGTGTGGATTTTGCGCCCGCAAGAGGGAGGAACAAAAAAACTATGTCCAAGAGGCTAAGAGGAAATTCTCCGATTATCTGGTTAGTGAAATTCCATTGTTCACCCATGATATTACGGGAATTGACAGTTTAACTGAGCTTTCTGAGGTTATGTATGAGAAAGAGTCCGCAGGATCCAGATTCGGAATGGCAAAAGGTGTCGGAATTTTAAAATCTGTGCTGCAAAGTATAAGATTGTTTTAAATTTAGTAATTAAATCAGGATGGATAGATCCACAAGGAAGAAAAGGAAAAGAGAGTCCGAATTCTGGATCTATAGGAAAAGCGAGCTGAAAAAGAATCGGGTAGAAAATCCGAAGTTGAAAAAACCCAGGGAGATTCAGATGTGGTATGAAGAAGCAGATAGTTAAAAATAAATTTCCAGAAAGGGGTAATTCAAAATGGCTTTAAAGGCAACCAAAGAGACCAGCGGCACCTTGGCAGATATAATAGATAGGATTTTGGATAAGGGATTGGTGATCAATGCGGATATCATGGTGTCTGTGGCTGGGGTTGAGCTTTTGGGTATCAAAATAAGAGCAGCTTTAGCCTCATTTGAGACAGCCGCTAAGTATGGTTTGGAGTTTCCCTCAGGCACTAATCTGCAAACTGAGGCTTGGAAAGAAGCCAAGGTGAACAAGGAGAATTGCCCTCAGTGCGGGGAAAAAGTTAGCACAGAAGAGCTTCTCACCACCGGTTGTCCTTGGTGTGGTTGGGTAAGTGCCAAGGCAAAAGCACAGCTAACTGCGTGCTAAGATGATGAAACATGGAAGAAGAAAAGGATATTTATCTTTAAACTTAAAAACACTTAAACGGTTTTCGACCCTATTTGAAATGCGCTCTTAGATAAGGTTGATCAACTGTCAATCAGCAGATCGAAGAAGAAAAAAATTGGTGAAGAGTGGTACCATGTGTTAAGCCAACACAGACAGGGAATAAAAAACTAGACTCAGGACTATTCAGAATAAATTGCTCTAGGTGTAAAGATAGAATTGTAAGAGAGGAGGTTTTAAAAAAAGGGTGTTATATATGCGGTTCGACCGTTCGAGTCGCTCCCTTCGACCTTGCTCTCCTCGAGTCTGAGCGACCTCGGAGTCGAAGACAGGGACAGTGAGAGAAATCGAACTGTCACGGTGCTGAGCCAAGTAGAAGCACAAGCTCCCTTCGACCTTACTCAGGGACAGTGAGAGGAATCGAACTGTCACCCCCTGAGTAAAACCGAAGGGTGGTTACAAATTAAGAGAAGGATAAACCTATGAAAAAATCAGGGAAAAAGGAAAAAGTCAAACAAAAAGAAAGAGTAACGAAGCTAGACGAAAAAATGAAGGAATCAGAAGAGGCCCAAAGTGGAGAAAAGTCCGAGGGAGTGGCAGAGGATGTGCTTCAAGGAGTAGGCAAGATCATCCCGGGATTGGGTGGTTTGCTGAAAGGATTGGGGAAATCGTCTGCTTTTAAAGAAAGATTAAGAAAGATCAACCAGGAAATTGAGCGGAAGCTCAAGGAAACACCGCTAAAAAGAACGGAAGATAGAGGCCCACATATCGAAAGCAATTTTTCTGCCAGACCCTTATTCCAAGAAGAGGAACTCCCCTTTGGAAGAAAGCTAAAAAAGGAGCCTGAACCTCTTCTAAAACCAAAAGAACCTGTGATGGATGTCTTTGATGAAAGGGATCATCTAAGAATAATTGCTGAATTACCGGGAGTAGCTGAAAAAGATATAAAGACAAATTTAGAAAAAGACAGGCTAACTATTAAGATCAATTCACCTGGTTGGAAACCAGAGCACAAGGTAGCTTTACCTTATGCTCCAACAGGTAAGCTAGAGAAGTTCTTTCGAAACGGCTTCTTAGAGATCAAAGTGGGGAAAGATTAATTATGATAGATATAGATACAGATAATTTAAAACATGGTGTTTTGGGATTAGTCATTGCCTTAGTAGAAATTATAAGAGACGCACTTAGAATTCAGGCTTTTAAAAGGATGGAGGGCGGAAGCTTAAACGAAGATGAGGTTGAGAGATTGGGTGAGGTGCTTATGGATTTGGATACGGCCATTGAACAAATAAAAGAAGAACAGGGAATTACTCAATCGGTTCAAAGTGTAAGAGATGGTTTGGATAGCATAGTGGACGATGTATTGGACAAGATGATAAATCCAGAGAGATGGAGAGAGGAAGCTTGCGAGAAACAAATGGAAAAGCGGTAAAGGAGGCTTTAAATATGTTGGACAACAATAAGTCGGTTTTGATCAAGAGACCGGAAGCTGTGGTAGCCAACGAGGTTAAAGCTGAAAGCAAAGATGAGGGAAGATATCTCTATTGTGTGGGAGATAGTGGTGAGAGAAAAGATTTGGGTAAGATCGGTTTGGATGGCAAAGAGGTTTACACTGTTCCCTTTTTTGATCTGTGCGCAGTGGTTCATAATTGTCCTTCTGAACTATATAAGTCAGAGGATAAGGAAGTAGTGAAAAGATGGGTGATAACCCATGAGAGGGTGGTGGAGGTTGCCTGGGAGAGATTTGGCACTGTTCTTCCAGTTAGTTTCGATACTATTATCAAGGGTGAAAAAGATAAAAGTCCCGAGGAGAACATAAAAAACTGGTTAAAGGGTAACTACGCAAATCTTAAAGAGAAAATGGACAAAATCAGAGGCAAGGCTGAGTATGGGGTTCAAATTTTCTGGGATCCTAAGTTTATTGCGGATGAAATAACAAAAACAACCCAGGAGATCAAAAACCTAAATCAGGGTCTAAAAACGAAGTCTAAAGGGATGGCTTATATGCTTAAACATAAATTGGAAAATCTTTTGAAGAAGGAGATGGAGAAAAAGGCAGATCTTTGTTTTAAGGACTTCTATGCCAGGATTAGAAAGTGCGTTTTTGAGATCAGAGTGGAGAAGACAAAAAAAATATCCGCAGGATCCATAGGAGATGAAGAAAAGCAGATGCTTATGAATCTATCCTGCTTAGTAGATAAAAAGAAATCTAAAGAATTGGGAGAGGAGTTAGAGAAAATTGACAAAGAGGAAGGATTTGCTGTCCGTTTTACCGGCCCTTGGCCCCCTTACAGCTTTGTTGCTTTTGGCTAAGTAAAAAGGAGAATAGAAGTGGAACCAGTTCGAGATAGGCATGCGACTTTAGGCGACCTGTTAGATAGAATTCTGGATAAAGGTCTGGTGATTTACGCAGATGTTATTGTTTCTGTGGCGGGAATTCCCTTAATCGGGGTTAACCTGAGAGCGGCTTTAGCTGGTATGGAGACAATGTTAAAATATGGAGTGATGGTGGACTGGGACGAAAAATCCAGAGCCTGGGAGTCCGAATTTGGATCCTGCGGACGGGAACATAGAAAGAAAATGAATGTTTCTATAAATAAGGAAGAAGAGATTATTCTGAAGATGTTTGGCTCCTGTCGTGATACAGAAGGAATATATACTACCTGGAGGTCAGGTCTACTTCATCTGACTGATAAAAGACTTTTTCTATATCAAAAAGATTTTAATGAAATATTGTTCCAAACCCCTCTGGAGGAGATAAGGGCAATGGCGATGAAAAAGGAAAAAGATTTTACCAAAGACCCAGTAGATGTGCTTTATCTTTTACTTCAAAATAATCGAGTAGCTCGGCTCAGGACTATGGATACTTATAAATTAAAGGAAGCTTTAGAGCAAAGGATGAAAGTTAAAGGACTTCCTTTTGAGAAGAATCTAGTCCTTCCTGCATTTGTCCGAAGGTAATGCAATCTAGAATGGTCATTCTCTAAAGCTCTTTACTTTAGTAAGGGATTAGACTCTGAATACACCTGGTTTGAGCCACCTTATAATTTTTTGCCAGTGAAGTAAAATACCAAAGGGGGTGATCATATTTTTATGAAGATAAGAAAAAAAAGGATAACAGGAATAATCACATTAATAATGTTAACACTCTTCTTCTTTGCTTCCCAAGATGTTCAGGAATCTGTGCCGAAGGTTAATTTCTTCAACGGTCAACTTTTGGAGAAAATAGACAGCCTTCAAAGCGAATTAGCCGATTATAAGGATAGAGAGCTTATATTATTAAGAAACATTAATCATGAAGAATATGTAGTCACTGCCTATCTGTCCATTGATTCCACGGAAGGGAGATATTCAGGTTTAACTTCAACCGGTGCTATTGCCAAGCCTTGTTTCACCGTGGCGGTGGATCCAGCAGTAGTTCCAGTCAATTCCTGGATCTGGATTGAAGGCTTGGGATGGCGGAAGGCTTATGATACTGGTAACGTAATCGAAGGAAAGAAGATAGATTTGTGTGTCTCCACAAGAGAGGAGGCTATAGAATTTGGAGTAAGAAAGATAAAGGTTAAAATATTGAAATAGTAATCATAGAGTAGGGGGGTCATCGGAAGATTTTCATCCTTGGAAATGTACTTTCTCAAAAATTTTAGATGGGCACTTATTCCTATTGGCCAAAATCAAACAAAATTGTCAAACTGCATAAACGAGAACGCAAAGAAAACAAAGGCCAGAATGACAATGTTAAATATACGTTTTGGGGGAATTAAGAATTCTGTATACAAAAGAATCCTTAATTCTACAGGTAAATATAGGGGCGCGTAGGCTCCTCCAGTCAATGGAGATCGCGTAGAAGCTAATAGCCAATAGGCATCAGGTATCATTTTATCTTCTGCTTTCAAAAAAGTTCCGAAATCATCAAATTGTGGAGCCACTACAACAGTTTCAAAGCAAAATTCTTTTGTAGTTAAGTCCTTCGCTAAATTGTATAGCTTCCCTTCCCGATAAAGTGACTAAAGACCACTCTACCTTTGATTGTTTTCGTAACTGACTGCTAAAAATGAAATACATTCTCCTAGGTCCCTTAATTTGAGAAATAGTATACAACTATATTCCCACTTGTATAGGAAACTGGTATGCAAGGTTTTACAGGACAATCGTCGCAAAATTTATCGCTATGTTTTGCTTTTTTCATTGCCTAGAGATCTTAAAAGGCTTTAGTTTATAAGTTTAACTCATCAAAAATAACATGCTACGTCGATATCTCTGTTACTATGACCCATCAAAAACAGGCTTCGCCTCTTGTGTAAATAACCCTTTTATCCTTTTTGTCGATGGACTGTTCATGAAAAAAATTGGTGATTTCCTTTGCAAATCTCAGATCCATCCGAGTTCCTGAACGATATTGGTGAACAAGGTCTCAAGCTAATCCAGAACAAATTCGGCAATATCAGAGGATTCTTAAAGCCGGACGAGAAATTCAGATTTGAGTGCGATAAGTCAGGCAGGTGCTGTAAGAACAAGACAGAAAACGACGGAAGCAACCTCTTATACCAATTAGACTTAGTGATTCAATTCACTGCCCTTTCACGGCGGCAACACGAGTTCAAATCTCGTTGTGGACATAGGTAACCTGAAGACATTTTGATACAATGTGTAAGTGCGAGTAGGGAATTCCCACCTACCCCACCATTCAGCAAACCATATCTAAAGGTCAGAAATATTTTGATCAGCAGGGTGGGGTAAAATCACTCCACCTAGCCCATCAAACAGGTTCTAATATCGTCTATCCATCTACGCTGATTAAATGTTCTGGATTGACCGACTTGTTTGTCCTAGTTTTTGTTGACTTGTCTTCGGACGGATTAATCTACTAATCTTGGAGCTTCTATGGGGGCATGAGGCCAAGTGGAGAGGGAACGCTCTATGGGGTGCGGCAGGAAATCTTCAGCTTTTTTATTTTCAAAACTATTCCGAAGCCCCCAGTTAATAGAAAGATAGAGCAGTGGATGAGTATAGTTATGAAAAAATCTAGTAAATATCGAAGCTTTGGTATAAAAATTCCTTTCTAACCAGAGGAAACCTTCCGCCAGTTCTTCCGGGCTCATATTTTTGGGTTTGAAAACCACAGTTCTGTGGTTATAGTCCTGCCAGTTCTGACTTAAAAGCCTTCCTTCTTTCTTGAATCTCTCGAAAATGGCCGTGCCCGGATAGGGGGTCAAAATATTGAAAGTAGCAATGGCAACTCTGTTTTTATCAAGAAAGTCCAAGGTCCTCTCGAATATGCTCTTATCATCATCGTCAAAGCCGAACACTAATGACGCATCCAACAAAATCCCCCAATCCTGGATGATCTTGATAGCTTGGCTATATTCTTTAGCATTATCCGGAGTCTTGCGGAGCCTCTTAAGATTATCAGAGGAAACTGACTCTATTCCAATAAACAAACCGGCACAACCAGATTTTTCCGCCAGCCCCAGCAAAGCTTTGTCCTTGACCAAGGATATGGATGCCTGACCAACCCAGCGAATTCTCAAATCCGAAAGAGCGGTGAATAACTCCTTAGCAAATTTAACATCCCCTATGATATTGTCATCTAAAAAGAAGAATTTTTTGCTACCTCTTGTGGCTATTTCCTTCACAATGTCTTGAATCAGACGGTGCCTCAACTTTTTTCCATAAAGGTCAGTAACCGAACAGAATTCGCAGTTATAGGGACAGCCTCTGGTGCAGAGGATGGGGCTCACATGAAAGGGGGTGTGATTGTAGCTCAGCTTGGGTATGGGGAATTTGGCTAAGTCAAAATTGAAAGATCGGTAAAACTTCTTTAACCGATTCCGTCTGAAATCCTCTAAGAGCTCACTCCAACATCCTTCCGCCTCACCCAGGACCACACAATCGCAATGGCCGATCGCTTCCTGAGGCATAACTGTAGGATGAATCCCCCCTAAAACCACCTTAGCACCTTTTTCCCGGAAAACAGAAGAGAGCTGGTAAGCCCGAGGAGCTACTGCACTCATACAGGAGATTCCCACCAAGTCATAGTACTTGTCAAAATTGATCTCCTCAATCTCCTCCTCAACCATATCTACCTCTATCTCGGCCGGAGTCAAGGCAGAGATAACACCTAGAGTAAGCTGAGGCATTCTCAAGAACCGGCTCCGCCCTTTGTCCAAAGAAGGAGTTATTAAAAGAATCCTCATTTTATCCTTTCGTTCTGGAGTTTTAATTTGATTAAGTGTCGAGAGATTAATCCATCTATGCGCTAGTTTTTTTGATGTCGGTAGCCTTAGGACCTTTATCTCCCTTAATTATGTTAAATTCCAGATGATCTCCCTGCTGTAAGTTATCAAAGTCCACATTCTGAAGTTCTGAACGATGAAAAAATATCTCCCTTCCATCCTCAGCCGATATGAATCCAAATCCCCTTTCTCTGATTATCCGTTTTACTGTCCCTTTAGACATACTTTTATTCTCCTTTCAAAGAAAATGCACTCCTTCTGAAAATAATCGTCCTTCTTTAACCTCCTCAAAAAACAATTGGCCTTAAGACTCCTTTCTCTAAATTTTAATCTTTGGATTAAAATCTTTGTTTTCTTACATATAGCCTTTTATTCTTAAATGTCAAGCTATATTTGAATTTTTGTCAAGCCAATTTAGAAATGTCCTATTTGGTTAATATACACATACTTTCCTTTTTGCAACGGTATTGAAGTTCAACCACCTTCTCCAGGGGTGATTTTTTTCAGGCTTAACAGGTCGTTGAAATCTTTCCCGGACTATGGTATCTTCAGTCTTAACAGGTTTTTCAGCAATCTCACACAGAGAGCTCTGAAAAAGTTGGATTTGCAGGGCTGGTCCGCCTCTGGCGGACTGCCTATGAGTCATAACCCATTGATATTTCGTAGGGTGGGCACCCTTGTCCGAATGGATCCATTCTGGACCCGACCATTCACATCTACTTTTTCAGAGACCAAACACAATTTACTTGACACACCCTGAAAACAATTTTCCTTGACAGTCTAATAAATATAAGATTATTTAAGAAGCGAAAACAACTTAGAGTTATACTCATAGATTGAAAATGAGTTTTAAAGAAAGAAAATCAGTCACCTTCTTCTTTGTAATAGCCTTCTTATCCCTAATAATAGGTGCGTGGGGAACTGTAAGATTAAGCGAACGACCGGGGATAAATGCTGTTTTTGAAATATCAGATGACCATCTCTGTGTAAGCCAGCTTATCTCCAGTAGCTTGACTGAAAGGGCTGGGTTGAGAATTGGCGACCTTCTTCTGGAAGTGGATAAAAATCCAGTCCAGAGCAGTAGCGACTTAAATTTTTACTTAGATCAGAAGAGGATTGGTGAATCAGTTGATTTGACTTTGCAGAGAAACGGAGAAAATTTTAGTTCAAGGATAATATTAGAGAAAACGAATGGCAGTTTATTTATATTAGTTCATTTTTTAATCGGTCTTTTCCTATGGCTGGTCGGGGTTTTTGTATTTCTGAAAAAACCCAGAAACCAGGTAACAAGGATTTTCTTAACTTCCTCTTTATCTTTCTCGCTGGCAATATTTATCTCCTGGGAAGGTTTTCCCTTTGGTCCCATAGTCTTGAGTTTCATTTTGCCTTCTATCCAGATTGTTGCCTATACCCTTATTCCGGCTCTTTTTTTCCATTTTTCTATAATCTTCCCCAGAGAAGAAGAGATCTCAACCCAGAAGAAACCTTTGATCTATTCAGTGTATCTTCCCAGCCTGGTCCTTATCCTGCTGATGGAACTATTTTACTGGAGATCGATTTCAGCAAACTCCCTGGCAATATTCCAGGAATATAAAACATTTTTTCTGTATTCTCGAATATATCTGGTGGTCTATGTGCTTTTTGGTCTTTTGGTTTTATATCAGACTTATATAAAATTGGAGTTTTTAGAGGATAAAAGAAAAATCAAATGGATTTTTTGGGGAATTGTTGTTGGGACTTTCCCTTTTTTCTTTTTACATATCCTTCCAGACGTTTTTCTTAATAAAACTTTTATATCTGAAGTAATCTATCTTCTATTTATGCTGGTCATCCCGGTTTCATTTGCTTTTTCTATTCTCAAATACCAAACCATGGATATTGATGTAGTTGTCAGCCGCAGTCTGGTTTATTCTCTTTTAACTGGGCTTATCGTGGGTATATATCTTTTAATAGTTGGGCTTTTAGGTGAGATACTACAAAGATCCACTGGATATCAGGGAAGTTTTTTCCCCATCTTAGCCACCCTGGTTGCGGCTTTACTCTTCACTCCAGCTAAAAACCGGATAAAAGTTCTGGTAGATAAAACCTTTTACCGGGTCAGATATGATTATCGAAAGTCAATCCAGGAGTTCACCCGTCAGGTAAATCTTGCCTTCACCCATGAAGAACTGTTAGAACTGCTTTTAAGAAAGATCAATCTTCTTCTGGCAATTAACCGGGAATTGGTATTTCTTAAAAATAACGAGTCAGGGGAATTTGAAATAGCAAATTCGTTAGGTTTTTCTGAAGAGGAGATAGGAGAAATTGAGAGGGTGAAAAATATCTTCCTGGCAGACTTATTTAAAACCAAAATAATTCAAGGGGCTAAAGGTTCTACTGCTTTTAGAGAGATTCAAGTTTTACCTGAAAATCAGATATTGAAGAAATACGAAATTAAAGTATCCTTTCCTTTGTTAGCACAAGAAGAGTTGTCCGGTTTGCTTTTAATCGGTAAGAAAAAATCAGAAGTCCGGTATTCGGCTGAGGATGTGGAGCTAGTCTCTTTGATGGTGCAGGCGGTGGCTCAGTCTCTTCAAAATATAGAAATGAGGGAGAGGATGATAACTGAGCAATTAGAGAAGGAAAAATTAGAGGAGTTAAATAAGCTAAAGAACAAATTTATTTCCAATGTATCCCATGACCTGAGAACCCCTCTCACGGCAATTAGATTTTCAGTGGATAATATGTTATCTGGTGTGTGTGGAGACCTCTCAGAAGAGGGTTACAGATGTCTTCAGATGATCAAGGAGAGCACCCTGCATTTTTCCAGAATGATTGAGAACCTTTTAACTCTATCCTTGAGTGAATCGGGGAAAATAGTTTTGAATAAAGAGAATATTTCTTTGACTCAAGTGATGGGTGAGGCTTGCAATATGGTTAGACCGCTGGCAGAAAAAAAAGGAATCAATTTAGTCATAGAGAAGGTTGAGAATATTTCTGTTTTTGCAGATAAACATTGTCTATTACAGATTCTTCTCAATTTGATGGATAATTCCATAAAATTTACTCACTCTGGAGGTAAAATATTTATTTTAGCTGAAAGAGTAGAGGGGAAAAAACTTGCAGAGATTTCGGTGATAGACAATGGTATTGGAATATCTCCTGAGAATTTGGAAAAAATCTTTGAAAGGTTCCATAAGATCACACCGGCTGGAACAGTTGGAGAGAAAGGTTTAGGTATCGGGCTGGATATTGTGAGAAATTTGGTGCATCTTATGGGTGGAGAGATAAAGGTGGAAAGCCCTGTTCCTAACAAGGGCAAGGGCGCTAAATTCAGTTTTACCTTACCACAAAGTTAAGGAAAGAGAAAGGTGATTTTATGTCACAGGAAAAGATTTTAATTGTAGATGATGACACCCAGTTAAGAACTCTTTTAGCTGAGAGGTTGAGGTTTCATCAATATCGGGTTTTAACAGCAGAGGATGGAGAGGAGGGTCTGGATAAATTCAGAAAGGAAGGGGCGGATCTGGTGCTATTAGATTTGATGATGCCAAAGTTAGACGGAATAGAGACCTTGAATCGAATGAAAAAAGAAGAGCCTGAAGTCTTAGTGATTATGCTAACCGCTTTTGGCACAATCGAGAAAGCGGTAGAAACTATGAAAAAAGGGGCTTATGATTTTATCCCCAAACCCTGTGAGCCAGAACATATTCTTTTGACTATTGAGAAAGCTTTAGAAAGAAAAAATTTAGTCCAGGAAAAGGACTATTTGAAAGAGGAAATAAATAGCCAGTATGATATAATCTGGGGTGAAAGCTCTGAGATGAAAAAGATCAAGGAGTTTACCCAGAAAGTAGCTATTACCAAATCTACGATTTTGATTCAAGGAGAAAGCGGTACTGGAAAACAGGTATTAGCCCGGGCGATACATAATCTAAGCAATAGAAAAGATAAGCCCTTTATTTATGTTAATTGTGTAGCTTTATCTGAACAGCTTTTAGAGAGTGACCTTTTCGGTCATGAGAAAGGAGCATTTACCGGTGCTTATCAGAGGAAAAGGGGAAGATTGGAAACTGCTCATAGCGGGACTGTATTCTTAGACGAGATCGGTGACATAACTCCGGTGATTCAGACTAAATTTTTACATTTTTTAGAATCAGAGGAGTTTGAGAGGGTAGGGGGAACTCAAACTCTGAAAGTAGATGCCAGGATAATCGCAGCTACTAACCGTGATTTATCCAGGGCATTAGAGGAGAAAAAGTTCAGAGAGGACCTTTTCTTCCGTTTAAATGTTATCTCCATCACAGTTCCCCCTCTACGCAATAGAAAAGAGGATATACTTATTTTAGCTAATTATTTTTTAAAAAAATTCAACCAGGAAATGAAAAAGAGAATAATATCCATCGATCCTCAAACCTTAGAAGTCTTTTCAACCTACAACTGGCCTGGAAATATAAGGGAGTTACAGAATGTCTTAGAAAGAGCAGTAGTTTTAGCTACATCTGATACAATCACTCCGGAACTGGTATTACCTCAATTGAGCCAGACAAAGAAGGAGGAGCTCCTCCCCGGAATTCCATTAGAGGATGCTTTAAAAAAGTTTAAAAAAGAGTTTATCACTCAAACGTTATCTTTAACTAAAAACAATCAATCTCAAGCCGCTAAACTTTTGGATATTCAAAGGACTTATCTGAATAGATTAATTAAAGAGCTGGAAATTGACCTGGGTTCTTCCGAGCCGTAAAAGCTCGTTTACGTAAATTATATAATTTAATAGTATCTCGAACATTTGACGGGCATAGAGACGCATATTAATACGTCTCCACATCATCGTTATCTCTCTGAATAGTTAATATGTAGGGCAAGGTTTAGCCTTGCTTTTTACGGTTATGTATTATTTTACATATCAGTCTATTTTTATATAACAAACTCTTCAAAGAATATTTCCTACACCTTATAAGTTACTTCAAGAGACAGTTCCAACTTATTAAATAATAAGCAATTAGTCCCTCTGAGTATTATTCTTAAATAATGAGTTCTCACTGGCATATCTATTGCATTCTTCATTATCAAAAATTCAAAGGAGGAAAGAGATGAAAAATTTAACTGTTCTTTTAGCAGGGTTTGGACTGGGTTTAATCCTGGCTGTATGTGAATTTGAAAATTCCTCAGCAGTGGAAAAGGGGATTGACTCTCAGATTGATACCCTCTTAGATGGTCAGGTTATGGTAAGACAACCTATAGAGGAAAAAGCTAAGAAAAACTTCATCCTTGTTGAACCAGGTCCTGTAAAATCTGATAAGGTGGTTGGAGAAATCTTTGCAGGTGGAGCAGGATCACTATTAGGCGGAGTTTTGGGGGCAGGTATAGGGTATAGCTTAACTTATAACGAAAATGAGGGCGATTGGTTTAATTTAAGTGGTGTGCCGGGAGCTGTTATAGGTTATGCTATTGCCTCAAATTTAGGGTGTGCTTTGGGGGTTTATCTAATAGGAAATAGTGGGGATGAGAAAGGGTCTTTTGGTGATGCCTTTGGTGGGAGTTTAGTAGGTTCTTTACTGGGTGGTGGACTGGCTTATTTAGTCGCTAAAACTGAAAAGGATGTCGATGGCATTCCCTATAGATATGCAATTTTCGTCGTAGCTGGTCAGACCACAGGCGCAGTCATAGGTTTCAATCATTCGAGAAAAAAGAAGGTAGAGATATCATCCGGGGCATTGTGGAACTTGAATGATGGGAAGTTGAGCCTGGCTTTTCCACAACTGAATTTAACTAAAGATTCTTTAAAATCACAAAATTATAAAGTTAACCTTTTTCAAGCTAAGTTTTAGGAGGAATAAAAATGAAAATAGGATTAAAGCTTTGTTCGGTCTTGATGGTTCTGCCACTGGTTATGGGTGTGCAGAAGCATCGCTCAGATTCACTCTATACGGATCTGACCATTGGTGGTGGTAGTGGCTCTTATGGTAATACTTTTTATACCCGGGTTTATACACCGGGCTCAGGCACTGGGTGTGATGGCAGTAGTGGAGGAGGTTACACATATTATGAACATCGGAAGAAAATAGGTTATCAGGATGGTGGTATTGGCTTTGAGACAACTGTTTCCAAAAAGGCAAAGATTGGACTCAGAGCCGGCTATATCAAGGATACCAGGGTTGAGGTGTTCGAGTCTGAATATCAGTTTAAATCTAAAACCAGCTATATCATCAATCCTCATTTTTCCTTCGAGTGGAGCGAGCTTGGATTAGGTTTGGGCCTGGTGATGGCCACTAACGGCATTCATTATCCTTCGTTCAAGCAAGGTGATTATGGGGAAGATTATTTCAATGGTAACAGCTATGAAAAAACCGTATTGCCCAGTTTCCACCTGCGCCTGGGGAATCCAAAATATATCTATGCCTCAGTTAGCCATTTAGAGAATATCCCCCTTATCTCCGGCGGAGGGTATCTTAATTACGGTCTTGGAACTGAGGGAATTCCCCATCTTTCTTTATGGGCGGGAGTAGGCGACAAAAAACCATTCGAGAAAAGTTCCTTTTTGTTGAAAGCCGGGCTTAAACTGAATCGAAACCTGTCTTTAAATTTTGCCTATCGTGCTGGTGAAAGCAAAGGGGACTATGTATATGTTCCTATAAAAGAGAGAGGATTTTCTGTCAGGATGAATTACCGGTTCTTCAGATGACAAAGTTTGAAAAGTACTTGAGGAGAAAAAGGTGTACTGGACTATATCAAAAGGTGGAGGTGGTGTAAAACGTAGCAGAGGTTTTAAATCTCTGCTACGTAAAAAGATTTTGCTTGAATTCTTTCATTTTTGTGGTATAAATATAGTGTTAATACAAAGCATATTAAGATTTATTAATTGTATAGAATTTAAAAAACTTTTAGCCTTAAAAAAGATTTTTAACTAAGGCATTATGCTGTTTTTTTCAACGCGTTGACTCTGTTTGCAGAAGGAGGTGATTCAAAAAAAAGTATAATGTAGTGCGCGGGAAGAGGTTTAATCGGGGAACATTAATTTTTAAAGGTTAAGGAGGAGAAAGATGAAAAAGTTAATCGTTTTAATCGGGATTATTGGGATTCTGGGTATGTTCTCTTTTGCTCAAGCTCAGGTTGATACTCTAACCATCCTGCATCTGAATGATACCCATTCCCATCTTCTGCCCTATGGTCCTAAAGATGCTGAAGGGAACTGGACCTGGGGTGGGATGGCAGGGATAGCTACTTTAGTGGGGATGAACAGAATGTCTTTGAATAAAGTAATGCTTCTGCATTCTGGAGATATTTACTTAGGCGATTTTATGTTTCAGAAATACCTGAGCGTGGCAGAGCTTGAGATTATGAAAGCTTTGGGCTATGATGCTATGGAATTAGGGAATCACGAGTTCGACCTGTATCCCTCTACTCTTAAATATGTGCTGAATGAAGCAGGATTTCCGGGCTCTGGATTTCCGGTTCTATGTGCCAATCTGGATATTTCTGGAGACCCAGAGTTAGGTTATTTTATTAAGCCTTATAATATTAAGGAGTACGGAGGCTTAAAGATCGGCATTTTCGGGCTTTTAACTGAAATGACCAATCAAATCTCCAATCCCTCACCAGTTGTGGTTCTGCCAGCCTTAGCTAATGCTCAAGTCTGGGTGGATACTCTAAAAGCTCATAACTGTGACATTGTCATTCTTCTTTCACACTTAGGCTCAGATTATGACCAACAAGTTGCTTCTTCTATTTCCGGGATAGACATAATTATTGGTGGACATTCTCATACGAAAATTACCTCACTCATAAAGATAGGAAATACGCTGATACTCCAGGCAGGTGAGTTCGGTAGATATCTGGGCAAATTGACTCTCTTTCTAAATAATAAGACTATTTCAAGCTGGAATTACAAGCTTCAATCAGTAGATTCTTCTGTTCCACAGGAACCAACTCTGGCTTATATGATTGGTCAATTAGCCGCAGGAGTAGAAACAGATCCCAGGTTTGGTCCGGTTTACACGGAAGTAGTTGCTCGGACTAAAACTGATATTAAAAAGCCCTTAGGGGAAGGATTATTCAAGGATAATCCCTTAGGAAACTTGGTTTCAGATGCCTTAAGAGACAAGACCGGAACAGAGATTGCCATTTATCCTCAGGGATTTCTATCTCAGACGATTTATAAAGGAGCAGTCAAAGGTGCAGATATATGGCAGGCAATCCCTTATGGCTTTGACCCAACCTCTGGATTAGGATTTAAGCTGGCAACTTTTCAGACCGACGGGATGTCGATCATTTACGGTTTAGAGTTTTCAGTTTATAATCTCCCTTATATCGAGGATTTCTTTTTACATTGTTCTAATTTTTCCTATGCTTATAATTCATCCAGTTCTCCTGGCTCCAGAGTCGATTATTCGTCAATTTTAGTGAACGGGCAACCTTTAAATCCTTACACAAGCTATACCGTAACAGTTCCGGATGGAGTGGTTCCTTTCTTAAGTCAGATACCTGGATTTCAAATTAATAATCTTTCAGTGACTGACCATTTCATTTATACTGTTGTAAAAGATTACATGATTTCTCATTCGCCAGTTTCATATTATACCGAGGGGAGAGTTGTTGATCTGGCTCAGCTTTCTGATCCGCTCAAAGGAGTTATAGCTCTTAAAGAAGTTGTGGACATCTATTTGGAAAATGGCTCAATAGATAATCATGCAATTGCTTGTATTTTAAAATGGCAGTTGAGTAGAGTCCATTCCTTCCTACAAGAAGGTAAATATGATAAGGCCTTAAGAGCTCTTAAAGTTTTCAAGGTTTTGGTAAAAGCTCAACCTGGCAGACATATCTCTCCAGAATCAGCAGGAAAACTTATTTATCTGACTACTAAGCTTATGGAATCAATCCCAAAACCTCTGTTTGCAGAAATACCATTTGAAAGAAATAAAGAGCTCCCTGAGGATTTGCAGCTTCTACAGAACTATCCTAATCCCTTTAATCCTCAGACACTGATTGCCTATACATTACCTGAAGATTCCTATATCAAGCTTACTATCTATAATGTACTGGGTCAGAAGGTAAAGGTATTGGTGGATGAATATCAGAGTGCAGGGACAAAAAACGTGATCTGGGATGGCAGGAACAAGAATGGAGAAAGGGTGACCAGCGGAATCTACTTCTATAAATTACAGGCAGGTAATTTCGTCCAGACTAAAAAAATGAGCGTGGTAAAATAGAATCATCCTTTATTCTAAAAAGCCCCCATCTGGGGGCTTTTTATTTTAAATTATGAAAATAGTTACACCCCTGTATTCTAAATAATAATATATTTTGATTTCTCACACAGAATAAAAACTGATCCCCTTATAACCTCTTACAGTAATTGAGGATAATATTTTTAAATATTTAGCTCAATAAGGCACTCCTTTTGCAATTGAAGATTAATAGAGAATTGCTAAGGAGATTATTATGAAAGTTCTTTTAATCTATCCTGATACAAGTCAACAGAGCGTGATACCTAAAAAACTTATCAATATTGAACCTTTAGGGTTAGAATATCTGGCTGGCTCTATTCCTGAACATCAGGTAGAGATCTTAGATATGAAGATGGAGAATAACTGGCAAAAGAAATTTGAGGAGTTTCAACCGGAAGTTGTGGGTATTTCTGGAACAGTAATTCACTCTTACCGGATGTTAGAGATATTGAAACAAGTAAAGGAGATCGATCCAGAGACTCTAACTGTAGTAGGTGGAACCCATGCCACTTTGGTACCAGAGGATTTTAATCAACCTTATGTGGATGTGATAGTTTTGGGACACAGAGTCAACTCTTTCAGGCAAATAGTTCAGAAGTTCGAGCAGAAAAAATCTTTTGAGGAAATCGAGGGAATAGCTTTACCCAAAAAAGACATGTTATATTTTACTCCCATAAAAAATCAGATAACCAGTTTGGACCATCTCCCTTTACCCCGAAGGGATTTAACTCAAAAATATCGCAAAAGATATTTCCATTTAGTCTGGAGACCTACTGCTCTAATAGTTACCTCAGCCGGCTGTCCCTATCAGTGTAATTTCTGTCCCTGCCCGGTTCTTACCGAAAAAAAATTCTTAAAAAGGTCTCCTGAGTTGGTATTAGAAGAACTATCGCAGATAAAAGAAGAATATATCTATGCCGGGGATGACAACTTTTTCTTCGATTATCAGCATGCTCTGAAAATCTACCAGTTAATAAAAGATTCAGGTATTAAAAAGCAGTATTATATCTTGAGCCGGGTTGATGAGATAAATCGTCATCCGGATATTGTGGAGAAGTGGGCAGAGATCGGACTGAAAAAGGTCTTTTTGGGATTAGAGTCCTATAAAGATGAAGAGCTTAAATCTTTAAATAAAAAATGCACAGTGGAGAAAAATAATCGGGCCATAGAAATTTTGCATAAAAACAAAGTTGACCCTTTAGGCGCTTTTGTAATTCAACCTTATTATAAGAAAGAGGATTTCGATGCACTCTTAGAATATATGGACAAAATGAAGATTTACTATCATGAGTTCACCGTTTTAACCCCTTTCCCCGGGACTGAATTCTTCAATAAAGTTAAAGATCAATTGATCTTTACAGATACCCGTCTATTCGATTTGGCACATAGTCTTCTTCCTACTGAGCTCCCCTCAGAGGAATTTTATAGATTATATAGTCAGCTTTATCGGAAAGCATTTTCTCCGCTCAGAGCTTTAAAGATTAAACCTACAGTATCCCCCTTTGCTAAAATGGGTTTTTTAAGACTCTTGCCTGGGCTTTTTGCTTTATTCTATTCAGGCAGAAAAGCCTATAGAGATCTGGTGAACTTTAAAATCTATTCTCCCAAGTCTTCCTGATGGGTACTGATTTTCAGGTTTAATGTCAGGGACTACTCCTGACACTATTATTCATTGTTAAGTTTAGAATTCATTAGAGCAAAAATATCTGAATAAAAATAATGTTTGACAAATCAACCTCCGTTTTAATATATTAAACCTGAAAATGAGGAGGTGATTTATAAAATGGCGATGAAGATAACTGATGAGTGCACTGCTTGCGGACTTTGCCTGCCGGAGTGTCCTCAAACCGCAATAAGCGAAGAGGATATCTATGTGATTGACCCTAACAAGTGCAATGAGTGCGAAGGCATAGAAGGTGGATCCAAATGTGTGCAGGTCTGCCCGATTGATTGTATAATCAAAGCTACTTGAGGCTGTTAGAAAATATATTTTGGGATTTTGAGTATATAAATACGCTGTCGTTTTCCTGCGGATCCAACTTCGGACCTCAAGGAGCGATAGTGTTTTGACTCATTTCAAGAAGTTTATCATCGACTAACTTCAGGATAAAAAGTGAGTGGTAAAACCGTAATAATATTAGTCCTTTCATTTTTATTAGTGATTTTCATCTTGCAAAATACCGGAATAGTTTTAATCAAAATACTTTTCTGGTCTTTGCAAATGTCCCGCTCCCTTCTGGTATTTTTGTTCTTCTTTATGGGATTTATGCTTGGATATTTTATTTTTTCAGCATCAAAGAAAAAAGGGGATTGAGTTTAAATTCGCTTATGATCTAAAATGCAAAAATTCAAATTTTTAGATAATATAGCTATTGCGGATGCAGCTTTTGTGGCTTATGGAAAGACTTTAGAGGAACTCTTTGAGTCCTGCGCTCTGGCTACTTTTGAGGTAATGGTGGAGACAAAAGGAGTCAAACCTGAGCAGAAAGAAGAAATAAAGATAAAAGATCAGAATCTGGATGACCTTCTATTTGATTTTATATCCGAGCTTATCTATTTGAAAGATGTCCGGAAGGTCTTTTTTTCTAAGTTCGATTTACTGATAAAAAAAAACAAAGACTATAAATTAAATGGAACCGTCTGGGGTGAAAAGATAGATTATAAAAAACAAGAAATTAAAAGAGATGTAAAAGCTATCACTTATCATCTGTTGGAAATTAAGAAGACTGGTGATGGCTGGAAAGCACAGGTAATTTTAGATACGTGAGGGGATTATGCAGACTAAAAAAATAGAAGAGTATATCTGGGAGATTCCAGTTACTGAAAAGGAGGGGATGAGAGTTCCTGCCAGGATTATTGCTTCTGAGAAGATAATGAAAGAGATGGATCAAGGGGTTTTTAACCAGATCACCAATGTAGCTTGTTTGCCCGGTATTCAAAATTATGCCTATTGTATGCCGGATGGGCACTGGGGTTATGGTTTTCCCATAGGTGGGGTAGCGGCCTTTGATTTGAAAGAGGGGGTTATCTCACCTGGAGGGATCGGATTTGATATAAATTGTGGAGTGAGGTCTGTTCGCACCAACTTGACTTTTGAAGAGGTTAAGCCCAGGTTGAATGAGCTTATGGATGCCTTGTTCCGACTCATTCCAGCAGGAGTAGGCTCTACTGGTTTTGTAAAATTGAATACCGAAAGGTTTAAAGAAGTTATGGTCAAAGGCGTGGATTGGTGTATTCAGAACGGTTATGGCTGGGAAGAGGATCGGGAAAGGATTGAGCAGGGGGGAAGGATTCCAGGAGCTAATCCTGAAAAAGTAAGTCAAAAATCAATCTCCAGAGGATTAGACCAGTTAGGTACTTTAGGTTCTGGTAATCATTATCTTGAACTGCAGGTGGCTCAGACTGATCGGGTTTTTCATCCAGAAGCAGCAAAGGTATTCGGCATAGACAAACCAAATCAGATATTTGTGATGATTCATTGTGGCTCAAGAGGGTTTGGACACCAGATTGCTACAGATTACCTCAGGGTTTTTACTGAGGCGATGAGAAAGTATAATATCCAGGTCCTGGATAAAGAGCTTGCCTGTGCCCCTTTTAATTCCCCTGAAGGTCAGGATTATTATGGGGCGATGCTCTGTGCGGCTAATTCTGCTTTTGCCAATCGGCAGGTTATCTTACACAGGATAAGAGAAGCTTTTAGTCAGGTCTTTCATAAGAGCCCATTGGAGTTAGGTATGCACATAGTATATGATGTCGCACATAACATTGCTAAAATAGAGGAACATCTGGTAAATGGTGGGAAGAAAAAAGTATTAATGCATCGCAAAGGTGCGACTCGTTCTTTTGGACCGGGTCATCCAGATGTGCCTGACTTCTACAGAAAGATCGGTCAACCGGTAATAGTAGGTGGTTCTATGGAGACTTCATCTTATCTTTTAGTTGGGACACAAAAAGCTATGGAGATGACAATGGGCTCAACTCTTCATGGTTCTGGCAGGACAATGTCCAGAGAGGCAGCTAAGAGAAAGGTTAGAGGATATGAATTAAAGAAATCGATGGAGGAAAGAGGGATTTCTGTCAGGGCAGTATCAATGCCTGGATTAGCTGAAGAGGCGGGTATCGCCTATAAAAACATTTCTGAAGTGGTGGAAGCAGTGGACCGAGCAGGAATCTCTAGGAAAGTGATAGAACTGAAGCCAATAGGGAATATTAAAGGATAGTTTTATCCGCCAGAGTCGGACAAAAGTTCAACGGTTTAAAGGATTAAGGGAATAGCTTGTAGGTCGACCGGGTTGAACCCTGGTCGATTATTTTTGTTTTTGGAGTGTATCCGCCTGAGTGTACTACTTCACAATATTGGTAACACATTTAAGACCTCGTAGGGGCGGAGTTTAACTCCGCCCTGCTGGGTTCGGGTGGAGACAAGCTCTACTCCTACGCGATATCCCTTTAACAATCAATAACTTCGTTTATGTGACTCCCACTTTTACAAGTTGCCTTCTCCTTAACTGTTTCTTTTCTACAAAATTATACTATAAAAAACCGTTACCGAAATACTGAAAAACTACACTTGAGGCGGACAGCTTTACCTAAAAGATTGATAAACCCAGGGGTAGGGGGTGGTGGACTATCCACTGATCACTATAAACTATTAACTTATTTTGCCCTACGGGCAAAATAAAAGAGGGTGTTGACTCTGTATGGGTATGGGGGGGTTAGGAATTACCCGAAGTTACAGACACACCCTCGTTTTCTAATAACCTTTCTGCTCCCAAGCGGATGTAATCATCTGCCTATGATAACATCCAGCGTGAGCAAAGACATCTCTCAAGTTACAAATGGCAGGGTTCGAGACCTCCTTTAAAAAGGTAGTTGATCAGATAAACTACATCTGAGACTGTAACCTTTTGGTCAAGGTTGACATCGGCTGATGCTGAGGGATAAGGTTCAGATCCTCCTTTAAAGAGGTAATTAATCAAGAAGACAACATCTGAGACATTTACTAAATTATCACTATTACAATCACCACACTTGTAAGAGCCTACTCTAACCTGCCATTCCTTAGAGTCTACTAAAAGATTCTGGGGATCATCCAGGACCATATCGGTTGAGTCAAAAACTGTACCTTTAATTTTGAAATTACCAGCAGAAGTGCTTACAAAGTTAAATGGATTATTTGAAGATTCTAATTGGTCATTTACAAACCAGTTAACTTTCAAAGAGTGGGTATTAGGAATTAAGGTTGTAAATTCAAATGGTATAACAGTTAAAGTATCAATAGTTAAAGTATCAGTTGAAGGAGAGTAGTTATCATATCCGGTTAATCTTTCATATATGGATTTAATGGTTTGTTCCCGGCAAACTACACAATAATCTATTTGCAAAGACCTCATCATACAGGCATCATAGGTAGGGCGGTAAAGATTATTATAAGAGCATCCAAGATAGGCACTTATACCGGGATAACCAATATCTATCCAGCTCTGCCATCCAGGCTGTGATGAACTAGCGTCGCAATTGCAGTTTGACACATTGCCTGGATAATTTCCATATAGATATTCGTCTGCTAAATAAGCAAAACTATGACCGAGTTCGTGCATATATACATAAGGACCCCAATAACCATTGTAACTTATAAGATAATCACCACCACTACCACCATAAGTAGGGTCGTTTACCAGAACCGCTATCTCATCATACCAGGGAATAGACTGCGCTGCAGCATATACGCTTTCATCCTCTGCACAAATCAATCTGTCAATCCCGGCACACCCGTAATATGTTCCCAGAGCGGTATTGCGATAGACTGGTGGATTTGCTTCAGGATGGTCAGAGCCACTTTTTTGAGAAATCACCTTAACTTTATATACATTGAAATAGGTGCTGTATTCATTATACGGTGAAGCAGAGCTAAACATAAAATTTATATAGTCTTGTACATCACTGGTGTAGAGAGCTGTGTCATTAATAGTATATCCATCCCCTAAGAAGACAATATCTATACGGTTGGATGGGTCCCCATTATACATTATGGTATCTACTTCCCACATTGGATAAAGAGGGGTTTTGTGAACTTGAACAGCAATCTTGTCCAAATCTGTTTGAGATATTTTAGTGCCTTTTGAATCAAAAATATAAAGATATTTTGCATCAATTAGATAAGGGATTCTGATCTTGAAAAGTTTTTGGTCCTTAAAAATTATCCCACCACTTAAGGCTAAAGATGATGTATCCAAGAGGTCATAAAATATTATTCTTGGATCTCCAAAATAGGTCTGAAATAATAGCTTACCATCTTGTGAATGGATTTCAATTTTATAACCGTCTTGTAGAAATGTGGATTGAGGGGCTGAAGTTGAAATTAATATTGCTTCTTTTAATCTTACCTCACCGTTATCTAAATTGAAATAAAGGTCAAGGGATTTACGACTGTTTTCAGTTGATTGAGAAGTTGAATGTAAAAAAATAAAAAACAGCGATAAATAGAAAATCAGAAGAGCAAAGGAATTTTCAACTCGAATGAGTAGCTTCATTATTTAACCTATTTTTGACAATACAAATTATGTCTTAGAGTATAGTAATCAAAAATTTTAATTTGTCAAGTAAATTCCATAAAACAAACTTGAATAGGCAAACTCAATCTTAATGTATTTAATTTAATCAGTGATATAATTTTCAGAGAGAGCGGGGGAACAATTAACTAATAACTATACACCATTTACTAATTTTGTCCTGCGGGCAAAATTAAAGAGGGTGTTAAGCTCTGTATGGGTAGAGGGGGGCTAGGAACTACCCGAAGTTACAGGGCACACCCTCGTTTTTTCTTTTTACCATAATCAATATAAATTACTGCCAAAATCTGACAATAAGGAAAATACCCTATTTTATTTTAGGGCATATCCTACAAATATTTTGGAGATTTTAAAAAGTTCTGTTTGAAAAATTATACCCGACATAGAATACAATCATCTTTTAGTATGTAGATCTGTGATTCCTTTACGAATGGCATACTTCACCAATTGAGCTACATCATGGATATTCAATTTCTCCATAATATGAGAGCGGTGGGCATCTACGGTTTTGGCACTGATAAAAAGCTTTGCTGCTACCTCTTTATTGGTATGTCCTTCGGCAATCAACTGCAGTATTTCTCTTTCCCGGGGGGTTAAAAGGTTGTAAGGTTCTTTTTCTGCCCTTTCAGTTTTTCCAAGAGAAGCCTCTATAACTGATCTGGAAATAGAAGGACACAGATAATATTGATTGTTATAAACTGCGCGAATGGCGGAAACCAGTTCCTCAACTGCAACGTCTTTTAAAACATACCCGGAAGCACCAGATTGAAGTGCCTGGAGCACGTATTCATCATCCCGGTACATAGTCAAGATCAGCACTTTTACCTCAGGCAGTTTCTTTTTTATCTGCCGGGTGGCTTCAAATCCATTTAGATTAGGCATACCGATATCCATCAGAACTACATCTGGTTTGAGCTTAAAAGTTTCTTTTAAAGTTTCCGGACCATCACTGGTTTCACCTATCACCTCAAGATCTAGTTGAGATGCAAGCAGGGAGCGAATTCCCTGTCTCAATATCTTGTGATCATCCGCAATCAGTATTTTGATTTTACTCAATTTTTCTCCTTACAAGGAAGAGATATGTCTAATTTAGTGCCTCTTCCTTTATTTGAAATGATTTCAAATTTTCCTCCTAAAAGCTCTGTGTTTTCTTTCAATCTGAACAAACCGAAACCCTGCATATATGATAAATTCTCAGGTTCAAATCCGACTCCATTGTCTTGAATTATTATACGTGCATTAGTACCTTTTTTATAAAGAGAAATAGATACTCGATCTGCCTGGGAATGTTTAGCTACGTTGGTTAAACCTTCCTGGATTATACGATAGATAGTGGTTTCAAACACTGGATTAAACTTACAATTCAGCTTTGGTATTTTTACTTTTATTTTAAGATTAGTTCTTAGCTTGAAGCTGTCGATATACCAACGAAGGGTTGAAACAAGTCCAAAATGGTCTAAAATAGGAGGCCGCAGATCTGAGGTTAAATTACGAACGTTTTCTAAAGTCTGAGTGGCTAATTTTTCACACTCTTCGAGTTTATCTCTTATCAGATTATGTTGCTCCGGGAGAGTGTGCTGGCACATTTTTAGGTCGAACTTGATAGCGGTTAAATCTTGAGCGATTACATCATGCAATTTACCGGCTATGTTTTTTCTTTCATATTCCTGTGCATTTATGATGCGGAGTGAAAGTTTTTCTAATTCTTTGGAATGCTTTTTCGAAAGCTCCATCAATCGGGCATTTTCAATCGCTACAGAAAGCTGGTTAGCTATGGCTTGGGCTAATTTTATTTCAGATTCTGTGAACTCATGTTTTTTTGTGATGCTATTTAGGGCTAGGACCCCTAATAGTTTGCCTTCTAAAATGAAAGGAATAAAGAGGACCGATTTAATACTTCTTTCCCTGAAATACTTCTTTTCTCTGGAAGAGAGAGAAGATTTAGCTACATCTGAGACACAGAATATTTGCCTTGTCTTGATTTGTCCGATAATATCAGGAAAATCCTCTACACTTTTTGGATAATTCTCAAGTTCGGGTAGATGCTTAACCCTGGAGAAGTGGGTAAACAAAAGGTGATCACCTGTATTCTGATCAATTATCATCGCTACAGCACGGTCCACTCCTAACAATTCGACAGTCTTTTGAGTAACTATCTCGAAAAGTTTTTTTAAGTCTAATGTTTGTGACAAGGCTTTGCTTATTTCTAAAAGGACACTCTGTTCCTGGAATTGTCTTTCTAAACTAACAGTTTGCTGTTGTATTTTTGTGCTTTTCTCCTGGAGATCCTGCATTAGTTTGGCATTTTCTATAGCTAAAGAAGCCAGATTAGCAATAGTCTGGAAGAGTTTGATCTCCGAATCAGTAAAGAGGTGATAACCTTTTATACTGCTTACCTGAAGAATTCCGGACATTTCACTCTCAGAGAAAAGGGGTAGTATCAGGGTAGATTTTATTCCGGTATCCTGGTAATATTTTCGAGCCTTAAGGGTTAGTGGAGTTGATAAGATATCTTCGGTCACAAAGAGTCCCTTTTTTTGAATTAGTTTGTAGATGTGAGGGAAATTAGCTAATGTGTATTTTCTCCCCAAATAGGAAGAATCATATCTGCTATTTTCTTTGGAAGAATAGATCGATCTTATAACCCCCTGCTTTTTTTCTGAATCGAAAGTGCTTATACTGCACCGTTCCATTTTCAGGACTTCGCAGGTCTTTTGAGTAATGAGGTTGAAAAGTTCTTGTAAATTTAAAGTCTGGAAAAGGGATTTGCTGATATTCAGGATAATATTTTGCTGGTCGTATTTAATTTTTATATCCTTTAAGAGATTAGCGTTTTTAATTGCTATCCCTACTTGATTGGCTATGGTACAGCAGAGGTTTATGTCCGACGAGGAGAAAGGAGTTAAATTCTCTACTCTACTTAGATGAAATGCACCTAAAGGCTTCCGGTTTATAAGAATAGGAATCGCTAAAAAAGTTTTCATATTTAAATATTTAAAAAGCTTTTGCTCTTCGGGGGTAAATTTGGCTTTGTCATGAATAAAAAGATGAGCTACTTTTCCACTCATAAGTTTTTGAGCAATGTGAGGGTATTGAATTACCTTAAACTTCATACCATTAATTGAAGGATAGGTAAGCTTTTTACGATAAGTATGAACGATCTCGTGTATATCTTTAGAGGAAAGCAATCCTATGGAACAACGGTCAGCCTTGAGAGCCTGGGCAGTCATTCTACAGGACATCTCGAGGATTTCATCCAAATCTAATGTCCGAGAGACTGCCTGGCTTATCTTTAGAACTGTATCGAGTTCTTTTTCTTTTGAGATTTGAAAACTTTTATCCATCTTTATTTAACAAAAAAACTAAAGTTATATAATATTTTAAGAGTGATTTGTCAATGGAAAAAACTTTATAAAATCTGATAAAAACTTTAATTTCTAAGGTCGATAAAAGTCTTATAGGTTCACACAAAATAAAAAAGGAGCGAAACTTTCCGCTCCTTTTTAACTTAGCTTCTTAAATTTATTATTTCATCAGACACATCTTTCTGGTCTGGCTATAGTTGCCAGCAGTAAGTTTATAGAAATAGATACCAGAGGCAACTTTTTCTTCTGAGCTATTAGTTCCATCCCAGTTCACAGTATAAGTGCCAGCAGGAAGATTAGTATCTAATAAAGCCTTAACTAATTGTCCGGACAGGTTATATATTCTTAAGCTAACCCGGGAATCTTCAGGCAGAGCAAAGCTGATATTGGTAGTCGGGTTGAATGGGTTGGGATAGTTGGGATGCAGAGCGAAAGCAGTCGGGATAACCTTGTTGACCAAAGTGGTCTTCACCGGTCTGCCAAAGTTATCAACTGCCTCGACCTTCTCCAACGTAGCTCCGGAAACGGTAAGCAGTTCACCAGTGATACCAGCGCCAGAGTTCATATAAACCAGAACTTTCAGGTTACCATCAACCATACCCTGTTCGAACGTCAAGTCGGAGGAAACCTTACCCTCACCCTTGAAGGTCAACAGAGCTGCACCCAGAGTGGCATTGGTTGTAACTGTGCCCTGGGTCACATAAATGGTGGCTAAATCTGAACCTGGAGTCGGCTTCGGGAACTTGGTAGCATCGCCCACCATTACCCTCAGCATATAGACGAAGTCGCTCAAGGAGAGCGGGTACCCGTCAGCATTGATATCGGTGTTGGCAATCTGAACTGGAGGATCGATGGTGAACACGCTGGTGCCATAGATGAAGTAGCTGGAGAACAGAACCACGTCGGCTGGGTCATAAGCTATACCGTTGAGGTTGATATCTCCTCTTACCTTCTCGCCTGTGGTGCATATCAAAACACCTCCACAGGGCTCAAAGCAGACCCTATTCAAGACCTCATTTCCTGCATGATGCTGGGTATCGCATTCTGCATAATTGAATTCTTCCGGATTAGAGGAAACATACAGAATATATCCAGTTGGATCTGAGAAAGTGTTTTGAGTACAATCTCCTTCATCCCATTCAAAACACACATTGGTGAAGAAACCTCTAAGGTTGTTATCATTAGCCACCTTGAATTTCACTCTGGCTAATTCTATGTAATCTGAGTTAGGTTCTATCGGAAGACCTGCATGTAGATCTTTTATGTCGTAAAGCCCTAAGAAGAGAAGTTTATATTTACAGCATCCGCACATCGGGCAGGGGAGCTGTCGGTAGGTGAAATATTCCCACCCAGACGGAAGTCCGCTTCCACGAGTGACATTTAAGAAGTAAAGGACCGTAGGATCAAATTCTATCCTTAAATTAAATCCGCCCAGAGGCACTGAGGTTTTGAGCAAAATCGGTACGGAGACTGTATCTCCAGGATTTGCACAATCGACTTCACCGATTTTTACATAGATACCACAAGCACAGTTTTGCACAATTACTAATACTGTATCTGTTACGGAAAATCCGCAATGATCTGTCACTTTAAAGACCACCGTATCAGGATTCGAATTCGACAGTGTGTCTGAAGGAGATGGTATCCAGGACCAGTTGCCAGTCAATGGAGGTTTACCGGTTATGGGTGGTGGGAAATTGCCTGGACCTGAGACTTTTTCTAAGGTGATATTGTAATCCTTATCTGGATCGTCTCCAATTACGGGAAATCTTGCGGTATCGCCCAGGCAGGCGATTATGGATTGAGGCACATTCAAAGTTGGTGGGCGGTTGAGTGTTACAGTCCAGGTAGCGGTATCATAATCCGTAGCCCCACATCCGTTGGTTACTTTATATACATAAGTATAGGTTCCTGATGAGCTGATATTGAATTGCACATAAGCTGAGACATTATTAATACCTGTTTTAGGTGGAGATATCCCTGGACCTTCTAAGGTAATGGTATCGCCTGGATCCTGATCAGTAGCTAAAACGGTGAATCCGATAACTGGCGGTGAGCAGTAAAACTTAGTTGAATCAGGTGCGGTTACATCTGGAGGATGATTGACAATTACGTTCCAGATAGCGGTATCAAAATCCACTCCTCCACACTTATCAGTGGCTTTGAAGATAAAGGTATAAGATCCACTTGCGGTAACATAATATTTTAAAATTCCGGTATCAGGGGAAGGTCCAGTTACAATTGGGAAAATGCCAGGAGTAGAGATTAATTCTAACTTTAAGGTATCATTTGGATCAGCATCTGTGGCTTTGACTGTAAATCTTATGGTGTCAGGCTGACAGAGTTTCTTGGTAGAGTCAGGTGCAGTTACAGTTGGCGGAGAGTTTATAGTGATGACCCAAGTGGCGGTATCATAGTCAACTGCACCACAAGCATCAGTTGTTTTATAGATGAAGTTATAGGTGCCAGCAGTTGTTGATGCCCATTTCTGAGTTCCAGTTAAAGGAGAAGGACCATTTACTGTAGCAAAACTACCCGGACCTGAGATCTTCTCTAAAGTCAAGTTTTGTCCATTATTTGGATCTGTAGCCGTAACATTAAAATTAACGCTATCTCCCGGATTGCATATAAACCTGTTACCATCCGGAGCAGATACCGTAGGCGGGCTGCTCATGGTCACCACCCAGGTGGCAGTATCATAATCTATAGATCCACAATGATTTGTTACTTGATAAACATAGTCATTAGTTCCACTGGAACTGATATAGAACTTTACATCTGCATATAAAGGAGAGACCCCTTTAATTGGAGTCGGTATCCCTGGGCCACTTAAAGTTATAGTATCGCCAGCATCCGGGTCAGTTGCGGTAACTCTGAACCTGATAGTATCAGGATTACAGTAGAACTTAGTTGAATCAGGTGCAGATACCGTTGGTGGATTGTTCATCGTTATAGTCCAAGTGGCAGTATCGCTATCTGAGGCGTTGCACTTGTCTGTAACTGTATATATATAGTTATAAGTCCCCGCAGAACTGATAGGGATTATTATACAGATAGTCAGGGGTGATAATCCCTTGACTGGTGTAGGTATTCCTGGACCAGATAGAGTCAGAGTATCGCCAGAATTCGGGTCAGTTGCGGTGACGCAGAACCTGATGGTATCTGGCCCGCAGAAGAATTTGGATGAATCCGGTGCAATTACAGTAGGAGCACTGTTCATAGTAATAGTCCAGGTGGATGTATCGTTATCAGTAGCTCCACATTTATCTGTTGCTGTATAGATTAAGTTATAGGTGCCGGGAGAGCTGATATAGATTTTAATATCTGCACATAAAGGCGAAACACCTTTAATCGGAACAGGTATCCCTGGTCCAGATAGAGTAATAGTATCGCCAGGATCTGGGTCAGTAGCACAAACTCCGTTCATAATCCTGATAGTATCTGGTCCGCAGATAAATTTAGAAAGATCAACCGCAGTTACCGTAGGCGGGCTGTTCATGGTCACCACCCAGGTGGCAGTATCATAATCTATAGATCCACAATGATTTGTTACTTGATAAACATAGTCATTAGTTCCACTGGAACTGATATAGAACTTTACATCTGCATATAAAGGAGAGACCCCTTTAATTGGAGTCGGTATCCCTGGGCCACTTAAAGTTATAGTATCGCCAGCATCCGGGTCAGTTGCGGTAACTCTGAACCTGATAGTATCAGGATTACAGTAGAACTTAGTTGAATCAGGTGCAGATACCGTTGGTGGATTGTTCATCGTTATAGTCCAAGTGGCAGTATCGCTATCTGAGGCGTTGCACTTGTCTGTAACTGTATATATATAGTTATAAGTCCCCGCAGAACTGATAGGGATTATTATACAGATAGTCAGGGGTGATAATCCCTTGACTGGTGTAGGTATTCCTGGACCAGATAGAGTCAGAGTATCGCCAGAATTCGGGTCAGTTGCGGTGACGCAGAACCTGATGGTATCTGGCCCGCAGAAGAATTTGGATGAATCCGGGCCGGTAACAACAGGCGGGCTGTTTACGGTCACCACCCAGGTAGCAGTATCATAATCTATAGATCCACAATGATTGGTTACTTGATATACATAGTTATAAGTTCCGCTGGAACTGATGTAGAATTTAACGTCAGCATATACAGGGGAAACCCCTTTAATCGGGGTGGGTATCCCGGGTCCACTTAAGGTTATGGTATCACCAGCATCAGGATTAGTAGCAGTAACCCTGAACCGGATGGTATCCGGAGTACAGAAGAACTTGGATGAATCCGGTGCAGTTACCGTAGGTGGATTATTCATAGTGATGATCCAGGTAGCAGTATCAACGTCTGAGGAGCTGCACATATCTGTTACCGTATAGACATAGTTATAAGTTCCAGCAGAGTTGACATAGATTTTAACATTGGCAGATAAGGGTGAAAGTCCCTTAATCGGAGTAGGTATCCCGGGACCAGAGAGAGTTAAAGTATCACCAGAGTTCGGATCAGCAGCGGTAACTGTAAACCTTATGGTATCTGGTCCACAGAAGGACTTACTGGAATCAGGAGCAGTTACCACTGGAGGAGTGTCATCCCTTATTACAAACCAGGTAGCTGTGTCATAATCAACCTCTCCGCACTTATCAGTTAGCTTGAAGACAAATATATAAGTCCCATTAGCAGGAACCGAATATTTCAAGGTACTGCTTATAGGAGAAATCCCATTTACTGTTGGGAAAATACCGGGGCCTGATACTAATTCTAACTTTAGACTATCATTGGGATCAGTATCTATACCAGTGACATTGAATCTTATAGTATCATCACAGCACAAAGGTTTGCCAATTTCTGGTTGAGGACAGCACAAGAATTTATTGGAATCGGGTGCAGTAACCACGGGAGCAGTATTGAAACTTATCACCCAGGTGGCAGTATCATAATCTACGGCACCACAAGCATCCGTTACTTTATAGATGAAGTTATATGTGCCCGCAGCTGATGGTACCCATTTCTGAGCTCCGGTTAGAGGAGAAGGACCATTTACTGTTGTAAAACTACCAGGACCTGAAACCTTTTCCAAGATTAGGTTCTGTCCTGTATTCGGATCTGTTGCATTAACATTGAAATTAACGCTATCATTCGTATAGCATAGAAATTTGTTGCTATCTGGTACTGTTACTGAGGGCGGTGAGTTAAAAGTGATAATCCAAGTAGCAGTATCCTTATCAGTAGCACCGCATTTATCTGTTATAGTATAGATATAATCATAAGTTCCCGCAGAATTGACATAGATTTTTATATTGGCAGATAAAGGAGATAATCCTTTAATCGGAGTAGGTATCCCTGGACCGCTTAAAGTTAAAGTATCACCGGAATTTGGATCAATAGCAGAAACTGTGAACCTGATAGTATCCGGCCCACAGAAGGATTTGGATGAATCCGGGCCGGTAACAACAGGCGAGCTGTTTAAACTCTTGGTGACTATTACCGTATCCTGGTCTAAGGCACCGCAGGAATCGGTTACCGTTACGATGATGGTATCCGGCACAGAAGTAGTAGCAGTATAATAGACTGAATCGCCTGACAGCGTGCCCTTATTGGTACTCTTGGACTGAATGTTGTTGTCGGTATCAGAGAAAGTAAATGGTTTTACGCTAATCGTAGCTGGCAGTGAGCAGAGGGCGACATTTTTATCAGCCGGGCCGGTAACGGTTGGGACAGAGTTCATAGTTATTGTATAGTAAGCTGTATCATAATCTGATGCCCCACATTTGTCGGTTACCTGATAGATATAGTTATAAGTTCCAGCAGAGCCAACATAAATCTTAATATTAGCAGATAAGGGTGATACACCTTTAATCGGGAGGGATATCCCTGGACCGGATAGGGTTAAACTATCACCTGCATCCGGATCAGTGGCAGTAACGGTGAACCTGATAGTATCTGCTCCACAGAAGAACTTGGATGAATCCGGTGCAGTTACCGTTGGTGCAGAGTTCATTGTGATAGTCCAGGTAGCAGTATCATAGTCAACTTTACCACATTTATCTGTGGCTTTGAAGATGAAATTATAAATCCCACTGGCTGTTACATAGTATTTTAACACACCGGATAAAGGAGAGGTACCAGTTACAGTATTAAAAGTCCCTGGTCCTGAGGTTTTTTGTAAAGTCAGGCTGTCACCAGCATCTATATCGGTAGCAGTAACGGTAAACCTGATTGTGTCCGGAATGGAGAGTATTTTGGTAGAGTCGGGAGCAGTTATCACCGGCGGGTTACCAAGAGAGATTGCACCCACAATCA
>CAZMZF010000002.1:0-178141 GCA_964570765.1 uncultured Ignavibacteria bacterium
GTGGTTTTAGCTGGTGGTCTTTACCTTTTTTTCTTCAGGGTTTTGATCTTAGAAAGTAAATTCAAAAAGATTCAACTGGAAAATCTTAATTGCTTCTCACTTTTTGAACGATTAGAAGAGGCAACCTCTTCCTTCATAGATAGAAGGAACAAAGAGAAGTTCACTTCTTTTTTATTGGATTTTTTCAGTCATCTTCTTCATACTAAAACTTTTCTTTTTTTCTTAAGAGATGAGAATAGTTATAAGTTATTTGAACTAACCCCTAAAAACGCTGAGATTAAAAAGAAAACCATAAAAACAGATGAACCATTAATATCCTTTCTCAAAAGACAATCGGATGCTCTGATTTTCGATCTGGGGGAGGAAAAAGTAGTAAAGGAACATGATAACCTGTGTTTACCATCAGGGCTTAAAGGGGTCGAGCTTAAGTCTGCACTTCCTCTCAAAGCAGGAGATGAGCTGATCGGCTTCGTGTTATTTTCCTCAGACAGGCTTGGAGCCACAGAATCCAGATTCGGACTGGCGGATGAAGAACAAAGGCTTTTAAATCTGGTGGCAGGGAGGCTTCTGTGGCTGGAAGGGATTAGAGGATTGAAACATAAGCTCCAGAGGAAAAGGAAAGAATATCTTGATAAATTAAGCCAAGGAAAGATCTCAGATTCCCTGGTTGAGGCCGGGGTCAAGAGAAAAATCTTCGATCTACATTCCCTTTTTCAAGCGGCTAATCAACTCTATCTGTCCCTGGATCAGAATCGGCTATTTTTCAACTTCACCCAGACTTTGCAGAGACAGCTTAGCGCCAGGTCGGTTTTGATTTTCCTGCCCGAGGAAAAGGGGAAGGGTTTGAAGGCAAGATATTCCAAGGGGGTTGATTTTCTTCAGTACTCGGAGTTGCGCTTAGAAGAAGAGGATCCCTTGTATGAAAAGTTTAAAGGGGAACAAACCACTTTTTATCTTTACCAGTTAATAGAAGAATTCCAGGGTAACGAGCTTTTAGCCCGAGCCATTGGTCAAGGGTTTCAGGTCTGTTTCCCTCTGAATCTTTTAGATAACCAGTTAGGCCTGGTTTTCTTGAGTGGAAGAAGTGAGGGGATCAGATATAAAGAAGAGGACTTTTTAATTTTAAGCTTTTTGAGCGATGTCCTTAACGTTAGCCTGAAGAATATCACCCAGTATAAAAAGTTAGAGGAGCTTTCTTATACCGATAGTCTAAGTGGCTTATACAACTATCGTTATTTCTGCAAACGTCTGAACGAAGAGATCTTCAGGGCTAAACGTTACCAGAGGAAATTAGCCCTGGTGATCTTCGATATCGATGAATTCAAAATCTATAACGATTCCTTTGGCCATCAATCCGGTGACCAGATCATAAGACAGTTAGGGGAGCTGATTGTGAAGGTGGTCAGATCCATCGATGTGGTCTGTCGCTATGGCGGGGATGAGTTCTGCGTGATCATGCCAGAGACCGATCAGGAAGAATGTCTTAAGTTCATAGAGAGGTTGAGAAAACATATCCTGCATCATTCCTTTAAAAATGAATTCCTCCAGTTAGAACACCACCTGACCTTAAGCACTGGCGCGGCCATCTATCCTCAACATGCCCGAACCTCTGAAAGGCTTATCTATTGCGCGGATATGGTTCTGCTTAAGGCTAAAAGCTCAGGGAAGAATAAAGCCTTTATGTATAACGGTGAGGATGTGAACTTAAAAAGTGCAGTTCCGTTTTAGCCTGGAGGTATCGAAGGCATCTTTAATTTTCCCTTTACATCCCCATAATTTTCCGTATATTATTTCGAAACTTTTGGATAGAAACAAAAAAACAGGAGAGGGTTATGTTTTATAGAAGAAAATACAAAATTAAGATGATTTTCCTGCTGGGTCTTTTCCTGAGCATAGGGGTTCTATCTTTTTCTCAGGAATACAAAATTGGGCCAGAGGATCTTTTGAACATAAGTTTCTGGCAACAGCCGGATTTGAATAGCGTGGTTAAGGTCAGGCAGGATGGTAAAATCTCCCTTCCGGTTATCGGTGAGATAATGGTGACCGGGTTAACCCCAGCTGAGCTTTCCAAAAAAATTGTGGAGAAAATATCCTTTTATAACAAAAGTATCTCCCAGGCTACGGTGGTGATAACGGAATATAACAGTCAGAAAGTCTTTGTTCAGGGACAGGTAAATCGTCCAGGCAAATACAGTTTTGAATCGATCCCTAATCTATGGGAAGTAATCAGAGAGGCTGGAGGTCCGGCTGAGGGTGCGGATTTAAGCGCGGTGAAGATTATTCGTGGAGGGGAGGAATCAGGCAAGATTTTGAGGGTAAACTTAGCGGAGATGCTGGAAAAGGGTGATCTTTCCAAACTGCCCAAGCTGAAAGTTGGGGATACGATAGAGATGCCCAGGTCGATTTTGAGCTTTGGAGTTGAAGGAGTAGCTCCGAGCTACACCGGGAGAAACATCTACTACATTTATGGACAGGTCCAAAGGTCTGGCGTTTTTCCCTTGGAATCAGAGATAGACCTATTAGATGCTATTGTCTTAGCTGGAGGTCCTACCCAGAATGCTGATTTGAAGAAGGTTAAGGTTTTGATCAAAGGGTCGGTTTACTCCAGTGTGGTTGAGGTCAACCTGGATAACTTTGGATCCAAGGGGAGACCCTCTCGCTTACAGATTCATCCGGAAGACACCATAGTAATACCAGACAAGAGAAGAGGATTTTTCGCCAGGATCTGGAATTTTGGTCGGGAAATTGTTCCCCTTTCCACAGCCATAATCAGCTTATATCTTTTAGTGGATAGGCTTAAACAATAAGGGGTAAAAGATCAGATGAGCTCAAATCAAGAAAAAGGGTTTGACCTGAGGGAATACTGGAAACTATTGCTCAGGAAAAGATGGTTACTTATCATTCCCTTTTTTACCGTTACCCTGGTTAGTTTCGCCGGCAGTTTCCTTCTTCCCCGTCAATATAAATCCTCCACCACAGTGCTGATCAGCGAGAGTACATTGTTATCCCGGCCTCTGGAAAATTTAGTTCCCGGAACCTCTCCGACTCGCAGTCCGCAGGAAAGGGGACAAAGATTAGCCACCATAACCAATCAGATAACCTCTACTGGTTTCTTAAGGAGGCTTATCTATAATCTGAACTTAAATCAAAATCCTAAAGCCATAAGTGAAGCCCACAGTGTCAAATCTAAATTTCCGGAGATAAGCGAAGAGGAGTTAGTGGAAAAAATTTTAATTGATGATTTGAGGAAAAAAATCAGCGTCAATTTCAGGGGTGAGAACTTAGTGGAGATAACCGTCTATTCGGATAAGCCTAAGTTAGCCGCGGATATGGCGAAGAATCTGGCTCAGATCTTCATAGATGAGAGTTTGAGATTTGAGCTCTTAGGGGTCAGGGGAGCTTTGGATTTCTCAGATGAACAGTTGGCTATTTACAGGAAACAGGTCGAGGAAGCGGAAAACCGTCTAAGAGCATATCAGGAAAAGCTCTTGAGAAATGTTGTGGATCAGAGAGCTGTTTCCGATACAAATCTGAAGGCGATCATATCAGTAATCGATGCCACAAAATTGGAAATCAAAGAGATTGAGGACCAAAATAATTTCCTAAAAAATAATCTGACCGAGCTAAAGGCATCAAATTTAAGCTTGCCGAGTTCAGATAAACTGAAAAATTTAAAGAACAAACTTTTTATCTCGGTGAGCGAGTATATATCCCTTTTAATTAAATATTCTTGGTGGGATGCTAAAATCCTTATTCTAACTGAAAAGACAAAAACTCTTCTCGACCAAATAGAGGAGGAGATAAAAACCATCTCTCAATCTCAAAAGGAGAAGATGAGTTCTGAGATTATGACCCTTTTGGAAAGTTATACCTATAAAGAGATCAACCTTAGCTTCTTAAAAGAAAAACTCAAAGCTTTAAATTCTGTAGTCGAGGGTATAACGGAGAGGATTGCGCGTTCCCCTTATCAGGAACAGGTCTTAAAGGATTTGGAACAAGATGTGGAATCCAAAAGAAGGGTCTATGAGATGTTCGTCTCTCAATCGCAGGGTTCCCAGATCTCCCAGCAGGTTCAGCAAGCACAAGCGCAGAACAAGTTCAGGGTTATTGAGCCAGCCAGTATCCCTCTTAGTCCAGTTAAGCCCAATCGGGTTAAAATCACCTTATTAGGTTGTCTTTTAGGTTTAGCCATAGGTGGGGGTAGTGTCATTTTGTCTGAGTTCTTTGACACTTCCTTCAAGAAGGTAGAAGAGGTGGAGGAATATTTAGGCTTGAAAGTTTTAGGTACTGTTCCACGTATTGAATACCTGGGGAAAATAAATATGAACAAAAGGAGAACTTTAAGATAAAGGGTTATCTGCCGGTTATGAAAAGTAAAAGAAAGCACGCTGGAAATATTCTGGACTTTTATGAGAGAGAGTCTCCAGTTGCCACAGAGTTCAGAAGGATATATTCGAATCTCAGATATTACACCAAAGGAGAGGAGTTAAAAACTATCCTTATCACCAGCCCAGCCCTGGGCGAGGGGAAAAGCACTCTGGCAAGCCTTTTAGCTATTGAAGTTTCACACCGTCATAATAAAAAAGTTATCCTCATGGATTGCGATCTAAGAAGACCGAATATTCATAACCTTTTTGCTTTAGAACAAAGTAAGGGTCTTTCTGAGCTTTTAAAGGGGGAGGTTAATTTTCAGGATTGTCTGCAATCGACACCTTTAGAGAATTTGAAGGTTATGACCAGTGTCGCAGAAACCCAGAACCCATCGGAGCTTTTAGATACTCCTTATTTTAGGGAAGTGATAGCAGAGGCAAAGCTTTTTTCGGATGTGGTTATTGTTGACTGTGCTCCGGTCATCCCGGTAAGCGATCCTTTGATCATCGGACCTCTAATGGATGGGGCAATTTTAGTTTTGAAAGCCGGGTTCACCCAGAGGGAGGTGGGAAAAAGGGCAGTGGAGATTTTGAGGAATGCACAGGTTAGATTACTCGGGGTGATTATGAATAATATGAAGGAGATTTTGCCCTACTATTACAGTTATAAATATTATGGATATGAATATGGTCATCCCAAGAAAAGAAAGTAATTTTTTTTATCGGTATGAAGGTCAAAAATATCCTGAGCATAGATGTAGAGGAATGGTTTCAGGTAGAAAACCTCAAAGAGGCGATCCCCTCTCGGGGATGGTCCTATTGTGAGAAGAGGTTACCTTTTAACCTCTCTGAGATTTTAACCCTTTTAGAGGAAAGGAAAGTCAAAGCTACTTTTTTTGTCCTGGGCTGGATTGCAGAACGTTATCCAGAGATAATAAAGAGGATTCATAATGAAGGGCATGAGATAGGCTCCCATGGCTATTCCCACAGCCTGGTTTTCACCCAGACCGAAAAAGAGTTCAGAGAAGATGTCAAAAAATCGTTAGAGATCATAGAAAAGCTTATTGAAAAGCCGGTGTTAGGATATAGAGCCCCTTCCTTTTCGATCAACCAGAGTTGCTTCTGGGCTTTTGAGGTTTTAGCTGAATTGGGAATCAGATACGATTCCAGCATCTTTCCGATAAGACATCCTCATTATGGTATACCCTCAGCTCCTCGCTTCCCTTTTAACCTGGAACTGAAAAACGGGAAGAAGTTGAAAGAATTCCCCTTATCCACGGTCAGGCTTTTAGGTTTAAACCTTCCTGTAGCAGGTGGAGCTTATTTACGAATCTTCCCTTACTGGTATAACAGATGGGGGATAAGACGCTTGAACTCAGAAGGGAGCGGAGCGGTGGTCTATTTTCATCCCTGGGAAATAGACCCGGATCAGCCCAGGGAAAATATCAGCTTCTTTAAAAGATTCAGACATTATACCAATCTGGATTTGATGAAGGCTAAGATAAAAAAACTGCTTAAAGATTTCGAGTTCACCTCTTTTTCCCTTTCAGGAGCCTTAGATGATTAAAGCCTTAATCCTTTCTATGCGACCCCACCAATGGGTGAAAAACTCTGTGCTCTTTGCCGGACTGATCTTTTCTTTTAATCTTTTTCAGCTAAATTTTTTCTTGAAGACGTTAGTAGCTTTTATTCTCTTCTGTTTTTTGACGAGTGGGCTCTATATCCTTAATGATATCATAGACCTGAGAAGCGATAGGGCTCACCCTTTGAAAAGCAAAAGGCCTATTGCCTCAGGGGAATTTAAACCCTCCTTAGCCCTATTTTTCTCTATCCTTTTTATCATTTTATCTCTTATTTTTTCATTTTATCTTAACCAGATTTTTGGACTGGTCTGCATCGCCTATCTTATTTTGAATCTTCTCTACTCCAAGTACCTGAAAAATATGGTGATCTTGGATGTTATGGTTATCTCTTTGGGCTTTGTGCTCAGAGCGGTGGCTGGAGCGGTGGTAATAAATGTGGAGATCTCTTCCTGGCTGATCGTCTGTACCACCCTTTTAGCTTTATTTTTAAGTTTTGGTAAAAGAAGATACGAGATAGTCCTTTTAGAGAACAAGGCAGAGGAACACAGGAAAAGCTTAGCTGAATATAGTCCCTATTTCTTAGACCAGCTCATCTCCGTGGTAACTGCATCTACAGTTGTGGCTTATGCTTTCTATACCCTTTCTCCGGAAGTAGAGGCAAAGTTAGGTACTACCCATATGGCTTTGACTATCCCGTTTGTGCTCTATGGGGTTTTCAGATACCTTTATTTAATTCATCAGAAAGAAAAAGGGGGAAGTCCTACCTGGGTCCTTCTTACGGATAAACCTTTAATAATCGATATTCTGCTCTGGTTTTTTTCGGTGATTTTAATCGTATATTTATAAGAAGTAAGGAGAAATTATGCCTGGCTCAAAAGTAGCGGTATTAAAGACCAGTGTGGAAAATATCTTAAAAGATTACCAAAAGCTTCTGCGTCTATTAGATTACCAGAAAGGTTTCTCCCAGGAAAAAGATAGTTTAATCAAACTCAATTTATCCTGGACCAAATATTTCCCTGCCTGTTCAACCCAGCCCTGGCAATTAGAAGGGGTAGTAAAGACTTTGATTGGAGACGGATTCAGGAAGGAAAGGCTTTTTCCAGTAGAAAATAAAACCGTGGTGACTGAGCCACTTAAAGGGGCGAAAAATAACCGCTGGCTTCCGGTTCTGGAAAAATACGGGCTAAAGTTTATCCCTTTACCAGAGGTTGAATGGGTGAAATATGAGTTCAAAGAGAAGCTCTTGAGGTTAAACCAGATTTTTCCAGAAGGGATTGAAATCCCCAAACTTTTCATCGGAAAACAGATCATTCATCTTCCCACTTTAAAGACCCATGGTCATTCGATAACCACCGGAGCAGTTAAAAATGCCTTTGGCGGGCTTCTAAAAGAGGTCAGGCATTATGCGCATAAATATATCCATGAGGTTTTGGTGGATTTGATGATTATGCAAAAAGAACTTCATCCGGGAATTTTAGCAGTTATGGATGGGACGGTATGTGGTGATGGGGCAGGTCCCCGGACTATGCATCCGGTGATAAAAAATTATATCTTAGCCTCAAATGATTCTGTGGCTTTAGATGCGATTGCCGCCAGAATGATGGGATTTGATCCTCTACAAATACCCTATATAAAGCTCTCCCAGGAAAAAGGATTGGGAATCGGTGATCCAAAAGAGATAGAAATAATTGGGGAAGATATTTCTTCGGTAAATTTCGGGTTTAAGACCAGAAAAAGCCTGGTCATCTGGGGGGATCAGATGCTGAGGTTAGGACCTTTGAGATTTCTGGAAAAGGTTGCTTTAAAATCACCTTTAGTCTTCTGGGCTCCTATGGCTTCCAATCTCTATCATGATTACTTCTGGTATCCTATAATAGGTAGAGCCAGGATTAACCGCTTCAAGAAAACCGAGTGGGGAAGGTTATTTGAAAGGTATTGAGATATACCATTAGGTAAAGATTAAAATTCGCTCCCTCAGATTTTATCTTCAATTAGGTCAAAAAAAGAACGGATGATAGAAGATAAAAAAGTATTAGTGGCAATCCTTAATAACCGAAGAGATTTTAAGATTGCCAGGGAGGAGCACTGGTACAGGATACCGGTTAAAACTGCACCCAGGAGATGGAAGGCGGACTATTTAGCATTTTATCAAACCAAGGTTTTTGAGAAAGAGAAATGGGCTATAAATTATTATGCTGAAATTAAGGGGTTCGAGAAATCAAAAAGGATTGAGCTTCTGCCTGAGGAAAAAAATCATCCCAGAGCTTTAGAGGACTATTATAAGGTTTTACTTAGCGAGTTGACCCCTTTGGATAAGCCGGTTATAAGCCAGAAATGGCGCAGAATTACCTTTATCTCTACCAGCTTAAACCGGTTGAAAAAAGCTCAGGAGATTAATGATCTGTTTATGGAAAGCCCTTTAGAGGAAAAATTCTGGTATGAGATGAAGAAAAATAAAATCGAGGCGGAAAGGCAATATCTTATTGGTGAAGGGAAAATAAAATACTGTCTGGATTTCGCTGTCTTCTGTCAAAAGGGGAAAATAGATGTGGAGTGCAATGGCGATCTCTGGCACTCTCAGAGAAGGCTGATCTTTAAGGATAATCAGAGAAATAACTACCTTGCCAGTCAGGGCTGGAAAGTATTGAGATTCGGGAGTAAGGAGATAAACAAAAATTTGCAAATTTGCCTGGAGTTGGTAAAAGAGACTGCGAATAATATGGGTGGAATAAAAAGGCAGAAAAGCATCAGAAAATTTTTAGAAAATGAGGCAATAGAGCAGTTGGAACTTCTTTAAGCTGATAAAGAGTTTACCTCTGAAAAATATATTATAGGTAGCATAGAGATAAAATCCATCAGAGGTGGTTTTTATCCCGGCTGAACCAATCAGGTATTCTTTAAAAATTCCGATATTTATATGTAGCTATGAGTTACTATGAACAATCTTATAATTTGGGATGGAGTGGGAGACTACCCAGGGGCGTGAAAGCACTTCTCCTGGCAAATGGTGGGATATTTTTAGCTCAGTATTTGATAGGGAATAAACTTGTCTTTTTATTCGGGCTTACACCTGTTCTGGTAAAGGAAGGGTATGTCTGGCAAATTGTCACTTATATGTTTTTGCACGGTGGGCTTTTTCATATCCTTTTCAATATGTTCGCCCTCTTCATCTTTGGAGCGGATATAGAGAGAGCCTGGGGGACAAAGGAATTTGTTAAATATTATTTCATAACCGGGATCGGAGCAGGAGTAGCAAGCTTCCTTTTATCCTTCAACTCTTCTACCACTACTATAGGGGCTTCAGGAGCCATTTTCGGGCTTTTAGTTGCTTTTGCCCTTATTTTTCCGGAAAGGATTATCTATCTTTATTTTCTATTTCCGATTAAAGCAAAATATCTGGTTTTGCTTTTCGGCTTAATCGAGCTGGTTGCCTCTTTTCGCTATACCGGGGATGGGGTCGGTCATTTTGCCCATTTAGGAGGGATGGTGGTAGGATATATTTATCTTAAAGCGGACTGGAGAATTAAAAGCTTTTTCCGATTTATATTTAATACAGGTTCCCGCTGGAGAGAGAAATCTTCTGAGAAAAAAAAGGAACGAAATGAGAAGCTGATGCAAAGGGTGGACCAGATACTGGACAAGATCAATCAGGTCGGTTATCAGAATTTGACTAAAGAGGAAAAGAAGGTCCTGGAGGAAGCCAGCCAGATATTGTCAGAGGAAAAGAAGGAGTATAAATAGGGAGGGTTTTTATGCCCAATAAAGTGTTGATAGCGGATGATAGCCAGACCATCCGTAGCGTGGCTGAGTTTCTACTACGACAAAAAGGTTATGAGGTAATCCTGGCTCAGGATGGAGAGGAGGCTTTAGACCTGATAAAAAAGACATCTCCGGATCTGGTGCTTTTAGATAATTCCATGCCTAAGATAGATGGATTTACTCTCTGTCTGGAGCTTAAAAAAGATTATGATTTAAAGAAGATTCCAGTGGTTATGCTGCTAAATTCCAGAGAGTGGATCAATCAGGAAGGATTTCAAAACTCAGCATGTGAGGGTTATATCCTCAAGCCCTTTTCCCCCAGAGAATTTTTAGAGAAGGTGGGGGAGTTTTTCAAAAAAGAGGAACCCCCGGGAAAAACTTTAGAGGGTAAAAGTTCAGAATTTGAGGAAATAAAAGAGCCAGAAGATTTTCTTTCTGTTCTCAAAGCTGAGGAAGAAGAAAGGCTGGAGGAGAAGATAACCAAACCAAATCCAGAGGAAGGGGACAGCTACGAAAGATTTGTCTCCGAGTTTAAAAAGGAGATGGAAGGACTGGAAAAAGACGAGCCGGTGGTTTATCGGGAGATGAAATTGGAAAGCCCGGAGGAGAAAGAAGAAGAGGGGTTTAAAGGTCTGGATTATGAAAAGCTTACCTCAAGAATTGTGAGAGAGGTTTCAACCATAGTTGCGGAGAAGATAGCAGAGAAGATCGATTCTGAAGAAATAGAACAGATGATAAAAGAAAAGATCAAGGAACTGGTTTAAAAGAGTAATTTAAAGTGGTTTGTTTGCCTCTTTAATGAAATCCCAAAATTTTTATTTATTTAATCTTAAATTTTTCCTGCTCCCTTTCCGTATTTTTTATAACTGGACTTGAATTATTGGAGGATTTCTGAACGACGTTTCGATCTTAGCTGCTTTTACTGGTGGCTTAATCTCTTTCATCTCACCCTGCGTCCTTCCTTTGATCCCGGGGTATCTATCATTTATCTCCGGGCTGACCTTAGAGGAGCTTCAAAAAAAAGATGACAAGCTTGAAAACCTCAAAAAGGTGAGCTTGAACTCTCTTTTCTTTATCCTGGGGTTTTCTTTGATTTTTATGCTTCTGGGAGCCTCAGCTACCTTCTTAGGCAAGTTTCTTATCTCCAAGATTTCTATTTTCAACAAAATTGCCGGCATGATAATCTTCATATTCGGATTTCATCTCATCGGGATTTATAGAATTCCCTGGCTGGATTATGAGAAAAGGTTTCACGCCCGGAAAAAAGGAGTAGGTCTTCTGGAATCTTTTCTTATAGGTCTGGCTTTTGCCTTTGGCTGGAGCCCCTGTATCGGACCTATCTTAGCAGGAATTTTAGTCTTAGCCTCTAATCAGCAGACTATTGCCCAGGGGATGGGATTGCTTTTAGCTTATTCTTTGGGTTTAGGAATACCATTTATGATAACCGGGATTGGATTTAACCTTTTCCTGGAATTTTTTGCTAAAGTTAAAAAATATTTCAGAACTATCGAGACGGTGAGTGGAATTTTCCTGATGGTAATTGGAGTTTTAATCTTCTTTAACGCTATGGGCTATCTTTCTGCAATTTTAGTTCGTCTTTTCCCTGGTCTTTTGAAAGGTTAAATCTTTTTATTTAGCTCAAAAAGATGTTAAGGGTTGTACATAAAATCTCAAAAAAAGTGGTATATGGTGGTCGGGCAGAGGTGCCCGACCTACGAAAATCCAACGTAGGCATCCGCCAGAGGCGGACCAGCCCTGCAAAACAGTTTTTTCAGAGATGTGTTCTTAATTCTATAGCTGTACTTTTTATAGTCCTCTTTTATAATGGTGTAATTATGGGAAACCAACTTGATTTTAAATCTTTAATACCTGAAGGGGCGAAAGATTTTAAGAAAGTAGATCAGGCACAGTTATTTGACCGGAAAAACCTGTTTGATTATATGGACGGGGGCGCAGAGCTATACCTTTCTTATGATTTTCAAAGACTTTTAGTCCAGGAATATAGAGATAAGGATAGAGTAATAACTATAGAGGTCTATGAGATGAAAACCTCTCAGGATGCTTTCGGGCTTTACTCCTTAGACCAAGAGGCCGATAATCCGCCGGAGGCGGATACGGCTCGTAGAGGAGAAAATTTAGCTATTGGAGATAAAGCCAATTACTCTTTCGGACTTTTAAAGCTCTGGAATGGTAATTATTTTGTGAGGATTGTAGATTTGAGTGGAAGTGAACAAACTAAAGATGTAATCTTAGAGTTAGGTAGAAAAATTTTAAGCAAGATAGATAAGAAAGGTGAATTGCCAGAACTCTTATCTAAACTTCCAGCAGGGGGGCTAATCCTGAATTCAGAGAGATTTTTCCATAAGCAAATCGTCTTAAATAGTCTTTATTTTCTGTCCACTGAAAACCTTCTTAATTTAAGTGAGAAGACCTCTGCAGTTATGGGAGATTACCTCTTGGGGAAGATGAACCTGAAACTTCTTCTGATCTCTTATGCGGATAGTGCTTCTGCCAGGTCTGCTTTTGAGAGATTTTGCACAAAATATCTTAAATCCTCTCCTTCAGGCAAAAAAGTTATTCAAAAGGTAGAGGAAGATAAATTCATTGGTTTAGAGTTGGAGAAAAATTACTTATGGATTACCTTTGAAGGTAAAGATGAGAGAAATACTGGAGATGTCTTGCGAAATGTTAAGGAAAAGCTAAGGTGATATGATAAGAAAAGAAAAAATATCTTTCACCCGCCGTGATTTTCTGAAAGGGACAGCTTTTACCTCTTTAGGGGTGGCACTGGGAATTTTATCACCTGAGGTTCTGTCTTCTCAAGAGGTGAAAAAGGAGAGAGTTGTCCTGATCAGGGAAAAAGATGTTTTAAGCGAAGATCTGAAAGTAGATTCAAGACTTCTTTCTAAGATGCTTGATTCGGGGATGATGAGTTTTGGAGGTGAAAAGGAGCCACTGGAGGTCTGGAAAACCCTTTTCAGTCCCAGGGATATAGTCGGAGTTAAAATAAGTTTTATGATGACTCCCACTCATAAGGAGTTGATTGAGCTTATCGTCCAGAGCTTATTAAAAGCAGGGGTAGAAGATAAAAATATCTATATCTGGGACAGGGATAAGGCAGGAATTGGCTCGGCGGAGATGTTTTCCCAACCGAGGAGTTTTGGATATGACAATGACCACCTGAGTAAAGTCATAAAAAAATGCACTGCTTTGATAAATGTTCCGGGGATGAAAAGTCACTGGCTTTCCGGGGCGGCTTTTTCGATCAAAAACTGGGCTGGAGCGATTGATAACGCTTTTGAATATCATACTGAGGATTGCTGTTCCTCCTTAGGGGCTTTGTGTGCTATTCCAGAGATAAAATCTAAATGTAGACTTATAATACTGGATGGATTAAGACCTTTATTTAACGGCGGCCCTCAGATTAATCCTAAATATCTCTGGAATTATAATGGCTTGATCCTTGGAAAAGACCACGTGGCAGTGGATACGATTGCTCTAAAGATTATCCAGAATAAAAGGGATGATTTCAAAAAAGGAAAATGGATTTTGAGTCCACCTCCGGTTCATATAAGTTTGGCTGATACAAAATATAAAGTTGGAACAAGTAATTTAACCAAAATCGAGCTTATAAAATCAGGCTTTCAGGAAGGGATGCTTTTATGAGAAGAAGAGAATTTATAAAAAGCTCCATAGGTTTGGGTGCGGCTTTAGGTTTTTCTTCATTTTTATCACTTGACTCTTCTGGTGAAGAAGTTCAGACAGTAAGTCTGCCTGATCTGACAGTAGTTAAAAATGGTGATCCAGGATATATGGTCAGAAAAGCAATAGATCTTTTAGGGGGGATGAAAAATTTTGTCTCCACTGGTGATATTGTAGTAGTGAAACCCAACATAGGCTGGGATAGAAGACCAGAACAAGCGGCTAATACCAATCCAGAGGTTGTCTCTGAGGTAGTGAAGATGTGCCTGGAGGCTGGAGCTAAGAAGGTTAAAGTTTTTGACCGTTCCTGTAATACTGCTCAGAGATGTTATGAGAGTAGCGGGATAAAAAAAGCGGCATCTTTGGCTGGAGCAGAGGTAAGTTATGTTCTGGATGCAGGGTTTAAAGAGTATAAGTTTCCCAGAGGGGTTCATTTGAAATCCTGGCCAGTTTATAAGCCAGCTTTGGAATGCGACCTTTTGATCAACCTCCCGATTGCCAAACATCACGGGCTGACACGTTTAACTTTAGGAATGAAAAATCTTATGGGGCTTATAGGTGGGGATCGGGGTCAGATTCATCAGAGTATAGATGAGAAGTTAGCTGATTTTGCTAATTTCATAAACCCCGGCCTGAATATTTTAGATGCCTACCGCATTCTTACAGATAATGGTCCTCAAAGTGGAAATCCCCGAGACGTTAAATTAACCAAGACAGTTATTGCTGGAAGAAAGATTGCTTCGGTTGACGCATACGGGACTACCCTTTTCAATTTAAAACCGGTTGACCTGCCCTGCATAGTCTTGGGGAACAAATTTGGCTTAGGCGAGATAGACCTGAATAAATTGAAGATTGAAAAATATAGTTTTGCTTCTTGAAAAATAGTTTAGCAAGTAGCAGGTAGCATGTAGCTTTGAGCATAAATCAAGAAACAGATAATGAGTATTCGCGTAGGGATGGAGCTTGTCTCCACCCTTCCTCCCAGGGCGTCCAATTGGACGCCCCTACGCGGACTTGGAAAAAAATTAGCTATTCACGATTGGCTTTTAGCTGTTTTCAAAAATCAAAAAGCGAATAGCCAATAGCGAACAGCCAATCAGAGGAGAGCTTGATTGAAAACTCTACGACGTATCTCTCAGATACTTTTTCTGCTTTTCTTCTTTTATCTTTTCCTTAAAGCCAGCTTCCCTTTATCCACTAAAATTCCAGTTGACCTTTTCTTAAGAGCTGACCCTCTGCTGGCAATATCTTCGATTTTATCCGCCAGAGTTTTAATCAACACCTTTCTTTTAGCTCTTATTTTTGTCATCATTACTTTACCCTTAGGACGGGTTTTCTGCGGTTGGGCTTGTCCTTTAGGAACCAGCCTGGATATTTTCAGTTATATTCTTAAAAATAAAATGGGGAAAAGCTTTAAAAAGCTTCTCTCCTTAAAATATTATATTCTGATCTTCCTTTTAGTGGGAGCGATTTTCTCCTCCCAGCTCATCTGGTTTTTGGACCCGATACCTTTATTTACCCGCTCTTTTACCCTTTCGATTTTTCCGGTTATCACCGGATTTTTTACTCTAATACTCAATTTTTTGTTTCAGTTTATTTTTATTCAGGATTGGCTAAGTAAAGTTCAACTTGTTTTCGCTTCGACTCTTTTACCCACTCAAGTATATTATTTCAGGATGTCTTCCCTTTTTTTGATTATAATTTTGACGATTTTTCTTTTAGAATTTATCTCCAGAAGGTTCTGGTGTAGAAATCTGTGCCCACTGGGGGCTCTTTATGCTCTTCTGTCCAAATTCCAGATCCTGAAAAGGAGAGCAAGTCCTGATTGCACTGATTGTGGTATCTGTAAAGACCTATGCAAGATGGATGCGATTGAAAAAGATTTTAAAAAGACTTTGGATAGAGAGTGTATCCTTTGCTATGATTGTGTTAAAGACTGCCCCATAGGTGTTACTAAGATAGATTTCAAGGGAAGGCTCAAATCTCAAAGATTCGATTTAGGTCGCAGAAAAGTTCTAACTTCAACTGCCTTTGGCCTGGTTTCAGTTGGTCTTCTGAAGTCCTCTTTTAAAGATAGGAATCTGAAAACCGGTTTAATCAGGCCTCCGGGCTCAAGGGTTGAAAACGAGTTCTTAGATAGATGCACCCGCTGTCAGGAATGTATAAAAGTTTGTTCTACTTCCGGGAATTTTTTACAGCCAACTTTTTTAGAGGGAGGGTTAGAGGGTTTCTGGACACCAGTAGGGTATGCCCGCACCGGCTATTGCGAATATAACTGTATAATGTGCACCCAGGTCTGTCCTACCCAGGCGATTCATCCACTGGATCTGGCTGCCAAGAAAAAAACGGTTATCGGTTTGGCTTTTATTGACCGGAATAAATGTATCCCCTGGTATAAAAATGTGAACTGTCTGGTCTGCGAAGAGCATTGTCCCATACCGGATAAGGCTATTAAATTGAAAGAGGAAGAAGTGGTTCATTATGATGGGAGTTTAAAGAAGGTTAAGAGACCTTATGTGGTAGAGGATTTATGCATCGGATGTGGAATCTGTGAAACCAAATGCCCGGTTGAAGGGAGATCTGCTATTTATATCACACCGCAGGGGGAACAAAGATATAAATAAAAAAAGTTCAAAGGCTCAAAGGTTCAAAAGTTCAAGGGGAAAAAAATAAAGGGTAATCGTGTAGGGGTGGAGCTTGACTCCACCCGTTTTATATCTGTAGGGACAGAACATTGTTCTGTCTATGTCATCTTATTTTGATGTAGTGCGACCCTTTTCCTAATAACGGATCCGTAGGACAGGGTCACCTTGGCGAGGCTAAAAGCCTCGCACTACGCTATTAAATGAAACAAAAACTCCCGACATAAATTCGGGCGCTACAGTTATTTTTTGGAGTGCATCCATATGGATGCAAAATCCCATAATTGGTGGGAAGTATTGCAGAATCTCGTCGAGCAGAAAGCACGATGCTACGAACTATAGGGGCACATTGTCCCGCCTTTGGCGGGGTGCCCCTACAAATTAAATATTCCACAGATAAGTTGCCTTCAGCATCAGGACCCTTTCTTTAAGCCGGAATTTGCCGGCTGAATTATCCCTTTGCTCATTATAAGCTAAATAAAGGTAACTTCCCGGATAGTAGTTATACCCGATAAGAAAATTCAACTGATGCTGATGGGAGTCTAAATTCGATTCAAAGAAGATCCGGGTGAAAATATCTTTAGTGACCTGATATCTTACCCAGTAGTCTAAAATCCAGATATTATAAATTCTGTCCTTGTAATCATTTTGATACTGGCTCTGGTGATTGATGTTAGTCTCCAATTCTAAGTTCACCAAAGGCTTCACAGTCGCCCAGAGGGAAAAAGACCTATAAGTCCCTGGCTCGGTTCGGGTATAATCATCTTTATAGATATAGGCCTCCCCTTGATTGTAGCTAAATCCCCCATCTAAGAAACCGTGGGACTCTCTGTCAAAGTTCAGATAGAAGAAATCATTGGTATAGACCTGATCACTCCAGACCAGAACGCCATCCTGATAGATCTGAGGTCTGTCTTTTTCCCTTCCGAATCCAAAATTGAAAAACCAATTCCTGACAAAATTGAAGTCAACCTCTGGGATAATTGCCTGATAGGTGGTGGCTCCTGAATGGTTCGAGGTATGATAGATACCGGTCCCTAAATTAAAAGTCTTCAAATCTAATTTAGTTGGCCTGAACTGATAACCCCACCAGGAGCTAATCTTCTGGTAATCGGTCCGGCTCACGTATCCGGTCCTGGGTCGGAAATTCTTTTCCAGGTCATCATATTGCAGATTGAAATTGAAACCTTTATCTGGCGAGCGGTTTAACTGGAAAGCATAAGCCCAGTCATCTTTATTCACCCCTTTATTGAACACCTTAGCCCCGCTTAAGACCAGAGTATAAATATTCTTAAAGCGGGAATCATAACCCAACCGGAAAGCTCGACTGTAATCATCCTCTGTATCTAAGCTTGTTCCCATGAAAGCAATGTTACCTGACTTAGAAACATCTCTTTTTATTTGGAATATGGTGAAATAATCATCCGGAGCATCTGGTACTTCATCTACTGCCTGAATAAATCCTAAGGTATATTTATCGATTTTGCCAGTAAGCTTCAGTCCCTCTATGGGATTTACTATCCTTCGGCTGTAAAAAAGGTTAAAGCGGGAACTGAATATATCTGCCCGTTCCAGAAAAAAAGGCCTTTTTTCATTGAAGTAGGTCTCATAAGGCGAGAGGTTTATCTGATCCTGGTCAGATTCTATCTGCCCGAAATCGGGATTCAGGGTAAAATCCAGGGTCAGGTTGGAGGTGACCCCGTATTTGACGTCCAGACCGGTGTCGAACTTGTTTTTTTCTTTTAACTCGATCTGCTTTTCCGACCTGAAAGTGGAATACGGAAGAAATTCAAAGTGATATCCTCTCTTGATATCTTTCAAGCCGAACAACTTAGCTGAATGATCTAAGAGTGGAGCTTCTCTGGGGAAATTAGTATAATAAATTTGTTCCCCTTTCCGCCTTATAATGCGCAGAAGATTAACACCCCACTCCTGCTCGTTTTTAGGTGAGAACCTCAAACTTTTGAAGGGGATAGCCATCTCCCCTGTCCAGCCATCCTGAGTCAGGCTTCCATCTGATCTCCAGATAGCATCCCAGCTTGCATCCTGTCCATTACCATCCCCCACAAAATCACCCTGAATGCCATAAGGGTTTAATGCAAACCAGTAAGAGAACCTTTTATCATTGAATGTATCAAGGATAATGCAGACTACGTCATCATTTGAGGCATAGTCTCTACGGGTGATATGAGCGGTTACTTTCTTTGGCTCAGAATCATAACAATGAAAGGCGATATAGAGGTTATCCTCGTCATAGCATATCCAGGCAGAGGTTTTCTCGGTGGGAGCTTCGCCATTTTTAGGGTCATACTGCACAAAATCAGTTAACTCCTGACATTCCTTCCAGCAGGGATCATCTAAGTTTCCGTCAATTTTAGGGGGGTTAGAAGTGCGCTGAACCTGGATTATTTTAACTGAGGTGCTATCCTCACCTTTGCTTGTTGTAGTAAAAAAAATAGTATGAAACAGATTGAAAAACAGAAAGAAAAACAGGGAAATCAAAAGATATTTTTTCATTGTACCTCCGCTCAAGGTAGCTTTTCAATGCAACTAATTTTTATATACGACCGAGAATGTAGTGGAGTTTCAAAAAAATTAGTCATATAGATTGCTCTTATCTGGCAGGTGTGAGGGACAATAGTATATTATGCTAAATTTATCTCCTTTCTTAGTAATCTTAAAAAATTCAAAAGAATGGGCAAATGTGTTAATATTTTGCTTCAAATAAACCATTCTTAGTCCTATTTAGATATCATGTAAAAATTTTAGAAATCTAATTTATTTCTTGACAATAAAATAGGAATTCAGTATAAATAATATGCAGCAAAGATTCGACTAGAAGGCTAAAGCTTTTCTCCCTAAAAAGAACAGGGAAAAGACAAAATAATCTCATTGAAAAATTTGTGCAAACTTGATTTTAATAATAGTAACTTGATGAGTTTAGAGACTTTTTGCCTATTGATTTAACACCTCCCTTTTAAGTTACGGCTTTTATGAGAGACATTACCTGAAAGCTTAGGAGAGTTTAAATAAAAAGGAAAGGAGGATCAGAGGATCAAGGAAGAAAAAACAGAAAATTTATTAATCAATTGAAGCTAACCGAGCTTTGCGAGAGACCTCAATCACTAACATTTATTTGAAAAAAAACCTCTCTCAAATACTCTGAAACTCTAAATTTATGGCTAACTATTACAAAAGAGGAGGTAGAATAATGAAAATCATGGTTTCCACTTTATTCGTTGTTTTTTTATTACTGAATGGCACAGTTTTGTTTGCCGACTCTACCTGGGTCGGAGATACAACAATCTCTGGTGGCATCTGGACTTCAGAAAACTCACCAATCTGCGTGGATGGTGATATTCGTGTAGCAAGCTTAGAAATCGATTCCGGGGTTTCAGTTATATTCTTTGGCAATTACAAATTTGAGGTTGCCGGAGTCTTGACCGCCGTTGGAACTGAACAGGATTCTATTATTTTCGCTAAAGCACATCCAGATACTGTCGGTTGGCAAAGAATTTGGTTCAAGCATGCTCTCCTAGGGTCAGAGCTTGCCTATTGTAGGATTGAAGGTGCAACCAATCATGGAATAGTTGTCGATACCTGTCAGCCAACCATAAGAAACTGCACAATAACGAATAACTCTGCTCCTGGAGGTATTGAAACTGGCGGAGGTGGAATTTCTATTCATAGCAATCTTCCACTTACTCTTACTGATTGTATTATTTCTAACAATTCTGTTACTGCGAATGGTAGTGGTTATGCTTTCGGTTGGGGTGGAGGAATTTATTGCACCCATGCTCCATTAACTCTTACTAATTGCATTATTTCCAACAATTCTGTTTCTTCATATATCAGTTATTCTGGGTATTACAGCAGTTATAGTTATGGTGGAGGTATCCTTTGTGATACAACTTTAATTTTGCATAGATGCTTTATTCTTAACAATTCCGCCATATCTGATGCTGCAGATTATGGTTACTCATATGCTAGAGGCGGAGGAATTCTTGCGTATAGAGGATTAACTCTGACTAACTGTCTCATTGATTCCAATCTTGCTTGGGCTAAGGGTCCTCATACTAGCAAGTGGGCTAGAGGTGGAGGCATTTATATCATTGGAAATTCAACTGTAAAGAACTCTATCGTTTCTTGTAACACATCCTTTGGCTGGGATGAATACTATGGTGGAGGGATTTACGTCGTAAGCGACACGTTAAATTTAATTAACTCCACAATTGCTTCTAATACACATGAAGGACTTAGAAATGAAGGTGGTACAGTAACCGCAATGAATTCTATTTTCTATTTCAACACGGACGCACAAATTTCTGGAAATGCAACGGTTACTTACAGTGATGTTCAGGAAGGTTATACGGGAGAAGGAAATATAGATTATAGTCCTGTTTTTAAAGGTGATTGTGGTTCCAATTTAATAATAGTACCCCCTTCTCCTTGTATTGATTCGGGAAATCCTGATCCTATTTATAATGATGTTTGCTTTCCACCTTCCTTAGGTACAGTGCGAAATGATATGGGTGCTCATGGCGGTCCTTTCGGCTCTGGTTGGCTAGAATCACCCACAGATAAACCGGTATTAGTCAGTCCAGCTTCTAATTCGAGTGGGGGAGTTAATACAACATATACTTGGCGTTCAGTGTTAGGGGCAATAGAGTATCAATTCCAACTTGATACTTCTGATGTAGGTGATTTTGTTAGCCCTGTTATGGACACCGCAATCTCTGACACTTTCTACACAGTTTCAGGGCTTGACCCCAATGAGGTTAAAGGGATGAACTGGTGGCGTGTTAGAGGAAAAAATCCATGTGGCGAGGGACCTTGGTCTGACTCCATTATATATACTGACGTTAAAGATGAGAATTATCACGAAATACCCAGTCAATTTTCTCTCAACCAAAATTATCCGAATCCCTTCAATCCCGAAACAAAACTCGAATTCACTTTATCTAAGGATTGTTTTGTGAGGTTAGATATTTACAACATCCTTGGAAAAAGAATAAGAACTTTAGTTGATGGATATTTAACTGCGGGTTACAAGACCGTCAATTGGGACGGAAAAGATGATAATGGTAATGAAGTTCCAACAGGAGTCTATTTTTACAGGATTAAAGCCGGAGAATTTACTCAAGCTAAGAAGATGATATTGCTTAAGTAATATCTAATTACCTATGAAGAGACGCATAGCAATGCGTCTCTACTAAACTTAAAAGCCCTTAAGAAAAAAATCTTAAGGGCTTTTTTTATTGATAGGAAATCAGTCTGCAGGGACAGAACAGTGTTCTGTCCCTACGAAAATCAGTATTTCTTTCTTCTCTCGATAATATATTTGGAGCCGGGCAGGGATTTGGTGTATTTTTTTAGGTCGTTGAGCATATGGAAGATCTCCCCGATATGCTTGAACATCCGGTTTTTGTTTATCACCACGGAGATAGAAAGAGTCAAAATGGGGAAGCGCTCCAACTGGCCTCTTCTGTTCTTGGTCACGATATAACCGCGCTTTATATCCTTAGCTTTGTAGGTAGCTATAATCTTCTTGTCAAAAGTCCTCACAATAAGAGAACAGACCTTATCCACTTTATCTGAAGGAACGATGTAGATGAAATCGTCTCCGCCGATATGTCCCACAAATCCGTTCGGGCAATTTTCATAGACTATCTCCCTTATGATCTGGGAGCTCAGGCGGATAAGTTTGTCTCCATAAAGATAACCGTAATAGTCATTGTAAGCTTTGAAATCATCTAAGTCCGCATAACACAGGGCAAATTCCTCTCCTTTAAGAATCAGGCGATTAACCTCTTTTTCAATTATGCTGGTGCCGGGGAGATGAGTAGAAGGGTTCACTCCCAAATCCCTCTGGCTTCTACGCACAATCATCTTTAGCTTGGCGGAGAAAAGGTCTTTTTGCCAATCTCCAAAGAGAAACTCATCTGCCCCTCTGCCTAAGCCGTTAATGACTATTTTCTTCTCTGGATGTGGATGATAAAGAACCAGAGGAATTAAGGAAAGATGAGTATCCTTCTTCAAATCCTCTGTAAGTTTAAGTTCCTTCCTGAAATTTCCTTCTCCGGAAACGAATACCAGATCCAGAAGATGTCGATTTATATGTTTGAAAAGGTCTGGGCTGGTTCTAAAATTAAAAAATTTAACCTTCTGGGGATAAAAACTTTCCTTTAATTCTTTTTTTAGATTAATCCCCTTATCATATAAAGCTATATTTAACATCTTATTTCTACCCCGGATTATTTATAAGGTTTTTCTCTGGGATGATGGTCCCGGTGTTCCTGCTTTATAAATTCCCGGTCAATATGAGTATAGATCTGCGTAGTAGATATATCGGCATGTCCTAACATCTCCTGCACTGCCCTTAAGTCTGCACCACCTTCCAGAAGATGGGTGGCGAATGAATGCCTGATCGTATGAGGGGTTACTCTTTTTTTAATCCCGGCATTAAGTATATATCTCTTAATGATCTTCCAGGCTCCCATGCGGGATAATTTCTTCCCTCTCCAGTTCAAAAACATAATATCTTCAGATGAGGGCTTGGCTAAATGCGGGCGAGAGTATTTTAAATACTTCCTGATGGCTTTTATTCCTTGATTACCAATAGGAACGAACCTTTCCTTGTCCCCTTTCCCGATTATCCGCACTAAAGAAACCTCTGGTAGAAAACCCTCCCTTTTGAAATTTAAAAGTTCTGAAATCCTGACCCCGGTAGCATACAAGAACTCTAAAATCGCCTTATCTCTTTTCCCTAAATCATCTTCTGCAAAAGGTTGCTCTAAGATTTTTTTCATTTCATCCGGGGTCAAAGTGTGAGGTAATCTTCTCCCTATCTTTGGAGAGTCGATGGTCTCAACCGGGTTAGAATCAGAGTAATCTTCATTTAAAAGATATTTGTGAAAAGTCCTGATGGCAGAAAGGTGCCTGGAAACCGAGGTTGGTTTTAGTCCCTTTCGGCTAAGGCTATAGATGAATCCACTGACTTTTTCCGAAGTAACCGAATTAAGGTCAGATAGTTTGTGCTGTTTAAGATACTCGAAATATTTCTGCAGGTCAAAGCGGTAGCTCTCCAGGGTATTTTGAGATAAACCCCGGGATAGGTGCAGATGATGAAGAAACTCCTCTAACCTTTTCTGCATTTTTTAAGATATCTATCCTTTCTTCTTGTATAGAGACGCATGCGATGCGTCTCTACACCAGGCTGTAGGGGCGTATTGCCATACGCCCCTACAATACTTTTATTACAATCATAGTGAAATCATCCTGTCCGGGTTTGTCCTGAGTAAACTCCTTTATCTCCTGGTAGATTTTATCCTGGATCTGTCTGGCTTTTAAAGCATAGTTTTCCAGAAGGATTTTCTCTAATCTTTTTGTTCCGAACTCCTCTCCCGCTTCATTTTTAGCCTCAGTTACGCCATCAGTATAGAATAAGATAAGGTCTCCCGCATTCAGACCTAAAACCATTTCCTTATAATCATGATTCTGAAGAATACCCAGAGCTACTCCTCCCTCAGTCAGATACTCGATTGTGCCTTCCTTTCTCCTCAAAATCGGAGGATTATGTCCAGCATTGGAAAAGGTGAAGACTCTATTTTTTATATCTAAAACTCCATAGACTGCGGTAACGTAGTTTTCTCTTTCTATACTTTCATACAGTAGATTATTAACCTTAAAAAAGATAGTACCGATAGCATAATTATTTCTTATTTCCGCCTTCAAGCTTGCTCTGAAAGATGCCATAATCAAAGCCGCAGGTATTCCCTTGCCAGAGACGTCTCCGATAACAATCCCGATCTGGTCTTCAATAATGGGGATGAAATCATAATAATCTCCACCCACCTGTTCAGAGGGGATATTTATTCCAGAGATATCAAATCTGAGCAATTTCGGATTTTTTGAGGGAAGAAAACTCTGCTGAATCTTTCGGGCAATTAGAAGCTCTTCCTCCAATTTTTTCTTTATCAGGATTTCTTCATGCAATCTGGTTCTCTCTATAGCCACGGCACAATGGCTGGCAAAAGCGGTTAAGAGGTTCAGGTCCCCATAATCATAAGAGTTCACCCGATCGCTCTCCAGATTGAAAACCCCGATGGTCCTTTGGTCGGTTATAATCGGTGCTACTATCTCAGATTTAGTCTCGTGTCGAGCCTCGATATATCTCGGATCTTTTTCCACATCCGGGACGATCACCGGTTGTCTATTTACCGCTACCCAGCCAACTAACCCCTGGCCTAACTTTAATATTAAATCTGGCTCTATGGCTGGATCAAACCCTCTGGTTTTTATCTCGCCAACCTCCCTCTTTTCCTTATCTATCAGGAAAATAGCGGCGGCATCATATTTAACGAGTCTTTTCAAGGAACCTAAGATCAGCTCCAGAACCTCATCTAAATTCAGAGAAGAGGAGATTAATCTATCCACATCCAAGAGGATCTCCTTCTCTATGGTTTCTTTTCTGGCTTTACGATAAAGGTAGGAGTTATCCAGAGCGATTGCCACCTGGTCTGCCAAGGAGGAAAAAACCTTCAAATCGTCCGGTGTAAAATCCTTACTGTAAAGTTTATTCATCGCTACTACCACTCCCAGAAGCTTACCTCTTCTCAAAAGGGGAACGCAGATTATCGAATCTATTTTGAATCCAATCCTTTCTTCCAATTCCGGTGAAAAGCGGGGGTCTTTTCGTGCCTGGTTAGCGATCACTGGTTCCTGGTTTAGTGCTACCCAGCCAGCAATCCCCTGTCCTAATTTCAAGGAGAGTTTCTTTTTCTCTTCTTCTTTCTTTCCGGTGTAGAGGTAGAGATTCAGCAGTTGAGTTTTATTGTCTAACAGGGAGATAGAGCTGAAAGAGGCTTCCATAGCTTTGGTGATTAACTCTAAGATTATATCCAAAAGCTCCTCCAGCTCCAGGGTCGAATTCAAAAGCTTGGAGGTTTCCATGAAAACACATCTTTCCGGATGATAGATTATCTTCTCTTCTGTTTTTTTCTGTTCCATCTTTTTTCTTTCGAAAATTTTATGATAACTTATTTAATACGATTCAACCTGTCAATCTGTTTTTTTAAAATCCTCAGGTTAATTCCTGTCAGATAAAGATGTCGGACCCATTTGAAGTAGAAATTCATGTATTGTCCCTGCCTTTCTACCTTTATAATATACTTTCTTGATTTTCTTAGTTGACAATCAAATAACTTCTCAATTTATTAAGGGTATAATAATTAGAGGTAGGTGCAAGTCCTATGGATCCGTCTCTCGGACTTCAGCTTGCGGAACGAAAAGAACACAGACTAAAGCCTGTGGCTACCCAGAAAAACAATGGTTGGTAAAGTTATTTCACATGATGAACTCACCCTGAATCCCTCTCTTAAGAAGAGAGGGACTTTCGCTACCCTTCTCTTTTTAAGAGAAGGGGTCGGGGGATGAGTTCGAGATCGACAGGAAGAAAAGCCTTATGCTGGGCAAAACCATTTCACATTACAAAATTTTGGAAAAGCTGGGCGAGGGTGGGATGGGGGTGGTATACAAAGTCCAGGATACCAAGCTTGATCGGATAGTGGCTTTGAAGTTTCTACCTAAGCATCTTTTGTGTGATGAGGAAGCCAAAATTCGATTCGAACATGAAGCCAAAGCCGCCTCTTCCCTGAATCATCCGAACATAGCTACAATTCATGAGATTGATGAAATTGAAGGTGAATGTTTTATAGCAATGGAATATGTTGAAGGCAAATCACTCAAGGAGCTTCTGAAAGAAAAAACTCTATCTTTGATGGAAGTTTTGGAGATAGCCATCCAGATTTGTGAAGGTTTGACAATAGCCCATGAGAAGGGGATTGTTCATCGAGATATCAAATCTGATAACATAATGCTTAGTTCTCGCGGTCAGGTTAAGATAATGGATTTTGGCTTGGCAAAGCTCAGAGGAGTTTCAAAAGTTACTAAGACTGGCTCGACTTTAGGGACTCTTGCTTATATGTCACCAGAGCAGGCTCAAGGGATAGAGGTAGACCGGCGTTCAGATATATTCTCTTTTGGAGTGGTTTTATATGACCTGGTAACCGGTCAGCTTCCCTTTAAAGGTGAGCATGAAGCTGCCGTAGTCTATTCTATCATAAATGAGACTCCAGAACCATTGGCAAGGTATAAAGCGAATGTTCCAGAAGGATTGCAGATGGTTGTTAATAAAGCATTGGAGAAGAACAGGGAGATGCGATACCAGCATGTGGATGACCTTTCCGCTGATTTAAGAAAGGTCAAGAAGGAGGTGGAAGCGGGACTGACGAAGACGCTGGAAACTTCAAAGAAGCTTATGCCTTCTATCGCCGTGCTGCCATTTACCGATTTGAGCGCCGATAAAGAGCAGGAGTATTTCTGTGATGGCATGGCTGAAGAGATTATCAATGCTTTAACGCAGGTCGAAAGTTTGCGTGTGGTTGCCCGAACTTCTGCTTTCTCCTTTAAAGGCAAAGACATAGATATACGTGAAATCGGCAGGAAATTAAACGTGGAAACATTGCTGGAAGGCAGTGTGCGTAAGGCAGGAAATAGACTAAGGATAACTGCACAACTGGTAAATGTGGCTGATGGATACCATCTCTGGTCAGAGCGATATGACCGAGAGATGGAGGATATCTTTGCTATTCAGGAAGAGATCTCTTTGTCAATTGTGGATAAGTTAAAAGTGAAGCTCTTGAAAGAGGAGAAGGCCAAACTGGTAAAGCGTTATACCGATGATCCGGAAGCCTATAGCCTCTACTTGAAAGGTCGTTATTTCTGGAACAGGCGCTATGAAGGTGGACTGCAAAAAGGAATTGAATACTTCCTGCAGGCTATTGAAAAAGACCCGCTCTACGCACTGGCCCATGCAGGGATAGCTGACTGTTATAATCAGTTTGGACTCTGGGGTTTCCTTCCTCCAAAAGAGGCTTATCCCAAAGCAAAGGTTGCTGTGGCTAAGGCGTTGGAGATCGATGACACACTTGCCGAAGCCTATGCCTCGCTGGGCTGGATTAAAATGTTCTACGATTGGGACTGGGCAGAGGCTGAAAAAGCATTTAAACGAGCTTTAGAGCTCAACCCCAATTATGCAACTGTCCACTATTATTATGGTTTGTATCTGGGGGTAATAGGGTGTGGTATTGAAGCAATCTCTGAGGCGAAGAAAAGTGTGGAGTTGGACCCGCTTTGCCTGGTCCATAATGCGGTTTTAGGGTTCGAACTTTACTTGAGACGTCAGTTCGATGAAGCCATAGAACAGCTCCACAAGACTCTCGAAATGGACTCAAACTTTGCTGTAACATGTTTTTTCCATGGATTATCTTATATGGGGAAAGAGAGATGGGAAGAAGCGATTACTTCTTTGAAAAAATTTGCCAGTCTCTGGCAAGGTAGTCCATTTCCAATTGGGTTCCTCGGATTTGCTTATGGCATGGCCGGGAAAGAGGATGAAGCATTAGGCATGCTCGACCAATTGAGCAGGCTTTCCCAACAAAGATATGTCTCGTCCTTCTACAAGGCATTAATCTACGCAGGACTGGGCAGAAAGGATCAAGCATTTGAATATCTGGATAAGGCTTATGATGAGCGAGAATCCTGGCTGGTTTCACTCAAAGCTGCTCCCCCTATGGATACCTTGCGTTCTGATCCCCGATTGGGGGCATTGATTAAGAAAATGGGGTTGGAAAAATGATCGGTAAGACAATCTCTCATTATAAGATTTTGGAGAAATTGGGCGAAGGGGGTATGGGTGTGGTGTATAAGGCTGAGGATACTAAGCTCAAACGCACCGTAGCTTTGAAATTTCTGCCTCCTCACATTTCCGAAAGTGGAGAAGAAAAAGAACGCTTTATTCATGAGGCACAGTCTGCTTCTGCTTTAAATCATCCTAATGTTACTACTATTCATGGAATAGAAGAAAGTCCAGAAGGGTTATTTATAGCTATGGAATATGTGGAGGGGAAGACCTTAAAGCAGGTAATTGAGAAAGAAACTCTTTCGATAAAAAAGGTTTTAGATATTGGGATTCAGGTATGTGAAGGTTTAGCCATAGCGCATGAAAAGGGGATTGTTCATCGGGATATCAAATCGGATAATATAATGCTTACTCCTCGAGGGCAGGTAAAGATAATGGATTTCGGACTGGCAAAGCTGAAAGGAGCAACCAAGCTAACTAAAACTCGCTCAACCTTAGGGACTCTTGCCTATATGTCTCCAGAGCAGGCTCAAGGAGAGGAAGTTGACCAGAGAAGCGATATTTTTTCCTTTGGAGTTGTCCTGTATGAGCTTTTGACCGGCAAGCTTCCTTTTGGAGGAGAACATCAAGCAGCCATTATCTACTCTATAATTAACGAAGAAGCCCAGCCAGTAGCCAGATACAACAATCAGGTTTCCTCTGAATTAGAGAGAATAGTTTTCAAAGCATTGGCAAAAGATAAAGAGGAGAGATACCAGCATATAGATGATTTACTTGCAGATTTAAGGCATGAGAAGAAGAGTTTAGAATATCTGAAGACTGGTCAAATTCCTAAAGAGGTTATTGCACTCAGGACTAAGAGAAAGATTCTTCCGATTGCAATTCCTGCATCAGTTGTTGTCATTCTGGTTTTGCTCTTCTTGATTCTCAAACCTTTCAAATTTGAGATAGGACCGGAAAAAGGGGCAGTAGCCAAAGAGAACTCTTTAGCCATAATGTATTTTGAGAATTTAGCAGACAGAGATGATAAGGAAAGATTAGGAGAGATTGTAACTGAGCTTTTGATAACTGACCTTTCTGAATCTCAATATATGAATGTGGTTTCGAGCCAACGGCTATATGATATATTGAAGTTATTGGGAAAAGAAGGAGTCAAGATAATAGACAAAAGTGTTGCTTCAGAAGTGGCGACAAAGGCTGGAGCCAAATGGATGCTTCTGGGGAAAATCCTAAAGGTTAAGCCGCAAATGGTGATAACCGCTCAATTGGTGGATGTAAAGAGTGGAGAGGTAAAGGCATCTCAAGATGTCACTGGAGAGATGAAAGAAGATGTATTTTCAATGGTTGATAAATTAACTACCGAGATCAAAAAAGACCTTTCGCTTCCTGCTCCAGCCCAACAGGAAAGGGAACGGTCAGTAGCAGAGGTGACCACCCATTCGCCGGAGGCGTATCGTTACTACCTGGAGGGAGTTGATTACTATTATAAATACTATTACACGGAGGCTCAGAAAAGCTACAAAAAAGCTCTGGAGCTTGATTCAACCTTTGCAATGGCATACTACAGGTTATCCTATTTAGGAACTGGGGAGGATCGAAAAAGACTAATCGCTAAAGCAGTTAAATATTCAAATAAAGTCAGCCAGAAGGAGAAACTGTATATTCAGGCCGGGGAGGCTTATGTATCACGTAATTACACTCAGTATATCAAAGAACTTCAGAAGATAACTGAACGATATCCGGAAGAGAAAGAGGCATTCTTGTTTTTAGGACTGTGTTATCTTGATAATCTGCGTCAGCCTGCGAATTCTGTTAGCTACTTGAGCAAAGCCATTGAGATAGATTCACTTTATAAGGATGCTTATAACTCACTTGCCTACGCTTATAATGACAGTGGAGACTTTGAGAAATCAATTTGGGCTATAAACAAATATATTTCCTTAGCAGCTCCAGATGAACCAAATCCCTATGATACAAGAGGTGACCTTTATGCCTGGAATGGCAAGATAAATGAGGCGATTGAATCTTATAAAAAAGCTTTGGAGATAAAACCAGACTTCGGTTCACTGTCAAAACTGGGGCATATGTATCTTTTCAAAAGACAATATGCGAAAGCAGAAAGCTGTTACAAAGACCTTTGTTCTAGCACTGATAAAAGCACCCGATCAGTGGGAAGAGTTTATCTGGCTTTAATCCCTGCCTATCAGGGGAAGTTTGAAGATGCTCTTAGGATTCTGAATGATGGCATTGTCGCAGATAGGATGGACCAAGCTGAGGGTTCCTGGAATGCATCGAAACATTGGGGGAAAGCAGATATCTACGACGCAAAACAAAATCTCGATTTAGCTTTAAAGGAGGCTAAAATCATAATAGAAATCATTAAAAGGACTTACCCTAATATCCCATTGAATGGGCGGGATTTGTATGCCTACTTGCTGGCAAAAAGCGGAAAGTTAAAAGAAGTAGAAGACACTAATCAGGCTTTAAAGAAGGATATTGAGGCAAAAAGTCCAGCCTCGATATATGACTACTGGCTGGCTTTAGGAACTGTTGAACTGGTACAGGGTAATACAAAAACTGCAGCAACTTATTTAGAAAAAGCAGAAAAAGAAGGTCCACCGCTAATTGTGGTCCGTTTTTACTTGGCCCAAGCTTATTTGGAATTGGGAAGATTAGATGAGGCAGTAGTTTTGCTGGAGCAGGCACTTTCAAGATACGATGATAGGAGAGCACTTCATCCAATTTTTGCAGTGAAAGCTTATTATCTTTTGGCCTTGGCTTATGAAAAGTCCGGTTGGAACAAAAAAGCGGTAGAGAGGTATGAAGAATTCTTAGATATCTGGAAGAATGCGGACGCGGGGATACCGGAAGTTGCGGATGCGAAGGAAAGACTGAGGAATCTAAAGAGCAAACAGTAGGTAGTAGACAGTAGATAGGGAGAAGAGATGATCGGCAAAATTATTTCACTTTACAAAATCTTAGAAAAACTCGGCGAGGGTGGGATGTCCCAAAACTGCCCACGAGCGTGTTTTCAGCGAGTGGTTGCAGTTTTGCGGATCCCGCTGAAGCGAAGCGAAAGCGGGAGGTGTGATCTATGATTGGGAAAACAATATCTCATTACCGAATCCTGGAGAAACTGGGCGAGGGCGGTATGGGTGTAGTTTATAAAGCCAAGGACACCAAGTTGGACCGTCTGGTGGCTTTGAAGTTTCTGCCAAAGCATCTTCTGTGTGATAGTGAAGCCAAGACCAGATTTGAGCAGGAAGCCAAAGCTGCATCTGCTTTAGATCATTCGAATATAGCTACCATTTATGAAATCGATAAAGTCGAAGGGGAATGCTTTATCTCAATGGCTTATATTGAAGGTAAATCTATAAAAGAATTACTCAAGGAAAAAAGTTTTTCCATTGAGGAGATTCTAAACATCGCTATTCAGATAGCAGAGGGCCTAAATGCTGCCCACAAGAAGGAGATAGTCCATCGGGATATAAAATCTGACAACATAATGGTCACCAAAGAGGGGCAGGTTAAGATAATGGATTTTGGTCTGGCAAAGCTCAAAGGAGTAAGCAAACTAACCAGGACAGGTTCTACAGTTGGCACCTTAGCTTATATGTCCCCGGAGCAAGTACAGGGAATAGAACTTGACCAGCGTTCGGATATCTTCTCCTTTGGGGTGGTTTTGTATGAGATGATAACCGGACAACTTCCCTTTAAAGGTGAACATGAAGCTGCCGTAGTCTATTCTATCATAAATGAGACTCCCGAACCACTGGCCAGGTATAAAGTCAATGTTCCCGAGGAATTGCAGAGGATAGTTGATAAGGCATTGGTAAAGGGCAGAGCTGAACGCTACCAGCACGTTGACGAGATGATGGCTGATCTCAGATCAATCAACAAGAAACTTGAGAGAATTGCACCAATGCAAGAACCGAAAAAACCAAAAGGTTTAAAGAAGCCAGCGGTTTATGTTTATGCCAGTATTGCAATCCTAATCGCAATTCTTATCCTCAGCAAACTGTTTTTCTTTGCTTCACGGGAAGTGCCGATCAGTTCAATAGCTGTTCTGCCTTTCCAAAATCTTTCGGCTGACCCTGAGCAGGAGTATTTCTCCGATGGAATTACTGAAGCGCTTATCTCGGAATTATCGAAAATCAAAGCACTCCGGGTTATCTCCCGGACTTCGGCCATGCGTTTCAAGAAAACAGAGAAATCGTTGCCGGAGATAGCTCATGATTTAAACGTGGATGCAGTTGTAGAGGGGTCAGTTCAGCGGGTGCAGGATGACGTCAGAATTACCGCGCAACTTATCAAGGCAGAACCAGAGAAACATCTGTGGGCAAGTGATTTCACCAGAAAATTTAAAGATATCCTGATACTCCAGGGTGAAGTTGCACAGGCGATTGCACGTGAAATAAAAATCACTGTAACACCAGAAGAGCAAAAACAATTAGCAGTTTACCGCACAGTTAATCCAGAAGCTCATGAGTTGTATCTCAAGGGGATGTATTTCGTCAACAAATTATCACCCGCAGATGTTGAAAAAGGATTCAAATACTTTGAGCAAGCGCTTCAAAAAGACCCAAACTATGCCTTGGCCTATACCGGTATGGCAAAAGGATATGATTATCTTGTTTTGGCTACGATGCCGCCAAAGGAAGCCTGGCCGAAAGTAGATTCATTAGCCAGGAGAGCACTGAGCCTTGACAAAACGCTGGCAGATGCGTATCTGCTTATGGCTGATGTCAAATTTTGTTACGAATGGGATTGGAAGGGAGCTGAGGAATATTACAAGCGAGCCATCGAGCTTAATCCAAATTATGCAACTGCTTATGCATGGTATGCTTTTTACCTGTCAGCAATGAAACGGTTGGATGAAGCAATAAGGGAAGCAGAGAAAGCCAAAGAGCTTGACCCACTTTCTTTTGACATAAGCATGGCTATGGTATATGTTTTTCTCTATTCCGGACAATGTGATAGTGCGATAACCTTAACCAATGAGATATTAAAAATCGACAGCACTTTTGCATTCGGGTATGATATGCTTGGCGATTGTTATTTGTGTAAAAAAATGTATAACGAGGCAATAAATCAATATAAAAAATCATTTGCCTTAAAGGGCGGTGTTTCTCTTAGTTGGCTGGCTTATGCTTATGCAGCGTCTGGTAAAGAAAATGAGGCACGGAAAATTCTTGAAGATTTAATCGAACAATCAAAACATCGGTATATAGATCCTTTTCTCTTTGCCGTAGTATATTTTGCTTTAGGTGAGCAGGATAAAGCTATTGAGTGTTTGGAAAAAGCTTCTGAGTATCGGTCTCTTATGCTGCTATTCATACGAACTTTACCGGGGTGGGAGGGCTATAGCAAAGACCCGCGAGTAGTTGCACTTTTGAAAAAGATGGGATTGGAAGAATGATTGGCAAAACTATTTCTCATTACAAGATTTTGGAGAAGCTGGGCGAGGGTGGTATGGGTGTGGTGTATAAGGCAGAGGACACCAAATTGGATCGCCTGGTGGCTTTAAAGTTTTTGCCTCCGCATCTGACCTCTGAGTTTGAGGAGAAGGAAAGATTCATTCACGAAGCCAAAGCCGCTTCAGCTTTAAGTCATACCAATATCACCACCATCCACGAGATCGATGAATTTGAAGGGCAAATGTTTATAGTGATGGAATACTGCGAGGGTAAGACTTTAAAGCAGATAATTGAGAAAGATACACTACCCATAAAAAAGGTTTTAGACATTGGTATTCAGGTTTGTGAAGGATTGACCGCAGCTCACAAGAAGGAGATAGTCCATCGTGACATAAAATCAGATAACATAATGGTTACGAAAGAGGGACAGGTAAAGATAATGGACTTTGGACTGGCGAAGCTGAAAGGAGCCACCAAGCTGACAAAGACTCGCTCGACCTTAGGGACTCTTGCCTATATGTCTCCTGAGCAAGCTCAAGGAGAAGAGGTCGATTCAAGAAGCGATATTTTCTCTTTTGGAGTGGTTTTGTACGAGCTTTTGACCAAAAATTTACCTTTTGGAGGAGAGCATCAGGCAGCCGTTATTTATTCAATAATTAATGAAGAACCTCAGCCAGTAACCAGATACAACAATCAAGTTTCCTCTGAATTAGGGCGGATAGTTTTCAAAGCATTGGCCAAGGATAAAGAAGAAAGATACCAGCATATAGATGATTTATTAGCAGATTTAAGGCATGAGAAGAAGAGTTTGGAATACGTTAAGACAGGTCAGATTCCTAAAGACATTATTGTACCAAAGCCTAAAAGAAAAATTCTGCCGATTGCAATTCCGGCATCAGTTGTTGTCATACTGGTTTTGCTCTTCTTGATTCTCAAACCTTTCAAATTTGAGGTAGCTCCGGAAAAAGGTGCAATAGCTAAAGAGAACTCCTTGGCAGTAATGTATTTTGACAACCTGGTTGATCCGGAGGACAAGCAAAAGCTCGGCGAAATCGTTACTAATCTGCTTATCACCGGCCTATCGGAGTCGCAGTACCTCAAGGTAGTATCCAGCCAGAGATTATATGATATTCTCAAGCTTTTGGGCAGAGAAGGAGAAAAGAAGATAGACAAGAATATGGCAACCCAGGTTGCCACAAAAGCCGGGGTTAAGTGGATGCTTCTGGGAAGTATACTCCAGATTAAGCCAAGAATCGAAATAACAACCCAGTTAGTTGACGTCGGGAATGGTGAAATAAAATCCTCCCAACGAATAACCGGAGAGAAGGAACAAGATATCTTTTCTTTAGTTGATCGGCTAACCATTGAAATTAAAAAAGGTTTTTCTCTTCCTGTCTCAGCCCAGCAGGAAAAGAAACCGTCATTAGCTGAAGTTACCACGCATTCACAAGAAGCATACCGCTACTTTCTCGAGGGCGTTGATTACTGTTATAAACTTTACTTTACTGAGGCAGAGATAAGTCTTAGGAAAGCTCTAGAGTTGGATTCTGCCTTTGCTATGGCATATTATTGGCTGGCTGTGACTAAAAACTATGAAGGCGATACTCGGGCAGCAAGAGAGTCCATTACCAAAGCTGCAAAATACACAGATAAGATAACCCAGAAGGAGAAACTCTATATTGAAGGTTTTGAGGCATCTTTATTAGGTGATTATCCTCAAGCTGTAAAGATGCTAAAAAAGATAGTTGAAAATTATCCTGATGAAAAAGGTGCATTTTATGTACTAGGGGTTACTTATTATGGCAAATTGCATGAGTTCCGTGAAGCAGTTTATTATCTTAGCAAAGCCATACAGATAGACCCTCTCTACAAGCTGGCCTACAACCATCTTGCCTATGCTTACAATGATATGGGGGATTTTGAGAAATCTATCTGGGCTATAAACAAGTATATAGAATTAGCCCCGGATGAACCTAATCCCTACGATTCAAGAGCTGAGTTATATGCCTGGAATGGCAAGCTCGACCAGGCAATTGAATCTTACAAGAAAGCATTAGAGATAAAACCCGACTTCTATTCGTCTCAGTACATGCTGGGGGATATGTATGTTTTCAAGAAAGATTATGCTAAAGCAGAAAGCTGCTTTCAGGTCCTCTCTTCCAGCAGCGAGAAGCGTTTGAGGTCACTGGGAAGATCATACTTAGAATTGATTCCTTTTTACCAGGGGAAATTCGAAGATGCCCTCAAGGTTTTAGACGATGGCATTGCCGCAGACAGAATGGAACAGTTTGACGGAGACATGAATGCTTATAAACATTTCGATAAGGCATTTCTTCTCTATGAAAGGCAGAAAAAGATGGGTTTAGCATTAAAGGAAGTGGGAATGGGCATGGAAATATACAAAAAAGCCAAACCTAATGACCCAATATATGGGAGGGATGGTTACGCTTTTCTTCTCACTAAGAGTGGAAAAATCGCTGAAGCTGAAGAATTAGCAAAGGCTTTGAAAAAGGATATTGAGGAGAAGAATCCAAAGCTGATGTTTTCTTACTGGTGGACATTGGGCGACATCGAGTTAGTCAAAGGAGACACCAACATGGCATTGAGCTATTTAGAAAGAGCATATAAGGACTCACCAACTCCGTCTTTCGATCTCCGTTCTCATCTGGCGGAAATTTACTTGAAGACAGGCAGACTGGACGAGGCAGTATCTCAATTAGAAAATGCACTTTCTAGATATGATGATGACAGAGTATGGTCTTCCAGGGCAGTAAAAGCTTATTATCTTTTAGGCTTGGCTTATGAGAAATCGGGCTGGAACAAAAAGGCGGTTGAGAAATATGAGGAGTTTCTGGATATCTGGAAGAATGCCGACCCGGGGATACCTGAAGTTACAGATGCAAAGGAACGGTTGAAAAAATTAAAAAAGTAGACAGTAGATAGTAGACAGCATACAGGGTAAGGGTGAACCTGCGTGTTCGCCCAAGGTTTTCTGCAGGGACAGAATCCGCCAGAGGTGGATTCTGTCCTTTTTTTATTAAAAATTTTCAAAAAGTTTTCCACTTTAAGGTTTTTTTATTTATATTGATTGTTTGAATGGTCTGGATTAAAAGAGTATAATCCAGGAAGCAGAGGTCTTTTAAAAAGTATAAATATCTTCAAAGGATAATATATGAGCGAACCAAAGAAAACCCCTTTTTACCAGATCCATCTGGATGATAAGGCGAAGATGGTGGAGTTTGCTGGATACTGGATGCCGATCCAGTTCAAGGGGATAATGGAGGAGCACAGAAAAGTCAGGTCTAATGTGGGGCTTTTTGACATCACCCATATGGGAGAGTTCGAAGTACGGGGAAAAGATTCTCTTGCTTTTCTACAGAAGATGACCACCAATGATGTTTCCAAGCTATCGGATTATCAGGTGCAGTACTCCTGTATGTGCTATGATGATGGCGGGATCGTAGATGATCTTCTGGTCTACAGGCTACCAGACCGCTTCTTTTTAGTGGTGAATGCGGCTAATATCGAAAAGGATTTTAACTGGTTGAAAAGTCATCTTTTTGGGGATGTGAAATTGGAGGATTTAAGTGACCAGACCGCTCTTTTGGCTATTCAGGGTCCAGTGGCGGAAAAGGTTATGGCGAAATTGACTTCTATTGATTTAAAAAAGATCCAGTATTACTGGGCAATTAGAGAAAAGATTGCAGGGAAAGAGGTACTTTTCTCTAGAACAGGATATACGGGAGAGGATGGTTTTGAGCTCTATATGCCCAATGAGTATGGTGAACACTTCTGGAATGCAATTATGCAGGCAGGGAAAGAGTTTAACATAGAGCCAATCGGACTTGGTGCCAGGGATTCATTAAGACTGGAGATGAAATATATGCTTTACGGGAACGATATAGACAAAACCACTAACCCCTTAGAAGCAGGGCTGGGCTGGATCGTCAAATTAGATAAAGGTGATTATATTGGTAAAGAGCCAACCCTTAAATTAAAAGAGAAAGGGATAAGAAGAAAGCTGGTTGCCTTTGAGCTTTCCGATAAAGCTTTTCCACGCCAGCATTACCCCATAGAAAAGGACGGGAAAAAGATCGGTGAGGTAACTTCTGGCACATTTTCCCCTTCCTTAGAAAAGGGTATAGGATTAGGATACGTGGAGGTAGGATACTCTGAGATGGGGACAAAATTGGAGATCAATATTCGGGGTAAGTCCTCACCCGCAATAATTGTTAAACCACCATTTTACAAAGATTATACTCACAAATAAAAAATATGAGAATAGAGCTTTTTTTTACTCCGAATGAAGTTAAAGAAGAGGAATTAAAGAATCAAACCGTTTTAGTAATCGACGTCTTAAGAGCATCTACTACCATTGCTTATGCTCTGCATAACGGTTGCAAAGGGATTATCCCGGCTAACTCTATAGATGGGGCAATTGAGCTATCCAAGAAAATAGGCAGAGATTCTGCTCTTTTATGCGGTGAAAGGGAAGGTGTAAAAATCGAGGGTTTTGATTTAGGGAACTCACCTTTTGAATATGAAACTGAGAAAATAAAGGATAAAACCCTGATCTTTGCTACCACCAATGGCTCTAAGGCGATTGTAAAAGGGTCAAATGCCAATTCTTTAACAGTTGGCTCCTTTGTCAATTTCCAGTCAACCTTTGATCATCTTTCCTCCAGCTCAAATGATCTGGCAATTATCTGCTCAGGTAAATTAGATCAATTCGCCATAGAGGATGCAGTCTGTGGTGGTCTATATGTTAGCTCGTTCCTAAAAGAAGGAGAAACCCAGTTAAATGATGCGGCTTTTGCAGCTATTAAATTATATGAAGTGTATAAAAATAGTCTTTTAGAGATGTTGAAAAAATCCTCCCACGGAAGGTATCTTATTGAATTGGGGTTTGAAAAGGATTTGTATCTGTGCTCGGAGTTGAATTCCTTGAAAGTAATCCCGGTATTAGATCAGGGCAAGCTGATCAGTTACAATAATGATTCATAGTTTTGTAGGTCAACCATTCCCGCCTTTGGCGGGATGGTTGACAATCTTTTTTTATGAGGTCTCTGAAAAACTGATAGTTGTAATGGTCGGGCAAGGGTGCCCGACCTATCCTACGGATCCGTTTCTAGGACGAAAAATCAACACCCTTTGTTCTTGTAAGCATCCGCCAGAGGAGGGACAGCCCAGCAAAACTCATAAAGAAAAATAAAATGAAAGACAAAAGAAACATTTACAGGATTCTTGATGCCAATCTGAATCGTGCCCGTGAAGGTTTAAGGGTGGTGGAAGAAGTTGCCAGGCTCCTCTGGGAGGATGAGAAGCTTTCCAAGAATTTGAAAAGCTTAAGGCATAGACTGACCAGAATCTCCCAGGAGAATTTTGACCAGAAACTTCTTCTGAAATACCGGGATAGCCAGGGTGATTTAGGAGCTAAGGGGATGGGTTTTTATGAGGGTAAAAGGAAAGATGTAAAAACGATTGTTCAGGCAAATCTAAGAAGGGTAGAGGAGGCTTTAAGAGTTCTGGAGGAATTCGGAAAGCTGGTAAAAAAAGATGTGGCTGAGTCTTTTAAAAATCTGAGGTTTAAAATCTATACTCTGGAAAAGGAGATTTCGGGGTCGTTGAAGAAATAAGTTCGTAGTGCGTCCATCTGAGGCGGATTAGCCTCGTTTGACGACCCTGTCCTACGGATCCGTTATTAGGAAAAAGGTCGCACTACAAGATTGTAGGGGCACGGCATGCCGTGCCCCTACTTGTTTGATTAAATTTAGCTTGACTAAGAAAAGGGGAGCTATTATTATCTTTCTGTTTGAAGGCCAGAAAATTTTCCTCGGAAAGGTATGAGTACTATTCTTAAAGCTAAAAAAGAAATAATCGAGATAGGGAGAAGGATGTATGCTAAGGGGTATGTGGTGGCATCGGAAGGGAATATGAGTATCCGGATTGGAAATAAACAAATTTTAGTCACTCCATCTGGTAAAAATAAAGGATGGCTTAAGGAAAAGGACTTAGTTGTAGTTAACCTGGAAGGTAAAAAACTTGCCGGTCCGCAGGATCCAAATTCGGAGAATTTAAAACCTTCTTCTGAGCTTTTGATGCATCTTTTCGTCTATCATAAGAGAGAAGATGTCAATGCGGTGGTGCATGCCCATCCTCCATATTCCTTAGCTTTTGCTTCTGCTCATCTTCCTTTAGCCCAAAATTTATTGCCGGAAGTGATTATGTTCTTGGGAGATATTCCCTTAGCTGCTTATGCTACTCCTTCGACTGAAGAGGTTCCATTATCACTTTTACCATTCATAGATAAGCATAATGCTTTTTTGCTTGAAAATCACGGGGTCTTGACTCTGGGTAAGGATATAAATGAAGCCTATTCCCGTTTGGAGATGGTGGAGCATTTAGCCAAGGTTAATTTATTATGCAAAATTTTAGGGAAAACAGAAGAGCTTTCAAAAGAGTCCTTGGATAAATTACAAAAGTTGAAAAAGGTATGAGAAAGGTATTAGTGGAGAAAGCGGAAAGGCTGGAGAAGATTCCACCTTATCCTTTGTTTGATATCAATCGAACTCTGAAGAGGCTGGATAAAAAGGGGGTGGAGATAATCGATTTGGGTCGATTCGACCCCCATCTTTCTCTACCTGACTCAATTCAAAAGATTTTGCCGGTACTTAAAGATAAAGAGAACTTCAATTATGCGGAAGCGTCTGAGATCTTAAAATTAAAAGAGATTTTTTCTGTCTGGTTTAAGAAAAGATACGGGGTTCTGTTAAATCCTAAAACTGAGATATTCTTCTATACAGACAAAAGAGAAGCTATAGCTCAATTATCCCTTTTTTTCATCAATCCCGGGGATAAGGTTTTCATAACTGAGCCTTCCAGTCAGATTTACAAAGGTTGTGCCCTGTTAGCTGATGGAGAAATAGAGACAGTTCCACTTTTAGAAAGGAATGATTACCTTCCGAACTTAAACCCTCTAAAAGGTCAGAGTAAAGATAAGGGTAAGTTTTTCTTTTTAAACTTTCCTCATAATCCTACAGGCTCTTTAGCTGATTTTTTTTTCTATGAGGAGTTAGTTGAGATAGCTTTAAAAAATAATATCAGGATAGTACAGGATGCTTCCTATAATGAAATCTATTTTGATGAGCATTTACCTCCAAGTCTGATGCAGGTAAAAGATGGTAAAAAGGTTGGAGTGGAATTGCATTCACTTTCAACTGGCACCGGGCTTTCAGGGATAGGTTGTGGTTTTTTAGTCGGGGATAAGGAGATGGTTTATGGACTGGAGTCACAGAGCAAACTTTTTAGCCAGCGGAAAAACAGGCTTATCCTTAAATTAGCTGAAACTCTTCTGCAGGAATATGAGTTGATAATAAGCAAGAACCGTGAGGAATATAAAGTCAGAAGAGATGTGATGACGGAGCTCCTTTTGGGTTTGGGCTGGAGAGCAAAAAAACCCAAGGCAACACCATTTTTCTGGGCTCAAATCCCTGGCAGATATTCATCCTTAGGTTTTTGCCGGATGCTTTTAAGAAGGACCGGGGTCTTAGCTTCTCCAGGGATAGAATATGGAGGGTATGGGGAGGGTTTTATCCGGCTCAGCTTGAATCAGACAAAAGAGAAGCTTAAAGAAGCTGGAGAAAGGATAAAAGACCATTTTCATATCTGGCAGAAAAAATATCGAAGCTAAAAAATATCTAGAATGGATCCATCAGGATGGGTATAATCAGATTACATAATATGATCTTCTACGGGTTTCACGGGGTTTCTTCTGCTGAAAAGGAAACTGGCAGAAGATTTGAGGTGGATGTGGAGCTCTCCTTAGATTTGTCCAGGGCAGAGCAGAGCGATAGATTGAAAGATACGGTAAACTATAAGGAGGTCTACCAAACTGTAAATGAGATTATTACTGGAGAGCACTTTTCCCTTATAGAGGCGCTTGCCAGTCGCATAGCGGATGCTATTCTACTAAAGTTTAAACCTGATCTGGTCAGAGTGAGGGTCAGGAAGAAGATACCTCCAGTGCCGGGTAATTTAGATGATATAGAAGTAGAGATCGAAAGAGGAAAATAGATTTAATATAAAGGAAGTAAGAGAATTGGGAATAGTTTATCTTGGTCTAGGCTCAAATTCAGGGGATAGAGAGAAAAGTCTAAATCTGGCTTTAAAAGAGCTCAAAGGTTTAAAGTCTCTTAAAATCCTGAAAATTTCTTCTATCTATGAGACTGAGCCAGTTGGTTTTAAAGCTCAAAACTGGTTCTTGAATGCAGTGGTTAAAATTCAGACCAAACTGCCCCCTTTAGAACTATTCTATACTCTGCAGGGGATAGAAAGAAAAATGGGCAGAAGGAAAGGGAAAAGATGGGGACCCAGAAAAATAGACCTGGATATACTCCTTTACGACAGGATAGTTATGAAAGAAGATAAACTCATCCTTCCCCATCCGCAGTTGCATAAAAGAAAGTTTGTTCTAATCCCTTTGATAGAGTTAGGCGCAAGATTAAAACATCCGGTTTTGAGCTTAACTCCCAAAAAGCTTTTAGAAAATATTAAGAATGTTCAGGAGATAAAATTATTTAAATACTACGGATCAAAATAGGAAGGAAATGGCAGAGTTAAACTATATTGTTATAGAAGGGGCAATCGGGGCTGGAAAAACCAGCTTAGCTCAGCTTTTAGCTGAAAGGTTCGGAGCTTCTTTGGTATTAGAGGAGGTGGAGAAAAATCCTTTCTTAATAGATTTTTATAAAGACCGGAAAAGGTTCGCCTTTCAGACTCAGGTTTATTTTCTCCTATCCAGGTTCAAACAGCAACAGGAGCTATTGGAAAGGGACCTTTTCAAAACCAGGATGATAAGCGATCACCTTTTCTGGAAAGACCGGATCTTTGCCTCTATAACTTTAAGTGAGAGAGAGCTTTATTTGTATGAAAAAATATTGCCCATATTAGAAAAGGACATACCCAAACCTGATCTGGTAATTTATCTGCAAACCGCACCAGAAATTCTTTATAAAAGGATTAAAGAAAAGGGAAGAGATTTTGAGAAGAGTTTAGATTTAGAATATTTATCTCATTTAGTGGAATCATATAACCATTTCTTTTTTCATTACAATTTAAGTCCTCTTTTGGTGGTGAAAAACGACAATTTAGATTTCCAGCGAAAGCCGGGTCAATTAGAGGACTTGATAAACATAATCAAAGAACAAAAAGAAGGGACCAGGTATTACGTGCCTGCAGTTGAAGGATGAATTTTATGCCAGCCGATAAAGATCTGACTCCTCGTAGAGAAGAAAGAGTTACGGTTAAAACTTTCCAGAAAATGAAACAGAGGGGCGAAAAGATTGCTATCTTAACTGCTTATGATTTTTTCACCGCCAAGATATTAGATGAGATCGGAATAGATTCTATCTTAGTTGGAGATTCAGCCAATATGGTCTTTTATGGAGCTAAGAGTACCCTTTCTATAACCTTAGAGCAGATGCTCTATCATACTCAGGCGGTCTCAAAAGCAGTAAAAAGAGCTCTGGTCATAGGAGATATGCCGTTTTTATCCTACCAGACTACTATTTCAGAGGCGATTTTGAATGCAGGGAGATTTTTGAAAGAGGGAGGAGCTGAAGGAGTAAAGATCGAAGGTGGTTTGGAAATGGTTGAGACGGTAAAGAGGCTCATAGAGGTCGGGATTCCGGTAATGGGGCATATCGGTATGACACCCCAATCGACTGGCAAGTTTGGTGGTTATTCAGTTCAGGGAAAAAATGAAAAAGGGGCACAGTATCTTTTAGAAAGTGCCAAAGCCCTGGAAGAGGCGGGCTGTTTCTCCATAGTCCTGGAATGTATACCCAGAGAACTTTCTAAAAAGATTACCTCCTCCCTTAAAATTCCTACTATCGGGATTGGTGCAGGCCTGGATTGCGATGGTCAGGTTTTAGTGGTAAATGATATCTTGGGACTGTATGAGGAATTTAAACCCAAGTTCGTAAGAAGATATGCCGAGCTGGCCAAAGAGATAAGAAAAGCCTGTAAGAATTTCATAGAGGATGTCAAAGCTAAAAAATATCCTTCGGAGGAGGAGAGCTACTGATGTAAAGTAGCGAGGGGCGAGTAGTGAGGTATGAGTAGCGAGGATTTTGGGAAAAAAGAAGCTGTAAGAAGGTTTGAAGATTTGGAGGTCTGGAAAAAAGCCCATCAAGTAGCGCTTGAAATCTACAAAATCACGCAGGGTTTTCCACCAGAAGAAAGATTTTCTCTTGTTTCACAGATGAGGAGAGCTGGTGTCTCGGTCCCAGCGAACATTACTGAAGGTTTCAGAAAACGAGGGGTAAAAGATAAAATGAACTTTTACAACATAGCTCAGGCATCTTTAGATGAACTCTATTATTATATAATCCTTTCAAAGGATTTAGGTTTTATTCAAGATAGTAGCAACTTAATAAACCGGGTTGAAGAGATAGCAAAAATGTTATCAGGTTTAATAAAATCGATTAAAATAAGGTGAAAATGTCTTTCCCTCAAACCTATATACTCGCTACTCACTACTGGAAAATGTATTTTGTAAGAGGAGAGCTACTGATGTAAAGTAGCGAGGGGCGAGTAGCGAGGAGTTAGGGGAAATGAAGGTGGTAAAAAGTTTTAAAGATTTAGAGATCTGGAGAAAAGCCCAGTTAAAGATACTATGCAGAAGATGAGTGCTAATAAAGGAGTTTGAATGAAGTTAGATAAGCTATATAGCTGTGGAGGTAAGGATGGGTAAAAAATTTAAACTGCCAGAGGAATGGTTCAATCAAGCAAATTATGATTTAGAGACTGCAAAAGCGATGTTTAAAGCAAAAAGATATATTTACACAGTTTTTATGTGTCATTTATCCCTGGAAAAAGCATTAAAGGGATTTTATACTAAAGCTCTTCATCAAGTTCCTCCCAAAATACATAATCTTATTTATTTCATCGAGAAAATGGGACTGAAACTTCCAGAAAAAATGTACGACTTTATTTTCAGTCTAAACCGGGTAAGTATCCCCACTCGTTATCCGGATGATTTAAAAAGAATGTTGAAAGATTACGATCAAGGAATCACCAAGACACTACTGAAAAGCTCGGAGGAGGCCTTAAAATGGCTAAGGGCAAAGTTGTAAAAGCAATCGAGTTCTTAAAACAATGTTTAATAGAAAGCAATCTGAAAGTCTCAAGAATAGTTTTGTTTGGCTCTCAAGCCAGAGGAACTTCAACTGAGGAAAGCGATATAGATGTGGTTATTGTTTCAGAGGATTTTGAGGGTAAAAATATATTTGAAAGAGCATTTCTTACTAAAGATGCAGAAATAAGAACCATTAAAAAGTATATGGTACCATTGGATATTATAACCTTAACTCCTAAAGAATGGAAAGGGGAGAGGTCTTTAATTGTCTCTTATGCGAAAGAAGGAAAGGTTGTGTATGGACGACAAGATTAGACTCAGTCCTGCTAATGGTCGTCCAATGCTTTACTGGACGGGGAAAAATCCCTGTCCACAGGTTTCAAAATAGGATAAGAGTTTCATAGAGGATGTTTAAGCCAAGAAATATCCTGCGGAAGAGGAGAGCTACTGAGCTTAGTAAAGGAGGATAAGCAGGAGGAGTCCGACTTAAAAAGATGTAAGTTGTTTTAAGTCGGGAATAAACGACTTATATTGGAAAAAAGGTTTCTAAGTCTCAAGAGGAGAGCTATTGAGTTTAAGTTATATGAAATAACTATTGTAGAACGAAAAAGTTATACATAATATGAAGATAAATAACCCTTCACAATTACCGCTTGGAAATTTAGAGGTAACACCGATGGCTCGTGGAGCTATTATTTTAAATAAAGAAAGGTTTGTGCAAATTTTAAGTGAGATCGATACCCTAAACAATATAGACTCTTTTAAGAACAAAATAATTGCTTTAAAACAGATTATAGTTTACCCCAAGCATGACCGAGAAGGTGTCTTAAATATTAATGGTAATGGAGACACAATTTCTTTACGTAAAGATGTTCTACTTTCAGAACTGGACCAAATTTTAAAATCCCAGACCCTTAAAAGAGCAAGTTATTATCTAAAAAGGTTAGAAGATGGAGTGCAAAAAATTAGGACCAACAAAATCAATGAGATAAATCTACTTCGATGGAAAGAATATGAGGAGATTATAACAGATAGTCTTTGGCTGTTGGATAAGAGGGATACCTCCGGTGCTCACATTGGTTGGTATTGGGGTAATTTTGTCCCGCAAATTCCACACCAGATGATATTGCGATATACCAAAAAGGGTGATTGGGTTTTAGATGCTTTTGTCGGAAGCGGAACAACCTTAATTGAGTGCCGGAGATTAAGAAGAAATGGCATAGGAATAGAATTAAACCAAGAAGTGGCACAGGAAGCAAAGAAATTGATTGAAAAGGAGCAAAATAAGGATAATGTAATTAGTGAGGTAATAATTGGGGACAGTAGAACCATAGAGATGAGAGAAATTTTGGCAAAGCACAAAATTAATCAAGTTCAACTTCTTATTATGCATCCTCCATACTACGATATTATTAAATTTTCAAAAGATGAAAAAGACCTTTCAAATGCAAAAAGCACAGAGAAATTTTTAAAGATGTTTGGTGAAGTAATTGACAATACAACTCCATATTTAGAAAAAGGACGATACTTTGTTTTGATTATTGGCGATAAATATTCCAAAGGAGAATGGATACCTTTGGGATTTTATTGTATGCAGGAGGTTTTAAAAAGAGGATACATTTTAAAAAGTGTAATTGTAAAAAACTTTGAAGAAACAAGAGGAAAGAGAAATCAAAAGGAACTTTGGCGATATAGAGCATTAGTTAGTGGATTCTATATTTTTAAGCACGAGTACATTTTCTTATTCAAAAAAGAGGTATAAATATGGATTTACTTGAACGAGCAAAAATAGAAATAAAAAGATTAAATAATTCTAAAAAGATCAAAAGGCTTTTGCGGGAGGAACTTGGGGTTGAACCGAATGAGTGGTATCTGAGTAACCCTGATAATTTTAAAGAAAATACCTTTTGGCATTATGCAAATTCATTACAAGACAAAAGACAAATTTTAAGGGAAGGATTTGATGTAAATAAAGTAGGGAAACAAAATCAAGGATTAGGCAAAGGGTTATATTTAGGTCGAGACAAAGAAACATTGATGAAATTTTATGATGCGAATCTCATGGGGGACAAAAATTGCCTTATTACTATCAAAGGCAAATTTAATTTTTTGAGTTTCTTGTCAGAAACTAAGCTACAGAAATTTCTTAAAAAAGCAAGAGAAATGTTTCCTGACTGTGTACAAAAATATGCCACGGAATTAGGATACGATGGTATTAGATATTATGATCCTTTGGCTACAGGTGAAGAGTTTGTTCTATTTGATTTATCAGCGATAACTATAGTCGGAGCCCAAGCCCCATGCCGTTGCTAAGTAGCAAGCAAGTTTTGAATCTGAAACTTAGTTCAATCTCTGTAGATAAATTAAGAGAATTAGCATCGAATTTAGGAATTGATAAAAGAGGTTCAGGGGGAGAGATTGTCAAAACGTTGTTAAGTTGTCCAGTGACAGGGGAATTGACAGACGATTTTATCAAACAGGAATATGCCAAACGGATTGAGACCCGCAGATCGTTTATTTCCGATAGCGAATTAAAGGAAGAGCTCAGAAAGGTAAAAAGCTTCTCTTGGGGTGTTGTGCAGGGACAGTTAGACCAAAAAATACAGGTAGAGTATGTAAGAAGAATCGTAAGGTATGAAGATTTGTTGAATAATGTTAAGGCTAAACTTTATGATGATGTAACAAATTATGTGATTTGCACTTGGTTCAATCATTGGACAACGGTATTGATTGAGGAACATATAAGTACTCATAAAAAGATAATTCCTACACTGAAAAATATAAAAGGGATAGATATTTTCTTTAATGATCAACCATTTGACTTAAAAGTAACATATCTACCCCGTGAGTACAATCCGGCGGATGCTTTAAAAAATCCTTCTGAATTAGGAATCTGGATGTATGAGAATCAAGGTGCTCAAAGATTCGGAGCCGATAATCGATTATTTGTTGTGTTGTTGGATAAAGATAATCCTGAAAGGAGCTGGGAATTAAAGAGAGATTTTGCTCTGGTGTTTCAAAAAATCGACAATTTCTTTGATAATGAAACAGTCTCCAAAAAGGATGAGATTGTTTTTACTTATAAAAGAAAAACATATACTGCAGTTACAAAGGTGTTGATAATAACAAAATGAGGAAGTCTCGATTTTATAAGAAGCAACTCACCCAAATTTCAGCAGATTAAAAATTATTTTTTATGCACCTAATCTTCTCCCCTAAAAAAATGCAACAGCTTGCCCTTTCCCTCAAGCGGAAAGGTAAAAAAATCTCTTTTGTTCCGACGATGGGTGCTCTTCATCAGGGGCATTTGAGTCTGGTAAAAAGGGCTGCGAGGTTGGGGGATTTGGTGGTGGCAAGTATTTTTGTGAATCCTGCCCAGTTTGGGCCTAAAGAGGATTTTAAAAAGTATCCCAGGGATTTGAAAAAGGATAAGGGGTTGCTCCAAAAAGCTGGGTGTGACCTGATCTTTGCTCCGAGTATAAAAGATATATATCCAGAGGGTTATTTCACCTATATAGAAATAGAAGAACTTTCTCAAAAATTGGAAGGTGCTTCCAGGCCCGGGCATTTTAAAGGGGTCTGCACGATTGTGGCTAAGCTTTTCAATATAGTTATGCCGGATTATGCCATTTTCGGGCAGAAGGATGCTCAGCAGGCGATTATTATCCAAAAAATGACAGAAGATTTGAACTTTCCTGCCAAGATAATTGTATCTAAGACTGAAAGGGAAAAAGATGGACTTGCCTTTAGCTCCAGAAATAGTTATCTTAATTTTAAAGAGAGGAAACAGGCTAAGGTATTATACCAGTCTTTAAAATTGGGGGAGAAGTTGATTAAAGCGGGTGAAAAAAGCCCAGAGAAGGTTATACACAAGATGAAGGAATTGATAAACAAGGAAAAATTAGCAAAAATAGATTATATCGCTCTTACAGATACTAAAAGATTAGAACCGGTGAAAATTATTAAAGGGGAACTTCTTCTCTCTTTAGCCGTAAGATTTGGAAAAACCAGGTTGATCGATAATCTGGAGATAAAAGCTTAAAAATTTCAGGGAAAAACCATGTGGATAGCAATATGTAAATCGAAAATCCATCGGGTTAAGGTTACAGATGCTAATCTTAACTATGAGGGGAGTATAACTGTTGATCAAAAACTTCTAAAAGAAGCAGATATAATCCCCTATGAGTTAGTTCAGGTGGTTAATATCAATAATGGTGCCAGATTTGAGACCTACGTTATTCCCGGAAAACCAAACTCCGGGATAATCTGTCTTAATGGTCCTGCGGCACGGTTAGGTGAAGTTGGGGATATCTTAATTGTGATCTCCTACGCCTGGATGGAAAAAAAGGAAGCTATCAGGTTTAAACCAAAAGTAGTTTATGTCGATAAGAATAATAAGCTCAAGAAAAGATGAATCCTGACTTGAAAAAGGTCGGTTGCATAATCTTAGCCGCGGGCAAAGGGGAGAGGATGAAATCTGACCTCCCCAAGGTTCTACACAAATTATCCGGGAAACCACTTTTAACCTATGTCTTAGATACAGTTCAAAGTTTAAGTCTAAAAAGAGTTGCAGTAGTAGTCGGATATCAAGGGAAGAAGGTTATTGATTTACTAAAAGGTAAAAATGTGGAAATCGTCTGGCAGAAAGAGCAGATGGGCACCGGGCATGCGGTAATGCAAGCGGAGCCTTTATTCTCTGACTTCAAGGGGGATCTCCTGGTGCTTTATGGTGATGTTCCCTTAATCCGAGCCCAGACTATAATTAACCTTGTAGAAATTCACCAGACAAAGAAAGCCATAGCCACTGTGCTCACAGCCATATTAGGAGACCCTAAAAGGTATGGAAGGATAGTCCGGAAAAAAGATAGTACCCTAGATAGAATCGTGGAAGATAAAGATGCCACTCCAGAGGAGAAGAAGATAAAGGAGATTAACTCAGGAGAAATCTGCTTTTCTGCCCCTGCTCTTTTCTCTGCTTTGAAAAAGGTAAAGAGAGATAATCTGCAAAAGGAGTATTATCTTACTGATGTCTTGAAGATCTTGAGAGAAAAAGACGAGACCGTAGAAACTTTGCTGATACAAAATCACTGGGAAACAGAAGGGATTAACTCCTCTTTAGAATTAAAGCAGATGGAGGAATACATTTCAAACAAGAAGATTGAACTTAGCGTAAATAAATTAAGCTTGACAAAAAAATGAATAAAATTATATTAAATAAGCTCTGGCAAGAGGGGAAAATGAAAAAGGTCTTATTTTTAAACCTAATTACAGTTTTGCTTTTAGTCTTCTTTTCTACCGGTTTTAGTCAGCAGAGAAGTTTAGACGAACCAGCTATCAAGTTAAAAGGTGCGAGTTTACTTGACCCCAGTCGGCTAAAGATGTATCAGAGCTATTCTTTTTCTTACTTTTCCTCAGGTAAGCAAGGCGGAACATTTGGACTCTATACCAATACCTTAGAATACAAGATCTCCGAGCCTTTACTGGTTCGGGTTGGACTGGGTTATCTGCATCAGCCTCTCTCTATGCTCAACAGAGGTAGCCAGGATCTCAAGGGCGTTATCCTGCCTAATTTTCAGCTCTTTTATCAGCCGAGTAAAAGCTTTTCACTCCGCATCAATTATTCCAGTATGCCTGGCTGGTTAGAGTATGGATATAGATGAGAGAAAGATCGCCTGAATTTCTTACAATTTGTTCTTTATTTAAGATAGATTTTCTAATAGATTTTCTGCAGTGATGAAATTTATCTTTTCCTGGAAATTATGTTCAAGAGGAAGGGGAAAGTCAAAAGTTACAGGTTTTACCAGAAAAGATCGAAGAAGAAAAGAGGTAGCAGGTTTCTGGATCTGGGAATAGCCCTTTTAGGTTTATTGACCATTTTATTTGTGCTCTCTTCTATCAAAAGGCTAACCCAGACTCAGGCTGAAGGTAGTTTGAGGACAACTCCTTTACGGGTGCAGATTTTAAATGCCTCAGGTCAAAAGCTTAATCCAGAGATTATAAAATTAATTGAGGAGAAAGATTTAAGCCCATATTATTTAGTGGTGGTGGAACAAAAAGATTTTTCTGATTCCCTGGTTAAGGAGAGTCTCCTTCTGGATAGGATGGGGGAAAAGATGATCTCCAGGCAGGTAGCTGAAAAATTAGGACTGAAAAGGGAAAATATCCTCATAGAGAAATTAGAGAGTAATTATCTTAATATTAATTATACCTTGATTTTGGGTCAGGATTACCAGAAGCTTTTTAAACTAAATGATTAAAAGGAGGAAGAAAAGCTCAACTTGAAGATCTCTTCCCGGAGGTTAGCTAATTTAGTCGGTAGTTTTGCTCTGGAGAAAAAAGCCTCGAGGATAAAGATTTTAGACCTTCGAAGGCTTACTGACATCACTGACTATTTCGTGATCTGCTCAGCGGAGGTTGAGCTACACGCCAGAGCGATAGCGGATTATACTATCGAAAACTTAGAGAAAAAGGGGATCAGACCCTGGCATAATGAGGGGTATCAGAACTCCAGATGGATACTATTAGATTATGTGGATGTGGTGGTGCATATCTTCCTGGAGGAGAGTCGTGAGTTCTATGAGCTGGAAAAGCTGTGGGGGGATGCAAAGGTAAAAGAGGTCAAGGAAAAAATTAAATCACCATTAAAAAAATAGATCGACCGCTTTTAGATATTTCCTCTATTAAGCAAGTTAAATGTGAATAATAAAAATTTAAGTATGAGGACATTAATCAAAACAAAATTTAAGAGGAGAATTTATGGATATAGTTGAGCTTAAAAGTAAAACCGTGTCTGAACTTTTACAATTGGCTGAGGAGTTAGAAATTCCTGGATGTGCGGGATTAAGGAAACAGGATCTGATCTTCAAGATCTTGGAGGCAAAGACGGAGAAAAACGGGCTTATCTTCGCAGAAGGTGTTTTAGAGATTTTGCCAGAAGGTTATGGTTTTCTGCGTTCTCCGGATTATAATTATCTTCCTGGTCCGGACGATATCTACGTTTCTCCTTCCCAGATAAAAAGGTTCGATTTGAGAAAGGGGGATACTATTTCCGGTCAGGTCAGGCCTCCCAAGGATTCAGAGAGGTATTTTGCCCTTTTGAAAATCGAGGCGGTGAACTTCGAAAATCCGGAAGTAGCTAAGCATAAAATCCTTTTTGATAACTTAACCCCTCTTTATGCGCAGAAAAGGATTAAGTTAGAGACTGTTACTGAAGAAGTCTCTATGCGGATAATGGATTTGATCTGTCCGGTTGGAAAAGGACAGAGGGGATTGATCGTTTCCCCTCCTAAAGCAGGTAAGACCATCCTTCTGCAAAAGATGGCCAATAGCATCACCACCAACCATCCGGAGATAAAGCTTATAGTGCTTTTGATCGATGAAAGGCCGGAAGAGGTGACGGATATGAAACGCTCGGTTAAGGGTGAGGTGGTAAGCTCCACTTTTGATGAGCCTGCAGACCGGCATGTTCAGGTAGCAGACATGGTGATAGAAAAGGCGAAAAGGCTGGTGGAACATCAACAACATGTGGTTATCCTTTTAGACAGTATCACCCGTTTAGCCCGAGCGCATAATGCAGTTGTTCCGCATAGCGGTAAGATCCTCTCCGGTGGAGTGGATGCTAATGCTTTGCAGAGGCCTAAAAGATTTTTTGGAGCAGCTCGAAATATAGAGGAGGGTGGGAGCTTGACCATTATGGCAACTGCCCTGATTGAGACCGGGAGCCGGATGGATGAGGTTATCTTTGAGGAGTTCAAGGGGACTGGAAATATGGAAATAGTCTTAGATCGGAGGCTTCAAGATCGCAGGATTTTTCCGGCTATGGATATCAACCGTTCAGGTACCCGCAAGGAAGAGCTTTTATTAACTGAGGAGGAGTTAAGTAAAATCTGGATATTGAGGAGATTCTTGAATGAGATGAACTCAGTTGAGGCTATGGAGTTTTTACTGGATAGGATAAGAAAGACCAAAAACAATGGTAAATTCTTGGAGTCAATGAAGGACTAAGTTTTTTGGGGTTCTTTTAACCTGCCCCTTCTTTATATACCATAACATCAAAGTTGCTTGATTTGGCAAGCTTGTTTTGCTGAAGCGAAACTTTACCCCACCCCACCCTCCACTTTCTAATGAGAGGGAAGGGAGAGGTTTTTCCGTCGGGTCAGGGGACTGACGGGCACTCAAACTATAAGGACAGAACACTGTTCTGTCCCCACACATCTTCTTCGATCTATCACCCTCAGTTTACGGACAGGGTGGAGGGCCAAATTTGAAAAGGTAATTGATAAGATAAACTATATCCGAAATAGATACTTTACCATCACAATTAGCATCCCCAATCCCTGCTTCGGGAATAGGCTCAGGACCAAATTTAAAGAGATAATTTATTAGATAAACTATATCCGACAATGAAACCTTATCATCACCATTAACATTCCCCCGCAGAAAATAAAAAATATTAGCATAAATATCCCACCCCTTGGCTCGCCTGTTATCCTGCCAGGTGAAATAAACTTTAGAACCATTGGCATCAACTGCAGGATATTGTTGGGCAAAAGAGGTATACAGAGGATTAGGAACCAAGTAATTGCTTCCAATAGGATTTCCAGAGGAATTATACCTCTGAGCATAAATATCCGGGTTATACTGCATACCATTTCGGTAATCCTCCCAAGTGATAATAAAGTTACCAGAGTTGTCCATAGCAATAGCAGGACCATACTGGTTAGCAGTTCCCACATCATCATTCACCTTGAAGTTTGTGCCTAAAGGTGTGCCGGAGGAGTTATATCTCTGAGCATAGATATCAGGATTACCATTGCGGTAATCCGTCCAGGTGATGATGAAGTTGCCAGAGCCATCCATAGATATAGCAGGATAATACTGGGATGCAGTTCCAACATCATCGTTCACCTTGAAATTAGAGCCTAAAGGACTACCTGAGGAGTCATACCTCTGGGCACAGATATCAGAGTTACCATTGCGGGAATCATACCAGGTGATGATGAAATTGCCCAAACCATCCATAGCAATAGCAGGAGGAGAATACTGCGATGCAGTTCCGGTGTCATCATTCACTTTAAAGTTAGAGCCTAAAGCTGTCCCTGAAGAGTTATATCTCTGGGCATAGATGTTGTGGTCAGCATTACGGTCATCTTCCCAGACTACAACAAAGTTACCAGAGTTATCCATAGAAATAGCAGGTGGGGATGACGGGTCAGCATATCCGGTATCCTCATTCACCTTAATGTTAAAACCAATAGAGTTGCCTGAATAATCATATCTCTGAGCATAGATATCCTGTTTATTCCAGTTACCATTGCGGTCATCTTCCCAGGCTATTACAAAGTTGCCAGAACCATCAATAGAAATAGCAGAATACCTCTGAGAAGAAGTTCCCACATCATCATTCACCTTGAAGTTTGTGCCTAAAGGTGTGCCTGAGGAGTTATATCTCTGAGCATATATATCATAATTACCATTGCGGTAATCTTCCCAGGTGATAACAAAGTTACCAGAGCCATCCAGAGAGATAGCAGGGTAAATCTGCCCAGTAGTGCCAGTGTCATCATTCACCTTGAAATTAGAGCCTAAAGGACTACCTGAGGAGTCATACCTCTGTGCATAGATATCCAAGTTGCCATTGCGCGGGAATCATACCAAGTGATAACAAAGTTGCCAGACCCATCCATAGCAATTGCAGGAGACCACTGCCAAGCAGTTCCTGTATCATCATTCACCTTGAAATTAGAGCCTAAAGGACTACCTGAGGAGTCATACCTCTGTGCATAGATATCATAGTTACCACTGCGGGAATCCTCCCAGGTGATGACAAAGTTGCCTGATCCATTCAGAGATATAGCAGGAGACCACTGCTCAGCAGTTCCCACATCATCATTCACCTTGAAGTTTGTGCCTAAAGGACTGCCTGAGGAGTCATACCTCTGTGCATAGATATCATAATTACCATTGCGGTAATCCTCCCAGGTGATAACGAAGTTGCCGGAGCCATTCATAGATATAGCATGATAATACTGGGATGCAGTTCCAACATCATCGTTCACCTTGAAATTAGAGCCTAAAGGACTACCTGAGGAGTCATACCTCTGGGCATAGATATCAAAGTTACCATTGCGGTAATCATACCAGGTGATAACGAAATTGCCTGTGCTATCCATAGCAATAGCAGGATACTCCTGCCAGGCAGTTCCTGTATCATCATTCACCTTGAAGTTAGAGCCTAAAGGTGTGCCGGAGGAATTATACCTCTGTGCATAGATATCAGAGTTACCATTGCGGTAATCCGTCCAGGTGATGATGAAGTTGCCAGAGCCATCCAGAGAGATAGCAGGGTAAATCTGCCCAGTAGTGCCAGTGTCATCATTCACCTTGAAGTTAGAGCCTAAAGGTGTGCCGGAGGAGTTATACCTCTGTGCATAGATATCAAAGTTACCATTGCGGTAATCCGTCCAGGTGATGACGAAGTTGCCAGAGTTGTCCATAGCAATAGCAGGATACCAAGGGTAAGCAGTTATCACATCATCATTCACCTTGAAATTGTAGCCTATGGGGGAACCAGAGGAGTTATACCTCTGAGCATAGATATCTTGGTAACCATTACGCTCATCACTCCAGACGATGATAAAGTTACCAGAAGGCTCTTGGGCTATGGCAGGATAATATTGATATGCACCTCCAGTGGTATCATCATTTACCAGAAAATCTTCCATTATCGCCTTCATAACTTTTTGCTCTTGTGGGGTTTTCGGAGAGCCTGTGATTGGTGGGAGAGAAGTTCCATCTGAGTTTAAGACAGGAAGATCCACCCATCCGGTAGGTCTATTATGAGAGAATTCAAATAACTTCGGATAGGGGTCTATATTTGGCTCAAAGCCACTTCTTCTAAGTAAATCTCTCTCAGTCATTCTTAGCCCTTTGAGGTCAGATTCGGAGTTAGGTTGGCCAGCTAAAGCAGGTAAAAAACAGAGAAGAAAAACCACCGGTCCTGAAAAGAAAACTTTGAAAATGGAACGCATAAGTCCCTCCTTCGATTCCTTTTTATTATTTGAACCCAATCTATATTGAAAAAGATAGAGTTGTCAAGGGGTTTTTGGAGTTTTTTGTAGGGGTTCAAAATTTTGAACCCCTTGTCTCCGTTATTTTCTCCGATGGATGATAACATCCAGCGGGAGCATTTATATTCCATTTTCCATTGTCTTTGATTTTACTTGCGATTTTCAAAATTTTACATAAGTTAGTTTGTTATGAAAAGAATGCCGATTTTAGGTATCACTATGGGTGATCCAGCTGGAATAGGTCCAGAGGTGGTCTTTAAATCGATAATAAGTCCCCAGGTTAAAAAGGTTTGTATCCCTTTAGTCTTTGGTTCCAAAGACGTTTTCTCTGAGACGATAAATAAATACGCTAAAGGTTATAAGTTAAATCAAGTCTATTCAGTAGAAGAACTTAATAGAGATAAAAAGGTTATAAATATTTTACATTGCACCGATTTGGATTATAAGAAGGTAAAAATTGGAGAAATTAATAAAACCTCAGGTGGTATGGCAGCTTGCTGTTTAGTCTATGCAGTTCAGTTCGCCTTAGCCCAGGAAATAGATGGGATGGTGACTGCACCTTTATCCAAGAAGGGTCTAAAATCAGCCGGTTATGATTTTCCAGGTCAGACTGAGATGATCGCTTTCCTTACTGCTTCCACTAAATTCGGGATGATGTTTGTAAGAGAGGATTTGAAACTTATCCTGGTAACCACCCATTTACCTTTATCCAGGGTGAGCAGAGAGATCAATTCTCGGAAAGTTTTTGAAAAGATTGAGCTGGCAGATAAGGTTTTAAGGTTTTTATTCCGAATAAAATCACCCAAAATCGGTGTCTGTGCTTTAAACCCTCATTCCGGAGAGGAAGGGCTTTTTGGAAAAGAGGAAAAAGAAGCGATTATACCTGCTGTAAAAAAAGCTCAGAAAAGAGATATAAAAGCCTTTGGACCATTTGCAGCTGATTCGATGTTCGGTAAAGAATTTTCAGCTAAGTTCGATTGCATAGTGGCAATGTATCATGATCAAGGGCTTATTCCGATGAAAATAAACGGAGTAGGGAGCTCGGTTAATCTATCAGTTGGTATTCCAATCATCCGTACCTCTCCGGATTTCGGCACTGCCCTGAATATCGCTGGCAATGGAAAAGCAGACCCAGAGGGGATGATTAAAGCTATAATTTTAGCGGTCAATTTGACAAAATCTGCAAAAAAATTAGAGAAGGTCTGGTCTAATTAAAGATAATTAAATGAAAGATATTATTATAAAAGCACAGGGTGTCACTAAAATCTATGAAGGGTATAAAATCGCTTTAAAAAACATAGATCTGGAAATAGAAAAAGGAGAATTCCTTTTCCTGGTTGGACCGAATGGGGCTGGGAAAACTACTTTACTGAAGCTTCTCTGGATGGAGGAAGAACCCAGCTCAGGTGTAGCCTTTGTAGATGGATGTAGCATTATAGAAAAGGATAAAAAAAGGGTTTCAGAGTTAAGGCGGAAATTTGGTCTGGTATTCGAAGATTTAAAGCTTATGAAGAGGAAAACCATAGAAGAGAACTTAGCTTTACCTTTGAGGATTCTGGGCAAAGATGAAAAATATATTAAATCGAAAGTAGCTGAGCTTTTGGGAGCTTTTAACCTTTACTCCAAAAGGAGACTTTTACCAGAAGAGATTTCAGCCGGGGAAAGGAAAAAGGTAGCTATTGCCCGGGCAGTGATAAATGAGCCTCTGATAATTTTAGGGGATGAACCTTTTGGAGGATTGGATGAAAACTTCTCCTCTGAGATAATCGACTTTTTTAAACAAGTAAATTTTAAAGGCACTACCGTGTTTTTAGCTACCCATAGAACTAACCTTGTCAGAAATTTTAAAGGGAGAATAATCCAGTTAGAGAATGGGGAGATAAGAGGATGAGCTTAGTTTTCTGGTTAAAGGAGTCATTTACTGGATTTTTCAGGGAAAAAGGCTCTGCTTTTATATCTTTCTTCGTCAACACCTTTTTCTTTCTGATCTTCGCCATTTTCCTTTTAGTTACCTATAATCTTTACACCTTCACCCAGAAGGTAAAACAAAAGATGGAGATCGACGTCTATGTAGCTGAGGGATTAACTGAAAAAGAGAACGAGGAGTTAAGGTCTAAAATTATAAAAATAGAAGGGGTGGAGGGTGCTATATTTCGCACCAAGGATAAAGCATTGCAGGAGCTTAAAAACTATTTAGGAAAAGATATCTTGGAGGGTTTAGAATCTAATCCTTTGCCTTCTTCCTGGGTAGTGAAATTAAAGCCAGCTTATCAGAACTTAGAGAAGATGCAAAAGGTCTCTTCCCAGATAGCAAAGCTTAAAGGGGTGGAGGAGACAGACTACGGAAAGTTCTGGGTAGAAAAAATAGATCAACTTTTCGAAATCTTCCTCTGGGTAAATTTAGTTTTAGGGATTCTAATAGTTTCGGGCTCTTTGTTTTTAATGATCCATACCTTAAGAACTATCCGCAAGTCTAAAGCAGAGGAAGTTGTGCTCTTAAACCTTTTAGGAGCAGAAAGAAGTTTTTTAAGAAAGATTTTTCTTTTCGAAGGGGTTATGCATGGAGGAATTTGTGCCTTTTTTAGCCTTTTAATCCTTTACATACTTCACAGATTTTTTATTTATTTTGGGTTCGAGCTTAGCTTTTTACCTTTATCCCTTTCGATTGCCTTTGTCTTCTTCGGATTTCTCTTAGGCGGAGTTGCCGGGCTTTTATCCGGTGGGAAGAAGTTAAATTAATATAGATATATCCAGCTGGGGTAGGGCAATTGCCCTGCCCCAGCGGAAAAGATGTATGATGAAATTGTTTTTCAAATTAAGCGTCGTCCTTTTTCTTTCTTTTTTAAGCTCAGGGATTTTATTATATTCTTTTACTAAAGTTAAGGTCCGGGCTCAAGACTTAGAAAATAGAATCGCAGAACAAAAGGATGAATTAGAGAAAATTAGAAAAGAATTAGAGGAAAAAAGAGAAAAGGTAAAGAAGCTTTCCAAGAAAGAGTCCTCGGTTTTCATCGAGATAAAGGACTTAGAGGAAGAGCTTGAGTTAATAGATAAACTACTTTTGAGACTTAATCTGAAATCTAAACAGGTGGGAAAAGACATTATAGCCACGGAGGTGCTTTTGGGGAAGTCTCAATTGAGATTACAGGCTAAAAGGGAAGAATTGGGTTGTCGCCTGAGGGATATTTATAAATATATGAGGTTCAGGGAATATGAGATCCTCACCGGGGCTTCATCCCCGCTTGATCTGATGAGAAGGTTGAAATATATGAAGCTTATCACCCGGCAGGATCAGAACTTAATTCAAGAGGTCTCAAAAGAGATTGGGAACATAGAAGAAAACAAAAAATCCTTAGAGTCAAAAAGGAAGGAACTAACTTCTTTGATTAAGGAAAAGGATAAAGAGGAAAAGAAAAGGAATCAGGAGAAAAGCAAGAGAGAGAAACTTCTGAAAACGATTAGATCGGAAAAGGAAATCCATCTTCAATCGGTTAAGGAATTAGAGAAAAGCGCTCAGGAGATTGAAAAACTTTTAACCTCTTTAGAAAAAGAAAGGTTTAAAAAAGAAGTTGAGACTACAACCGGTCTTTTCCGGGCTATAAAGGGTAGGCTCCCCTGGCCGGTTACAGGAAAAGTAGCCTTAGGTTTTGGTGAGCAGAAGGAGTCAAGGTTTAATACCACACTTTTTAATCCCGGTATCGATATCTCACCTTCTTTAGATCTTGAGGTAAAAGCTGTAGCAGATGGCAGGGTGGTTTATGTTTCCTGGCTCAGGGGTTATGGTAACTTTATCATACTCCAGCATGATGATGGTTATTATACAGTTTATGCTAATCTAAAAGAGATTTTGGTAGGGGTAGGTGAAAATGTAGGGAGAGCTCAGACCATTGCCCGGTTAAATGGTTCTGAAAACAATTTTCATTTTGAGATAAGGAAGGGGAAAGAACAGCTTGACCCCTTAGAATGGTTAAAATAATGGCCATTAAAGATATTTTAGATCAGGAAGTTGTCAAAAAGATTTTGCAGGGTGCCTTGAAGGAGAAAAGGATTGCTCACTCTTATCTTTTTACCGGTCCGCCCGGAACAGGGAAATGGCTTACTGCGGTTGAATTAGCCAAGGCAGTCAATTGTTTAAAAGGTGGGTTTGATGCCTGTGGAGAATGTTTAGCCTGTAAGAAGATTAAACGTTTAGTCCATCCGGATTTGTCTTTAATCTTCCCACTTCCACCCCCTTCTCCAGGTAAAAAAAGCAAAAAAGAAAAAGAGGAGGAGGAGCAGAAAAACAGGGCTAAATTTATTGAGGAAAAACTTTCCAATCCGTATAAGATCGTTAAATACGAAAAACCAGGCTCGATCTCCATAGAAGAAGTGAGAAATGCTCAGAAAAATCTAATATATACTCCTGTGGAAGCTAAATATAAAGTTTTGATAGTGCAGATGCCGGAGAAGATGTCACTTGCCGCAGAAAACTGTTTTCTTAAAACCTTAGAGGAGCCACCCAAAGATTCTCTTTTAATCTTTTTAAGCTCTGAGCCGGAGAAACTTTTACCTACGATAGTATCTCGCTGTCAGAGGATAAGGTTTAAGAGGATTTCAGAGGAGCTTATTGCCCGGAGACTTGAAGAAATCTTCAAGTTATCAAAAGATAAAGCCCTTCATTATGCCAGACTCTCAGAAGGGAGCTTGGGGATGGCTTTTTCCTTAGCGGAAGGAGGTAAAGATGAGATTCGCTTCAAGGGGGTGGAGTTCTTAAAGGTAGTTCATAATAAGGATAGAATAAAATTGGTTGAGTTCGTAGAGCAAATCCTCAGGGATTATGAAAGAGAATCTCTCTTAGAGCTTTTAACCTTTCTTTCAGGTTTGTTGAGAGACATCTACGTTTTTTTTGAAACCCAAAAAGAAGAGAGGTTTTTAAATCCGGACCTGAAAAAGGAGATAAAAGCTTTTGTCCAGTATTTCAAAGGGAAAGAAGAACTACAGGATGCATTAGAGCTTGTTGAAAAAATTCAAGCAGACCTTTTAAGGAATGTTAATTTAAAGTTAGCCCTTTTGAACTTAGGATTTGAGCTGAGGAAGATAATCTCAGGTTTAAGAAGAGAAAAACTGGTTACGTAATATCTTTATATAATGAGAGAAAATGAAGGAGATGGAAATGGAGCTATATTTAGTGGAATTCAAAGGGTCGAGAAAACAATATTTTTTAAATCCAGAAAACTTTTCAGTTAAATTAAGGGATTATGTAATAGTTCAGGCAGAAAGAGGAGAGGATTTAGGGAAATTAGTTAAAAAGATAGAGATAGATGACCCTTCTGGCTTAATAGAAAAGCCTTTAAATCTTTTGAGACTCGCTACCCCGGAAGATTTACAAAGGATGAAGGAAAATCAGGAGAGAGGGGGAAAAGCCTTAGAGGAGTGTCAAAGGCTGATTGAGGAAAGGAACTTAGAGATGAAGTTAGTGGATACAGAATATCAATTCGATGGAAGCAAACTCACCTTTTTCTTCACCGCTGAGAAAAGGATAGATTTCAGGGAGCTGGTAAAGGAGTTAGCCTCAATTTACCGGACCCGCATAGAGCTCAGGCAGATCGGGGTAAGGGATGAAGCTAAAAGATTAGGAGGTTATGGTTGTTGTGGTCTGAAGCTTTGCTGTACCACCTTTATCCAGGAATTCTCTCCTATAACCACTCAAATAGCCAAGGAGCAGAATTTGTCTTTGAATCCAGCCAAGCTTTCCGGGAATTGTGGCAGACTTTTATGCTGTCTTTTGTATGAAAAAGATTTCTATGAAAAGAGTATGGGGCTCTATCCTAAGGTAGGCTCAAAATTCCAGACCGATAAAGGGGAAGGAGTGGTGGAGAAGATAAATCTTTTTAAAGAATATATTGTGGTGAAGCATGAGGATGGGGAGGAACAAAAGATAGGTCTGGCTGAGATTAAAAAAAGGATGAAAAAATCAAGTGGTGTTCAAACCGTTTAAAACGGTTACAAATCCTAAAGTAGATAAAGGAGGAGATTTTGACTGAGCTGAGAACTAATACAAGCAAAAGGAGGTATTTCATAACTACCCCTATATATTATGTGAACGATAAGCCACATATCGGACATACCTATACCACCATTGCCGCAGATATCCTCTCTCGCTTTCACCGGATTAAAGGAGATGAGGTCTTTTTCTTGACCGGTACAGATGAGCACGGTAGCAAAGTGGCAGAGGAAGCAGAGAAATTGAAACTTTCTCCTCAAGAGCTCTGTGATAAGAATAGCCAGCTTTATAAGAATGCCTGGAAAAAGCTTTGTATCTCCTATGATTATTTTGTGCGCACTACAGATGAAAGGCATATTCAGGGAGTGGAAAAGCTTTTGAAAAGACTTCATCCGGCTCAGGATGAAAAGGGTCAAAAGATAGTCTATGCGGGAGAATATACCGGATTATACTGCGTGGGTTGTGAGAAATTTATCACAGAGAAAGACTTAGTGAACGGGCTCTGCCCCAGCCATCTAAAACCTCCTCAAAAAGTCTCAGAAAAAAACTATTTTTTCAGGCTCTCCTCTTATCTTTCTTTAGTTGAAAAACTTATTTCTGAAAATAGTATCAAAATTTTACCTGAGGAGAAAAAGAAAGAGACTTTGGGACTTTTCAAACAGGAGTTAGAGGATTTCTCCATCTCACGTGAAAAAGTCACCTGGGGGATAACTCTGCCCTTCGATTCAAGTCAGAAAACCTACGTGTGGGTGGATGCCCTGACCAATTACATCTCGGCTATAGGTTATGGTGATAATCCGGATGAATTCAAAAAATGGTGGACCGAAAGCAGGGTAATTCATCTTTTAGGCAAGGATATTTTGAAATTTCACAATATCTACTGGCCGGCAATGCTTTTGGCCCTGGACGAGAAACCGCCGGACATACTTTTCAGTCACGGGTGGTTTACGGTTAATGGTCAAAAAATGGGGAAATCCTTAGGAAATGTGATCGACCCTTATTATCTGGCAGAAAAATATGGCTCTGATGCCACCCGCTATCTTCTCTTGACCCATTTCCCATTCGGACAGGATGGTGATATTCAGGAGAAAAGGTTAGAGGAGAAATATAATTCTGACCTGGCAAATGATTTCGGAAATTTAGCCAGCCGGGTTTTGAAACTTATCAAAGAACATTTTCAGGGGAATATACCACACCCTTCAGATTATCAGGAAGAGGAGAGAAAACTACAGAATTTGGCTGAAAAGACAGTGGATGTAGTCTTTGATTCGATTGAAGAACTGAACATCAACCAGGCTTTAGAAGAAGTATTAAAGTTAGTTCGATATACTAACCGCTATGTGGATAAGACTGCCCCCTGGAATTTAGCTAAACTTAAAGACAAATCCCGTCTGGGAACAGTTCTTTATGCTTCTGCTGAGACCTTGAGATTTATCAGCTTTCTTTTCTATCCGGCTCTACCGGAGAAATGTCAGAAACTAAGAGAGATTCTGGGTTTAATTAAAGACGAAAGTATCCCTGATTTAAGAAAGGAAAAAAACTGGGGTTATCTAAAGCCGGGAACGAAAATAGGGAAGATTGTTCCTTTATTCCCTCGCCTATCAGAGAAGACACAAGTTTTAAAAGAAACAAAAGGAGTTGAAGTGTCAGAAGAGATAAAAAATGAGATTAGCATTGAAGATTTCGCTAAATTAGATATCAGGGTGGCAAAGGTCGTAGAAGTGGAAAAAGTTGAAGGAGCAAAAAAGCTTTTAAAGCTCAAAATTGAATTCGGAGAAGAAAAAAGAGAGATTATTGCCGGGATTGCGGAATATTATAAACCAGAAGAATTAATTGGAAAAGAGATTATCCTGCTTGCCAATCTGAAGCCAGTCAGGATTAAGGGAATAGAATCAAAAGGGATGCTTCTGGCGGCTCAGGACGGGGAAACTTTGACTATACTTACCATAGATAAAAAAGTAAAGCCCGGAGCGAGGATTAGTTGAGAAAAATTATATGATTAAAACACACAACTGGACAGAACAAGAATTAATAGTTGTGTTTAATCTCTACTGCAAACTTCCATTTGGTCAATATCATAAAGGGAATAAAAAAGTAATTGAACTTGCACATATTCTTGGAAGAACTCCAAGTGCTGTAGCTTTAAAGTTATGCAATTTTGCTCGATTTGATCCTCTCCTCCAAAAACGAGGAATAAAAGGGATGCAACATGGTAGTAAATTAGACGAAAAAATCTGGAAGGAATTTAATCACAACTGGGAAGAACTTGCCTATAGAAGTGAATTTGTTCTTGCTGACCTGAAAGGTGAAAAACCTTACGCTGAAATTGAATTTGAACAAGAACAATACCTTATGGGAAAAGAAAGAGAAGCCCTTGTTAAGATAAGAGTAAATCAAAATTTCTTTCGTCAATTGATCTTGGCAAGTTATAGAAATAGATGTGCTGTATGTTTACTCCCTGAAGCAGACTTACTTGTAGCTAGTCATATTGTTCCATGGTCAGTTGATGTGTCTCTACGCATGAATCCCAAAAATGGAATTTGCATGTGTGCTTTACATGATAAGGCTTTTGATAAAGGTTTGATTTCCGTTAATGATGATTATGAGCTAATAATTTCTGAGACTATTAAAATACTATTTAAGGAACCTTCAGTACAAAAAGGATTCATACCCTACGAAGGTGAAGAAATTGCACTGCCTGATAGATTTATACCTGATAAAAAATATTTAGAATTTCATCGAAATAATATTTTTATTTCATAACAAAAAAGTGAATACTCCCCAATGATCGATACGCATGCTCACCTGGATTTTCCGCAGTATGATAAGGATAGGGACAAAGTAATTGAAGAGGCTTTTTCTTCAGGTTTAGAGGCGATTGTAAATATCGGTGTGGATTTAGAGTCGTCTAAAAAATCGATCAAATTAGCTGAGAAATACAAAAATATTTATGCCACAGTGGGGTTTCATCCTCATGATGCTTCAAGGTTGAGTAAAGAAGCATTTATTGAATTAGAGAAACTTGCTTCTCATCCCAGAGTTGTGGCGATTGGTGAGATCGGTCTTGATTTTTACCGGAATCTCTCACCTGAAGATGTGCAGATAAAAGCTTTTAAAGAGCAGATTGAATTAGCTAAAAAATTCAAGCTGCCAATTGTTGTTCATATCAGAAATGCTTACAAAAAAGCGCTGGAGATTCTTTCCGAATTTGGATCCGTAGGAAAAGAAGAAGCAGAAGGATTGAAAGGTGTGCTTCACTGTTTTTCGGGAGATGAGAATGAGGCAAAAGAAGCTCTGGAAATGGGATTTTATCTCTCCTTTAACGGAACTCTTACTTATAGAAATTCCAGGTCAGCAGAGCTGGTAAAAAAAATCCCATTAAGCTCGATTTTGGTTGAAACCGATTGTCCCTACCTTACACCTGAACCTCTGCGGGGTAAGAGAAATGAACCTAAACTGGTCAAGCTGGTTACCCATAAAATAGTAGAGCTTTCAGATTCAAATACTTTTCAAGAGTTAGATGAGGTCTTCACTCAAAATGCAGTAGAGTTTTTTAATCTTGATTTAAAATGAAATCTTTTTTTCCATCAGAAAAAAAAGACAAATCGATTTTTCCCAGGAAAAGGTTTAGCCAGCATTTTTTAATCAATTTTAAAGCCGCAAAAAGAATAGTGGATTACTTAGATTTAAAGCATAACGAGCAGGTCTTAGAGATTGGACCAGGAAAAGGTGTTCTAACCCAGTTCCTTTTAGAGAAAGCCAAAATAGTTTATGGGGTGGAGCTGGATAGAAATCTCTGTTTTTACCTTCAGGAAAAATTCAAGGGAAACAAAATCCTGGAGATTGTAAATCAGGACATTTTAAAATTCGATTTGAAAAAGATCACAGATAAGGAAAGCGGTTTAAAGGTAATCGGGAATATTCCTTATAAGGTTACAACTCCAATTTTAGAGTATCTCATTCAGAACCGGGAATCAATTGATTTCGCTATATTAACCGTGCAAAAGGAAGTGGCTAAGCGTATCTGCGCCAAGCCAGGTACATCTGACTGGTCTCCGCTTTCTATTGGAATACAACTTTTTTCAGACCCGGAGATTTTGTTTATCTTAAAACCGAACTCTTTTTTTCCACCTCCAAAAGTAGATTCTGCGGTGATAAAACTTAAGTTTCTTAAAAAACCCAGGATTGAGGTTGAGCTACCTTTTTTCTTTGATCTGGTAAAATCTCTTTTCTCTCAGAGGAGGAAAAACCTTTTGAACAGTTTAAGCAGAACTTTGAACTTGAATAAAGATAAACTTAAAGTTATTTTAAAAGATGCGGGAATAGATTTTAAAAGGAGGGGTGAGACTTTAAACCTGGAAGAGTTAGGGAAATTAGTCAAGTTAATTTCAGCAGGTAAATGAAGAAAGTATATTTATTATCTTTGATCTTTACTCTTTGCTTGAGCCAACCTCTTTACGCCTCTAATTTAAAACTGGATTTTTCTCAGAATAACCAGACCTATAACTGGAACAACCGACTGGAATATCTTTATAATAAAGACCCGAAATTATCCTGGAAGTTCCTTTTTTCTCTGAATTCTCTTTTGATTAAAAAAGCTATCCAGGATCGCTGGCAGGAGGATGGTAGTTTAAAGCTTAAGTTCGATTATCTGGTTAAAAAAGATTTTAAAGCCGGTATCCTTTTAAATCACAAATTAAGCTCCTTAGGGGGAAGGAAAGTAACCTCACAGGATTATCTGGTAACCTCGGAGTTGAATCTCTGGCAAAAGTTTAAGCTTTCTCAAAATCTGGGAGTGAGCTCACTTGCTCGAAAATCTGAAAAGGAAAAAGGTGAGGAGAGCGGTTTGAACTATTCTCTTTCCCTGGGGTTTGGACCGGTAATCTGGAAGAGGGCCGAATTTACTCTCAATTTAGGTCAGGATATTATAGATTTAGAAAAAATCCCCACTCAAGACAGAAATTTGAGATTTAATCTTCAGAGAAATTTATCAGAAAAAGATAGTTTAAATCTTGAATATGAGGAGGGATGGTCAAAAAAAAGTTTCTTCTCCAGAGGAGCGTCTCAGACTTACACCCAGAGAAGGAAGGAAAGGGTTTTAAGGCTGGATACCACAAAAAAGATAATCCTAAGCCTTTTGCTCAAATTTGAATACACCTTCTTGCTCAATAATTACCGTTACCAGGTGGAGGAGGATACGCTGGCTAATCCGCTTGCCTTAAGAGATAATTCTCTTGTCTCACAGGACTATACTTTAAGTTTGAATAAAGAATTTTTTGCCAGGGTTAACTTAGAAGGATTTTATAAATATTTATCCGGGGAGGAAGACTACGGGCTGAAGGAAAGGAATCAAGAGATGAAAAGCGGGGAGCTGGGAGGAAGGCTCTCCACAAAATTCAGCCGTTCTGATTCTGTTTTCGTTACAGCCTCTATGGGGGTAACTTCGTTTTATACCTCTCCGGGCTCTTTTTTCAATGACCGGGATATACTAACCAAAATACTTCATCTGGAATATCTGCACATTTTCAGCCAGTCTTTCAATTTAAAAATCAAGACCGGGTTTAAGAACTTTCACCAGGTCTATGTTTCCAGTCAGAAATCAGCGAATAATAATTATAATGAGACCTATATACTTTCACCCGCTTTGAGCTGGAAGATAACCCCGAAGATCGGACTTTTTCAGGAATACCAGATTCAGGCAAATTATATCTCCTATGATTTTCAAAAAGAGACCGAGAGCAATCAGAATAAGATCTTCAGGCGGGCTTCGAGTTTTACCCGGCTAAGTTATATTCCCTATAAAAGATTAGAAGGAGAGTTCAGCTATCTTTATAAATTTGAGGATTTCGGTCAACTTCTCTGGAAAGACGAATGGGTGAGAAGGCCTGGCTGGGAAAGGAAAACCCAGGGTTTTGGCTTAGCTTTGAGGTATAAGCCAGATAAGAGTTTGGTTTTTTCCTCTGAGTATAACTTTGAAAAAAGAAAAGAATGGAAGATCTACCTGGATCTACCTACCGGGAAAGAAAAGAAAGTTTACAGTTATAAATTTTATAGAAATTTTCTCACTTTTTCCTTAGATTATATAACGGATGATAGAAATTTTTTGAAGCTCTTGTGGACCATAAGAGCTCAGAAGGAGATGGAACGAAAAGAAGAATTATCAAACTTCATCACCATCTCCTTAGGAAGGAACTGGTGAAAATTAAAATGAGAAGATATCTTTGGATTATATTCATAGCTGGATTAATACTTTTTAGCTGTAAAAATCCTTTTAAGATCAGGTCTTCACCTGCACCTTCCGGTCCCAGGGGAACCTTCAATCCTCCTACTACTCCGGAGATTGTCCTTCAGAACCTGTATTATGCTTATACTGAGAAGATCATCGACAACTACCTTTCTTGCTTTTCCGATTCCTTTATCTTCTCTGCGCCGGAGGATTCCTTAGAAGCTATATCCCGAAACCAGCCAGAGCTTTTCTGGAACTGGAATTTATCAGTGGAAAGGAATGTTACCAATGCGCTTTTCAATCTCTATACTTCTGGCTTAAAAAGGTCGGTTATCCTTCTGAGCAAAAATCCTGACCAGCCAGATGTATTAGGTTATTCCAGTGCTATCCTCTATCGGAACTATACTATTTATTTGTATGATTTTAGCCTGAGCGAGCCTTTGCTCGGGACCGCTCAGGGAACCTCAACTTTTTATTTATTAAAGGAGTCTTCCTACTATTTCTGGAATATCTATTTCTGGGAAGATCGCCCACTTTTAACCGGAGGATTTGATTGGGCTGATCTCAAAGCTCAGTTTCGGTAATAGAAAATGATGAAAAAGTATTTTTTATTGATTGCCATAGTTTTATTTTCAGGGTTAGCCTGTTATAATCCATTCTCGCCACCAGTAGTTGGTCCGGGATTTATGGTGCCGATTGCCCTGCAAACCGATCCGGATAGCGTTTTACAAAATTTCAAATATGCTTATGAATATCGGGATATAATAACTTATGAAAACTGTCTGGATAAAGAGTTCGTTTTCTCCTATATTGATCAGGATGAGCTTTCTGGAGAATTAATAAAGAAAGAAGTTTATCGGGATGGAACCAGCGGAGATATTTATCGAACAACAGGAGTTTTCAAAGTGTTCGATGATATCCGTTTTAACACCTGGGAGTTTTTTCCTCAACCCTCAGAATATGATTCGGTAACCCATGAAGAGAGAAAAGTAAAAAGGGTCAATTTCCATTTGACCTTCACAGATATAGATGGGGACTATAATTACGAACGTTTAGAGGCATCCGGATATGCGCTTTTTAAATTCAGGAAATCAGAGGATGGTTTCTGGAGGATAGTTTACTGGGAGGACAATTCTATTCAAGGTTTTTAGAGTTAAAAGTCTATCTAAGGTGGACATTGTCTATAGAAAGGAGAGTTTATGATTAAATTGAGCGTTAATATTGATCACGTGGCAACTTTAAGGGAGGCAAGAAAATCATTTGAGCCAGACCCGATTGCGGCGGCAATAATGGCAGAATTAGCTGGAGCAGATGGGATCACGATTCATCTGAGACAGGATCGCCGGCATATAAAGGATAGGGATTTAAAGATTTTAAGGGAAGTTGTGAAGACCAGCTTGAATTTAGAGATGGCACCTGTGCAGGAGATGTTAGAAAAAGCTCTGGAGATAAAACCAGATATGGCTACATTAGTGCCTGAAAGGGAAGGGGAGATAACCACAGAAGGGGGATTGAATGTTCAGGATAACTATGATAATCTTTCTCAAATTATCCCCCGACTCCAGATTAATGGGATTTTAGTTAGCCTTTTCGTTAATCCAGAGATAGAGTCGATAAAAGCTTCGGCTAAACTTAAAACCGATTTTGTGGAGATAAATACGGCTAAATATTCTGAGGTTAAAAACCTTGGCGAAAAAATTGAGGAGCTGGAAAAAGTTGAAAGGATGGTGGAGTTAGCCTACAGGCTGAACTTGGGGATAAATGCCGGGCATGGATTGAACTACAAAAATATCGTGGATATAGTGAAGATAAAACATATAGATGAATTCTCCATCGGGCATTCGATCGTTGCCAGAGCGGTTTTGGTGGGTTTTGAAAGAGCGGTAAAGGAGATGCTGGAATTAGTTAAAGGAAACCAGTAGTTTTCTGGAGTGCATTGACAGTGTCAATGCTTTCGTTCATGCAGGAATTGGAATTCCTGCAAAAGGAGAGGAGGTTTTTACATGACTGGTAAGAAGTTTGGGCTTGGCACACTAATTTTCTTGTCTCTCTTTATTATAAGTGCTATGAGTTCCTTAATAGAGAGTCGTATTGCTATTTTTATTCTTTGGATACTGATAGGTATCTCCATGTTTTTCCTGAATAACTATTTATGCAGAAAATGGTTTTCATTTGACAAACTTAAAACCTACAATTACTCTTGGAAACAGTTCGGGATAATTGCTATTATCTTTTCTCTAAGTGCTCACGCTACTACTACGCACGAACCGCTACACCCAGAAATGTTTGGTGGAGCTTGTGCTTTTTATATCTTTCTAGGATATCTATGTTTTTATCTTAGCGACAGGTACTTTAAAAGGAAGATTTTCAATGTAGCATTAAAAGCCATTCCATTTCTAATTCTTGCCTTGCTTTTTCTCTATCCTTTGATTTCTAAACGCTATTCATTACCATCAAGCGACCTAAAAACTATTCATTATATGGACGTCCTTTCGGGTGAGCGTTTTGAGATTAGTCCAGGTGATATAGATATTGAGGTTTCTATTCTTTCTGAATTTGCTAAGGCTCAAAAGGGTATACGTAAATATCTATCTCTGATAGATGAATTAACAGCAGAGACTATTGATGATACAACGTTTATAAAAGAAGCATCTCAAATAGAAGCGTCTTTCTATACACAAATTGAAAACATTGAGGAGTTATCAAAGAATATAGAATCAACCTTACTTAAAAATATGGTTTATGGCATGCTAGATTTTTATAAGAGCTGGATTTTTGGTCTTAGTAAGATGAAAGAAGGTGTAGAAAAAAAAGAATTGAAAGAAATCCAAACAGGATTGGAAATTATTAGGGCAAGTTACTTAAAGCGTCTTCAGTTCTTTAAGAATTATGCTTCATTGGTACGAACAGAACCAGGTGAACGGATTAAAGATCAATTAAGTTTTGGGCTTATTCGTGTCGAGATAGTGCGAATCATCACTAATTTGGAGGAATACGATGTGGCACTGTCTAGCCTTAAGTCAGGTGACTTTGCAGTGTCAGAGTTTAAACAGCAGATGTACTATTATGAGTCTACATTGAAAACCTCTTTTCAAAAATGTGATAGTTTGATGGATAATATAGAAGATCCAAAAGTGATGGGCATTTTTGAGAAATATTTAGGTTACAAAAATATATATAGTTCAGTTCTCTATCAAGCGTTTCAAACTCTTTCCACTTCGGTTCAGGCATATATGCAAGGTGATTTAGAGGTGTATAATATAAATTATGAAAAGTATACTGATTTAAGCGAAAAAATAAACGCAATAATGGATGATTATCTCTCAATTTTTTTACAGGAATGAGATAACTGGTGGACCTGTACTTAAACCTGTTCATTCAGGAGCTACTAGGGAAATAACGCATAAAATGTTATGATTAATTCTGAAGGCACAAAGCTAGCAAGATTTTCTGAGGCGGTTAGGGAATCCAGTTTGAAACGATTACGGGTGGTTCCGGACGGGTACGAGAACTGGCGTCCTGCACCTGAGGCTATGAGCTTTGCAGATATCACACAGCATTTGATTGATGCAGATAATTGGTTATTCAAGATGTTAGACCTAAAGAACTTGAAACCTATAGTAGGTAAGCCAGGCCTAGTGGAAGTAACCCATCGCAGTCAATATCTTAAACTACTTGACAAACTAAGGCAAACAGGGGTTCATCGTAGTCAATTACTCGAGAGTATCACCCCTGATCAACTTTCAGAGATGATTTTTGATCATCGTTATGGAAAAGAGGTCGGCGTTTGGTGGATCATCGTTCGTGGTAATTTGGATCACGAAATACATCACAGGGGACAGATAGCGACATATCTAAGGATTCTCGGCAGGTCAAACATTTCTGTTTAATACAATGAACAGACAAGTCCTATAACGGATCCGTAGGAAATGTCTGTTCTACCGTTCTTAAAACAGGTTGTCAACATGTCTAATAATGTAATATGTACCTTACAGGTAGATTGTATCCAGGTAGTTGGTTAATGTAATCATCTAATAGGATGGGAGGCAAGTTAAAAATTTCCGGGGGATAATTATGATCTTTTATTTCATTTAAGAGTTTTAGAGGTGACTCATCCTTATAGTAGTTATTTCTCTGATAATTAAACCAGCTCAGGTAAGTTTTTGCCTTGCCGAAAAACTCAAGCTTGGAGTTTATAGGCTCCACCCGACGGAGTATGGTGCATTTTCTGTGCTTGCTATCCCGCTTTTGAGTGAGACTGACCTGGTAAGTTTATGCTTTATTTAAACCTCACCCTCTCCTTGCAAAGGAGAGGGAAGTTATTCCCCTCCCCTGTTCTTCGGATCCGTTTCTCAGGATTGGGGAGGAATGGGGTGGGGTCAATTTCAACGTCCCGCATACTGCGGGACGCTCCCTATTTTCTCCCTTCTTCCAACGCTTTGGCAAAGGCTTGCCAGAAAGGGTCAACTCTGGGATGCTCTAAAGGTTTTTCTTTACTTTTTTCAACTAAGATTATCCCTTTGCTCTCCAGGATAACCTCACCCACAACCGAGGCTGGGATTTTCTTCTGAGCTAATTTTCTCAAGAGCAACTCCACTTTTTTCTCTTTGCAGGTTATGATTAAGGTTCCTTCGGATATCGAGGAATAGGGGTCCATTCCGAATTTGGAGCAGATTTTCTCGACTTCATCTAAAATTATAATCTTTTCTTTTTCAACCCTCATTCCCACCCCGGAGGCTTTAGCCACTTCGTATAACCCTCCCCAGATCCCACATTCAGTAGCATCGTGCATGGCGGTTACCCCTTTTTCTCTGGTGCCAACTGAAGCGGCAGTTAAGGCATCTTCTACTACGGACATCATATAAAATACCTTGTCTGCTCTCTGGCTGAATTTTTCTCCAAAGCATTTTACGATTCTCTCTTTGAAAGCTAAGGCGAAGATTCCGGTGGCTTCAATTGCCGCTCCTTTAGTTATCACTATCAGATCACCTTTTTTTGCCATCTGAGGGGTGACATATCTGGATTTTTCTCCAACGCTGATTACAGTTGCTCCACCTACCATGGGATAGTTACAGCCGGTATATCTGGCAGTATGTCCACATACAATAGCTACTCCCATTTTTTTACATTCGTAATCTATCTTTTTCCAGACTGTCATTAATTGCTCTTTGGTTATGCTCAAAGGTAGATTCAAGTCAATAGATAGATAACTTGGTTTTAAACCAGAGGTAACTGCGTCTGAACAAAGGATATGAATGGCGAACCAGGCTGCTCTTTCAAAGCCGTATTCGGGCACGATAAAGACCGGGTCAGTGGTAATGGCCATTACTTTTCCTTCACCTATATCGATTATCCCGATATCCACCCCATGCTGGGGTCCAACTAAAACCGACTTTGTTTTCTTACCCAGATGAGGATAGATTAACTCATCGAAGATCTCCGGGGAGATTTTGCCAATGTCTGGCAATTGATTGGACATTTATACCTCCAGGTTTATTTTGGTTATCAACTTTCTCATAGGGAACTGTCATTCTGACCCCGCCACTGGCGGGGTTAGAATGATAATAAAAAGATAAACCGTTACCTCAGTAGTAACGGTTTGATTTTTCGTCTAATTCATTTTTTCCCTCCGCTGGCATTACCCAGATCAGGTTCAAAGGGTTTTTCTCAGCCTGTCTCGTCCCGCCAAAGACGGAAAACAAGCACCCCGGTTTTAGAAGATAATATAGATAAAAACATGATGTTGTCAATAACTTAATAAGAATGCAGTGGAGTGTAAAGCCTCAAGGTCTTGAGACTTTAGCTTTACCTTGGTTATGTGCTGTCAGGTGTTACCACCTGACAGCTTGGTGTCTTTTTCTGGTGTCAGGAGGTAACTCCTGACACCACTGTGAAAACAGGATTCTATTGTAGGGGAGGGGCTTGTCCCCTCACATCATTTGGGAGTCCACAAGGGACTCCCCTACGTTTTCTGGCGACCCTGCTGAAAGGGACTGTTGAAAAAGTATTTTTGGAGTGCAAAAGCTTGCTTTTGCGATTTTTTTGAAATTTAAATCTCCTTGTATTCTAAGCACTTAACTTTTAAAGAAAATAGCACCAGCAAGCTGGTGCACTCCTATTCTTGCTTTTTCAACACGCCCTGAAAGGGTCGCACTACGATGAATAAAAAAAAGGATTGCTTCGCTCCCTATAGTTGCCCGCAGTGACAGATTATAAAAATCAAAAGTCGCCAAGGTTTGATCTAGGAGCGCTGCTTTTGCGGATTCAGAAGATGATTTCCTCTGGGGGGTGTGAGCAGAGGTCTTGGATCATTCTCTGAATTCCCTCTTGGCGACTTTTTTAGAAACTACCCTCTTAAAGTTATCCACGAAGCGGATTTGTAGGAGAGGATAGTTTCGTCTTTGGGCCTTCTGTTTCCCTCATCCAGGAGGGAAGAAAACTTTTTTTAACTCTTCGAATTCTATCCTTATCGGTTTTATTATTTTTACCGTTTTCCGGTCCGCCTTTGGCGGGTTCGTCTTTAGATCCTCTGGTTTTCAAACACTGGTCCATTTAACCTCCAGTATAGATAGCTTTTTTTAAAATCTTAATCCACAACCAAGGGATATACCTAAGCCTTTGCTGTTATCTGGTATTAACGCTTTTTTATTGGCTATGCCTATGTCAAGGAAAATCGCTCCAAAATCCAGACCAGTTCCTCCGCTTAGAGAAAATCCCTCTTTACCTCCAAAGGAGACTCCGGTTCTTAAAGGTAAAAAGCTAATAATTTTTAGCTCTGTGCCCAGTGAGAGCTTAGGGGTTTTAGATACTCCAGGTCCATTTTTAAACCCCTGCTCCCAGTCAAAAGCAACTAATATCTTCTTAGCCTTATAGGCAAAGCCAGCTTTGGCTATCAAAGGGAGATGGGTTACAAATGGATCGATATCCTTCTCATAGTCTTCGCTCAAAACTACTGAATCGTCCTCTGAGTTGGAAAGATTAAGGGAGTCGATTTGAAACTCGTAACCCCTCTCTTCAGTTTCTTTATTCCACTTGATCCGGCTTACTGGATTAGATAGGAATAAACTCAAGGACCATCTCTTGCTTAGCTTGGTGGCTATTCCTAAATCCAGCGCGTATCCTTTTCCTCCTGTGGCTGAATGAAGGATGAGGTCGGATTCACCTTCTATCTGGTTCTCATTAATCCTTACCTCGCCTGAGGCTTTGATTACTTTCTGGAAGATTATCCCCTGAAGATATTTTAAGTTTACGCCTATCCCGAATTCTTTTTCTCCTTTTCGGTATAAGGATTTTCCATAGGATAATGACAAAACACCATAAGCATAGGCTTCACCTGAAGTTCCTTCAAGGCTGATAGTATCATTTAGCTGATTACCTAGAAGGAGTAGCTCAAACGGGTCTTTGGGAAAACTTAAATCCGAGACTCCAGAAGCCCAGGTGACTAAGGATAAAGAGCCAATGGATAATCCCAGGGCAGAAGCTTCTGCCTGAGCATTCAGGTTTAAGCCGGTAGAGGGGATCAGGCTCAAAATTTTATCTTTATCCGTATCTTCCCAGAATTTGCCGTTATATTGGTTATAATCATTTAAACTGAAAGCATTGTTTTCTACGAAGGCGCCTACTGAGAATAAAGTTAAGCTAAAACCACGATTGTCTTTGAAAGAAAGATTAGCCGGGTTCCATAAAGGTGCTTCATTATCTCTTGCCACTGCTGTATAAGCCCCACCTAAACCCAGACTGCGTGCATTGGATAATCCAAGTGGAGTCGATTGATCAACCCAGATAAGGAGTATAAGCAAAGCCAGAAGCAATGCTATGATAATCGATTTAGCCCCTCTACGAGCCGTAAAGCTTTTATCGGCCATTTTTGACTTCCAGTTCTAAATGTGAATTTATCTGAATATAATCTGTTACTAAAAACTTCACTTTTTTACCATTGGTTCCCTCGAAGGTAATTTTTCCTCCAGAATAGAAGGATGGATTCTGGAAAACATCTAAATCGTCTTTAGTTAATTGAATTATATTTTCAGTGATAACCGGATTTGAAACCAATCCGGAGCTATCGGTTTCAGCCGGATCGAGTAAGACCGGACCTATTAGAAGATCAGGGTTGATATATAAATCATCTGAATTCCGGCTGAAAAAGAGCTCAACTTTTGCTCCCAGGGGGAGATGATTTTCTAAATTTAAATAGACCTTAGCCCAGTTGACCTTGTCGTTTAACCCATCCCTTAAATCCTCGTCCAGTGAATTTGTATCCGGATCAACTTCGATCTGGGTTGAGTCCAGAACAAATTCAAAGGGGGAGCTTAAAAGGAATTCTCCAGTGATGAAATCATTCTCCGTTACTGTGCCTACGCTTCTTCCATCTCCGCAGATTGCTTCTCCAGTTAAACTTACCTGTTCGGGAACTGGATTAAGAAAACTGCTTAGATTATTCTCTCTCAGCTCGGTGATTACCGGGTTTTCAGGGGAGCCTGGCTGAATTCCTCCACTTATTATAAGGGATTGACCATCTTCTCCTGTTAGATTCAAATCCAAAGAGCCAGGAAAACCTACGCCGTTTTTAATTCTCAAACTCAGCACTGCGTCAGTCAAAGAAACAGAGGAAAGACCCTGGGGGAGGTCCAAGTCTATCGGCATTGGCTCTATCTGAACTGTAGTTGGCTGGATTATACCGGCAAGAGATGAGAAAAGAACTGTATCTGAGGAGATTGAGAATGAGATCGAATCAGAGCTATTTATACTAACAAAAGTCTCTCCACTGCTTTGGGTCTGACCGGTTATCTCTATTCTGAGATTCTGTTCTGCAGGCTGGAAATCATAATCCTGAAGCGGTATGGAAAGCTCTGAACTGTTTAAAGCTCCAATATACCTGGACATACTGAGAGGTTGACCTGAAGAAGTCAGGTCCGGTAAAAGGATGTTAAGATTTGCCGGAAGATTAGTCCCGTTATAGAGCTGTAAGTATAAGTTGCCAGATTTAATCCGAGCTGAGTTTATAATATTTTCTGTCGGCAGATCCACCGTCTGACTTTTCGATAAATTTATAGCTGGAACCCTGGCTATTGCGGAGTGGACAATGACGGTATCAGGAAAACAAAGACTGAAACCAATATATTTATCTGCCAGACTCAAGATGGTTCCGCCAGGGGTATGGCCTTTATTATTTCCTGAGAGTTTAGATGAAAAAGATTTCTCGGAAAGATCAAGATCTCTTATGACGGAACTATCCTGCGGTATCCCAGACTCAAAGACCACAGTGCCTAAGGTGATGCCGGAAGCTGAATCTATCAATGCTACCGAGAATGAATCTAAATCTAATCCCAGATGGTTTTCCGTTTTCAGCCGGGCTATTCCTCTTTTTATAGTTACTTCCTGGAGGTCAGTTAACTCTGTGAAGTTCAAATCTATAGTGAAACTAAAGGGAGGAACTGAACCTGCTCCCCCAGGATAAATCTCGGATAGAAAGACCTCTGAGTTCTGTGTATCAGAGGAGATAAAAGGTATCTCTCCAATTGTATCCTTAAAGATTTCCGATAAAGGGGAAAGGTCCAAATTCTCCCTTACAAAAATGGTGTCGATATCTTTTTTAATCGATATTCCCAGGTTCCCTGAGGAATCGATTATCAGAGAAGGATCGTCGATTTTGTCAAACAGAGTTCGCATATCATAAGTTTTTATCAATAAAGGGAGATTGTAACGGCTATTCCAGGTTGGAGCGGATGGTTTTTTAACTGAACATTGCACCAGGGTCAAAAAGATTATAAAAAAGATGATCCCGCACAAGCTCCAGAAAATCCAGCTTACTAACTTATCTAAAAAACTTTTTTCGCCTCTTCTTCTCATTGTATTTAGCCCCCGGAGATGAAAGTTAAATTTTTAATTTTTATTGATTGAAACATTTATATTTTCTGCAACAATTGTGCCAGAATAAGGCTAAATATGCTAAATATTTGGTGGGGATTAACCTGTTTTAAATAAACGGATTAGAGGGTAAATCCACTTTGAGGGTAACCTGAGTTTATAGGATAGATATTTTTTAAATCAAAAAATGTAGGAGAAAACCAATAGTCTATTGGGGAAATGCTATGTTTAAAAAAGAATGGTGGAACAGACATCTTGTCTGTTCTCATTTATAAGACAGAGAAGTCTGACCTATCAGATATGATTTTTGTAGGGGTGGGTTTGTAACCCACTCTTACAATCTCCACCCTCACCTCATTTGGTGCTTGCCATCCGCTTGAGGTGGACTGATCTGGTTCGCCTGAGAGGTATCGGGTCAGGGGACCCGACAGTCACGTGACATTATAGAGTTAATAATTAAAAAACTCTTTACAAAAAAGAAAGATAAATATATAATAAACTGATGTTTTGGCTAACTTGGAGTTACATCAGGGTTAATTCTTTAAAACTCTTTTGATCAGGTAGATGGGAAGAGAGCTTTTCTTAGGTATCGATATCGGTTCAGTCTCTGTTAAGATTGTCCTTTTATCTCCGGTAGGGACAATTTATAAATTACCACTGCAGCAAGAGGAGCCATCAAAACAAATCATTTTTCATTCCTATACCCGTCATGAAGGACAGCCTTATAAAGTCCTTCTGAGCCAGCTTCAAATACTATTTCAAAATTACGACTACAGAGAGATAAAAGGAGTAGCCACGACTGGAACAGGGGGGAAGCTTGCGGCTGAACTCTTAGGTGGTAGATTTATTAACGAGGTCATCTCCCAGGTTAAAGCTACTTCTACTCTTTGTCCTGAAATAAGATCAATAATCGAGATGGGAGGGGAGGATTCCAAGTTACTTTTGCTCAAAGAAGAAAGTAATTCCGGTGCTCTTTTATTAGATGATTTTTCTATGAACGCCCTGTGTGCGGCTGGAACTGGCTCTTTTTTGGACCAGCAGGCAAAAAGGTTAAAGATAAATATAGAAAATGAGTTTAGCCAATTAGCTCTTAAATCCAAAAACCCACCCCGGATTGCAGGAAGATGTAGTGTCTTTGCTAAATCAGATATGATTCACCTTCAGCAGACAGCTACACCTGATTATGATATCGTGGCAGGGCTGTGTTATGCTATGGCCAGGAATTTCAAGTCGAGCATTGCCCGGGGTAAAGAATTAAGGAAAAAAGTATCGTTTCAGGGTGGTGTGGCAGCCAATTCAGGGATGGTTAGAGCGTTCCGGGATGTCTTTGAACTGGAGGTAGATGAGTTAATCATTCCGCAGTTTCATGCAGAGATGGGAGCAATTGGTTCAGCTTTGAGCCTTTTAGAAAATAGAAAAGAAAAATTTGATTTTAAAGGTTTAGATAGATTAAGTGAATATCTCTCCACACCCAGGAATCGCACGGGGAAAGAGAAACTTCATTTCAACTATCCTGAAACTAAGTTTTACTCTCAAACTTCAGCTTTCCAGGTGCCAGAGGGGAAAGATATTCCTGCTTATCTGGGGATCGATGTGGGTTCTCTATCTACCAATGTGGTAGTCATTGATAAAGATAACAGGGTGCTCTCCAGACGTTATCTAATGACCGAAGGGAGACCGATTGAGGCGGTAAGAAGAGGGTTAGAAAAGGTGGGGAATGAGATTGGAGACAGAGTGAGAATTTTAGGAGTCGGGACTACTGGCTCAGGCAGGTATTTGATTGGCGATTTCGTGGGGGCAGATATTGTACATAACGAGATAACCGCCCAGGCAAGAGCAGCCATTGAGTTCGATCCAGAAGTAGATACCATCTTTGAGATAGGGGGACAGGATTCTAAATATATATGTTTAGAAAACGGCATCATTGTTGATTTCGAGATGAATAAGGTCTGTGCCGCAGGAACAGGCTCATTTTTACAGGAACAGGCTGAGAAGTTGAATATTAAAATCGAAGAAGAATTTGGGAAGTTAGCCCTGCGGGCAGATTATCCGGTAAACTGCGGTGAGAGATGCACGGTCTTTATGGAATCGGACCTGAATGCTCATCAGCAAGCAGGCGTGAATAAAGATGATTTAGTTGCCGGGCTGGCTTATTCCATTGTCTATAATTATCTGAATAAAGTAGTGGGAAAGAAAAGAATCGGGAATAAGATTTTCTTCCAGGGTGGGGTTGCCTGGAATGAAGGGGTGGTTTCAGCTTTCGAGAAAGTCCTGGGTAAAGAAATTGTAGTGCCACCACATCACGATGTTACCGGGGCGATCGGGGTGGCTATCTTAGCCAAAGAAAGGAATGATACTGGAAAGACTAATTTCAAAGGGTTCGACCTTTCAAAAAGGAAATATGAGATAGAGACTTTTGAATGTCAGGATTGTACTAATCGTTGTGAGATAAAAAAAGTTTCAGTGGAAAGGGAGAAACCTCTTTTTTACGGGAGCAGGTGTGAAAAATACGATTTAGAGAAGAAAAGCTCTAAGAAATCTGATCTTCCTGATCTATTTGAGGAAAGGGAGAAAATTCTTTTATCATTACACCAGGAGTTTACTCCTTCGATAAACAAAAAAGGGAAAATTGGAATCCCGCGGGCACTTTTCTTTTATGAGTTCTTTCCCTTCTGGGCAACTTTTTTTGAGAACTTAGGGTATGAGGTGGTCTTATCAGACAGGACTTCCAAGCGGATTATTCGCCAGGGAGTGGAGATGGTATTGGCTGAAACCTGTTATCCAATAAAAGTTGCTTTTGGACATATTCAAAATCTTTTAGAGAAGAAAGTCGATTACATCTTTTTCCCCAGCCTGATTAACCTGAAGAAAGATGATCCAGACTCAGAGAGCTATTCCTGCCCTTATGTTCAGGCTTTTCCTTATATCCTTAAAGCTACATATGATTTTGAGCAGAAGGGGATAAAGCTTCTTTCGGCTCCGGTTCACTTCCAGAGGAAGAAAGAAGCTTTGTTAAAAGAACTGGTCGAACTATGCAAGGACTTGAAGGTCAAGAGATCATTACTTAATACAGCTTTTAATAAAGCAGAGGCTTGTCAAAATGAATTCTACAGGAGAATCCGTTCACGCGGAGAGGAGATACTGAAAGATTTGAAAGGAAGAAATACACTGGTGGTGCTGGGAAGACCTTATAATACCTGTGACCCTCTTTTAAGCTTAGAGCTTTCTAAGAAATTAAGAGAATTAAGATGTTTAAGTCTGCCTTTAGATTTTCTTCCTCTGAAATCATCCGCATATAATTCCGTGATGCAGAATATGTACTGGAAATATGGGCAGAAAATCTTAGCGGCTACAGAATTTATCAAGAAAACTCCAGGGCTTTTCCCGGTCTATGTGACCAATTTCGGGTGCGGTCCTGATTCCTTTATCCTTCATTTTTTCAAATACAGTCTGGGCAAGAAACCTTTTCTTCAGTTAGAATTAGATGAGCATTCTGCTGATGCAGGGATCATCACCCGCTGTGAGGCTTTCTTAGATAGCCTTGGAGGTTATAAGGAAGATAGAAAGAGTCTCCCCGTACAAGCACCATACCTGTCCCCCAATGGTCATAAAAAAGTCTTATATATACCTTATATGGCTGAGCACGCTTTTGCTATAAAAAGTGCCTTTATAGCCTGCGACATAAAAGCGGAAGTTATGCCAGAATCGGATGAGAAGACTTTGATTTTAGGACGAAAATATACCTCTGGAAAAGAATGTTATCCCTGTATCCTGACTACAGGAGATATAGTCAAATTAGTCCAGAGCTCGGATTTCGACAGAGATAGATCAGCGATTTTTATGCCCCAGGCAGATGGGCCCTGCAGGTTCGGGCAATATCAGAATCTCCAGCGGATAATCCTGGATGAATTAGGTTATAGGGATGTCCCTATTTGTTCTCCTCACTCAAAAGACTCCTATAGTCAGGTCCTGAATTTAGATGACAATTTCAGACGGATTGCCTGGAAAGGTATTGTGATAGTTGATCTCTTGAATAAACTTCTTTGGAAAACCCGTCCTTATGAGTTAAACCGGGGAGAGAGTGAAAAAAGATATGGAGAAAGTCTGGAGGAAATCTGCCAGGCATTAGAAGGAAAAAAGAACCTGGAAAAACTCTTAGAACATATCCAGAACATTTTTTCAGGGATTAAGGTAGAAAAAGATGGTAGAAAACCTTTGATCGGGGTAGTCGGGGAGATATATATCAGAACAAATCGGTTTTCCAATCACAATGTAGTAAAAAAGATAGAAGAGTTGGGGGGAGAGGTAAGGGTGGCTCCGATGGCAGAGTGGTTTTTTTATACCAACTTTATGTATAAAAAGAAGAGCTTGACTGAAAAAAGGTATGGAGAGTACCTGAAGGCAATACTCAAAGACCAGATTCAGAAAAAAGACGAAGAGATTTTGTATGAAAAGCTAAAAATGCTCTTAGAGGGAGAGCATGAGCTTCCAATTGAGAAGATTATAGAGCTTGCCAGTCCTTATCTGCACTTCACCTTTGGGGGTGAAGCAATCCTTTCAGTAGGGAAGTCGATAGATTTTATTAAAAAAGGGTTTTGCGGTGTGGTAAACACGATGCCCTTTACCTGTATGCCGGGAACAATCGTTACTGCTATCGCCAAGAAAATCCGGGAAAAATATCATAACTTCCCCTGGCTGGATATTGCCTACGAAGGGTTGGAGGATACAAATGAATTGACCCGCCTGGAAGCATTTATGTATCAGGCGAAGGAGATGCAAAAAAAAGGTTCAAAAGTTTAAAGGTTCAAAGGTTCAAGGTGAGAAACCTTGCCAGGCCAGGGGACCTATCAAGTACTGGCTAAATGTAGCGGAGGTCTTTAGACCTCCATTGGGTTAAAAATGGAAGTCTTGTAGGTCAAACATGTCCGTCCTTCGACAAGCTCCTTTCGGTCTGAGCCTTCCTTCGACACTGAGTCTCAGGACGAAGTGCAAGGTCGAAGACAGGGTGGTGAGTGGTTCGACTTTGCTCACCATCCTGAGAAAATTGAAGGGCAGAGCTGAACCACAGGACTGTTTGACAAAAGAATTGAACCGATGGAATAAATGTAGATAATTGATTAAAGATAAATAAAAAATCGCTGAAGGAGATATAGATGAACAAAAAGTTTCAAGCTTTAGTGGAAAAGGTCTTAGAGTACAGATGGAAAGCTAATCCAGTAGAGGCAACCTATACCGGTATTCATAAATATGATGGCTTATTTGAAAACTTTTCCCCGGCTTTCAGAAGAAGTTATCATAACAAATTAAAAGGATTTTCAAAAAAGCTAAAAAGGTTTTATTCAAAGAAAGAAAAACTATCCGAGGGAGAACTTTTAGACCTTGAAATCCTTTATTCTACCTTAGAAGCAGAAGTTAAATATGAAAAGGTATATAATAGATTTATGCGGGATGCGAGCTTTTATCCGTCTTTAGCTTTGAGTGGTTGTAATGTTTTTATCTTACGGGACTTTGCCCCACTGGAGCAGAGGGGTAAGAGTCTTTTGCAGAGGATAAAACAAATTCCGTTTTTCTTAAAACAGGGAGAAAGGAATTTAAAAAAAGTGAGTAAAATTCCAAGAATCTGGACGGAAATCGGGATGGAAACAACTATAAGTGGAAAGGCTTTTTTTCAAACTTCTATTCCGGAGTTTGCGGGAAAAGTTCCTCAATTGAAGAATTCGATTTTGAAAGCAGCACAGGAAGCAGAGAAAAGCTTTGAGCGATATTATAATTTCCTAAAAGATAAAGTCCTGCCAAAATCCAGAGGGGATTTTGCCTGTGGTAAAAAACTTTTTGATTACCTTTTATCCAGCTATCATCAGCTCCCTTATGATTCAAAAGACCTTCTGAAAATAGGGAAAAAAGTGATTAGAAATACCCAGGATGAAATGAAAAGAATTTCTAAAAGAATTGACCCCGGAAAAAACTGGTCTGAAATTTTATCTGATATAAAAAAATTACATCCCCACAGAGAAGAACTTTTAAGCTTCTATAAAGAGGAGATGCAGAAAAGTTGTAATTTCGTCAAGGGCAAAGATTTGGTTACCATGCCGGAAGAAGAGGAATTAGAGGTGATTGAAACTCCAGTTTTTGTCAGGCATCTTATCCCTTATGCGGCGTATATGTCCCCGGCTCCATTTGAGAAAAGTCAAAAAGGGTTTTACTGGGTTACTCCAGTAGATCAAAAGCTTCCACTTGAAAAACAGGAACAACAGCTTCAGGGACATAATGTTTTCAAATCCGTTGTTACTACCTTGCATGAAGGTTATCCAGGCCATCATTTGCAATTAGTTCTGGGCAATCGGATAGATTCTAAAGTCAGAAGGGTTTTCGGCACCACTGTTTTTGTAGAAGGCTGGGCTTTATATTGTGAGGAGATGATGTATGAGCAAGGGTATTATACTGATATCAGAACCAGGCTTTTTCAGCTCAAAGACCAGCTCTGGAGAGGGTGTCGGGTAGTGATCGATGTTAAACTCCATACTAAGAAGATGAGCTTTGACCAGGCAGTGGATATGCTGGTGAACGTAGCTGAGTTAGAAAGAGTAAATGCCATAGCAGAAGTGAAAAGATATACCCAGGAGCCAACCCAGCCGATGAGCTATGTGATAGGGAAATTAGAGGTTTTAAAGCTTAGAGATGAATATAAAAAACTAAAAGGAGCAGAGTTCGACTTAAAGAAATTCCATGACCAGCTTTTAAGTTATGGTTCTATTCCGGTTAAGTTGGTCAGAGAGATAATGCTTGCAAAATAACTATTAAGACAATAAACCCAGGTTACCCTCAACCTGGGTATCGAGAAAATCCCACCTTGTGGGCAAGGCAGGAATATCGGTTATGAAATTTGTAGAGACGCATAGCATGCGTCTCTACTTTTTTTTATTGCCTGTGATCATTAAGTCCCCTTACTAAATACAAAGAATACATACCGTTCATGGGATCTGTCAAAGACTAGCAGGGACAGGTTTCAAACCTGCCCCTGCTGCTTATTAATGGTAATCTCTTCCCTGTTCAGTGCCGATTTATATTAATAATAAAGCTAAATGGTTATAGCTTTTTGCTTGCATTTTTAGCTGTTAATGTTTTTATTTAAGACAAAACTTGAAGGTTTTAAGAAATGAGTCAATATTTCCGTGAGAAAAAGGAAGATTCGGTTAAGCTTCTTAAAGAGACGATTGAGACTAAAATAGATAAACTTGCCGAGATTAACCACAATTTGAAGAAAAAGCTCTTCGATCTTCAGGCTATTTTAGAGCTAAGCCAGCAATTTAACTCAAATCCGGACCTGGATGCTCTTTTAGAAAGTATTCTTCTGACCGGTGTGAAACGTTTAGAGGTTCGCGGCGGATTCATTGCAGTTCAGAAGACTCCTGATGACAAATCGTTTTCTCTTACCAGAGCTTATGGGATAGAACTAAAAAAGGGATGGGAGTTTTCACTTGATTCTTCCCTGACCAAATATCTTAAAGAAAAGAACAAGCCTCTATTCATAAAAGATATAATCAAAGAGTTCAAGTCTGAATTAAAAGAACTTCAAGCTGTCAATTTAGAGATAATAACACCTCTTTTGATAAGAGATAAGGTAAGGGGTATTCTTTTACTCACCGATAAAATTTCCAATCTACCCTATTCGGAAAACGATCTGGAATTCCTTTCCCTGCTGGTTAAACAAGTAACAATAGTAGTGGAAAATTTACTTTACTCTCAGAACGGGAAACATGCAAATTTAGAGCTTAAGAAGGCTCAACCGCAGTTAATGCAGACCGAGAGGTTGGCACTTTTGGGTCAACTTTCAATAGCAATTGCCCAGAAGATAACTGACCCTTTGGGGATAATTAAAAACTATTTAACTATCCTTTCACAATCTTCTAAAAAGCCTGATAAATCCCTGGCTCATCTGAGGGTTATAAAAGAAGAGGTGGATCGGATAGCCCATATCGTAAAACAGCTTACCTATTTCTATCGCCCCAAAACTGAGGTTAAAACTCTAATAGATATTGGTTCTCTTTTAGAAGATACCCTGTCTTTTGTAGAAAAACAATTTTCCAAAGATAAAATCTATATAAAGAAGGAATTCCAGTCAAACCTGCCCAAGATTAAAGTCTATCCGGATGAATTACAACAGGTATTTTTAAACCTTTTAATGAATTCTAAGGAGTCTCTGCCTCAAGGAGGAGAGATAGAAGTTTCTATAAGAGCTCAGAAGGAGAAGCTGGAAATAGAGTTTAAAGATACTGGCAGATGGATTGAAGAAAATGATATCCCTTTAAACTTCGAGCTTTTTGATATTCTGGAGGAAGGAGAGTCAAGATTGGGATTATGGGTTTCCTCCGAGATATTAAAAAGATATAACGGTGAACTAAAAGTAAGAAATAGAGAGGATAGAAAAGGAAGCTGTTTTAACCTCAGCTTGCCTTTTCGAGAAACGGACCTGCAGGACGGTAAGTTAAGATGAAGACGAAAAATCCGGAAAAAATCTTAGTAGTGGATAATGAAATCAGGATGCGTGAGAGTCTCAAGACTCTTCTGCACAACTCCGGGTATGAGGTGGAGATGGTGGAAGATGGGGAGAAAGCCATTCGCCTTATAAATCAAAATAATTTTGAATTGATAATTGCGGATATAAATATACCAAAAGCCAGTGGGATAGAACTGTTAAAAAAAGCAAAATCTAAAGACAAGGACGCACTGGTCATCCTTATGACCGGCTATGGTTCATTGGATTCAGCCTTAGAGGCGATAAAAGGAGGGGCTTATCACTATTTTCTTAAACCGATCGAATTTTCAGACCTGGAGAGAGTTATAAAAAGCGGGCTGGAGAAAAGGAAAATAGATTTGGAAAGAAAAAACCTTTTAAAAGAGCTAAAAGAGAAAAACGTAGAACTCAAGACGAAAGTTGAGGAACTCAATGCCTTATATCAAGCTGGTCGAGCTTTAAGCTCCAAGGATAGTTTAGATAACCTGCTGGCCAATATCCTTTCTCTAGCGACTAAAGTGGTGAAGGCTAAAACCGGTTCCATAATGTTGCTGGATCCTTCAAATAGATTTCTTTTTATAAAGACAGCCGTCGGTCTGGAAAAAGAAATTATAAAGAATACAAAATTAGAGCTGGGTAAAAGCATATCCGGCTATGTGGCGGAAAAAGGGCAACCGCTTTTAGTGGAAGATGTGGAAAAAGACCCGCGCTTTAAAAGGACCTCCAGGGAAAAATATGAGACCAAGTCTCTGCTCTCGGTGCCTTTGAAAGCTAAAGATAAGATCTTAGGCGTCATAAATCTGAATAACAAACTCAGTGGTGAACCTTTTAATACTAAAGATCTTAAATTGATCTCCACCTTTGCCTCCCAGGCAGCTATAGCGATTGACGATGTGCATAATTTTGAGCAGAGCAGAAAAAAAATTGCCCAGCTCTCGGTTTTACACCAGATCGCTTCACGCCTTTCCACTTTAGACGATTTTGAGGAGATCTCGAAATTCATTTTCCTGCAGTTAAAGAAGATAATGCCCATAGACTTTTCCCTGTGGTTTGACTGGAATGAAAAAAATCAAAAGATAAGGCTCAGTTCTATACATGGGCTGGAAGATAGAATTTCAGGGTTGGAGATTCCCCTTCTGGATTTAGATATATTCGATCGGGAAAAGCTGAGCCAGAAGATTAAAAAAAGGCTGGAGGAGGAAAAGCTTTTTTCTAAACAGAGCATCTTCTATTCATTCCCTATACTAGCAGAGGGTACTTTTCATGGGATAATCTGTGCTGGTAATTTCAGGGGACTGGTCTTGGCTAAAGAGGAAGAAGAGATTATCTCCATCGTAGGTTCACAAGCTTCTTCTATTTATGAACGCCAGAGAGCAATTTTGAATACGACCAGATTGCTCACTATGGGGAATATGATGTCAGAGATAACGCATGACCTTAAAAAACCTCTGACCAATTTGAAGGGAGTTATCCAGCTTTTAAAAGAAGGGAAAAGCGAAGAGAAAAAGGAAGAACTTCTAAGGATACTTGATCAGGAGATCAATAGATCAAGTGAGCTGGTCAGGGAATTAGTTGATTTCTCCAATCCAGGGAGATACCAGTCAGAGAGGAAATCGATCCTGCCCATTCTGGAAAAGTCCTTGAAATTACTGGAAACAGATGTTAAGAAGAATCGTATTAAAGTGGTTAAGGAGTATCCGGATAATCTGCCTTTAATTTTCATAAACGAGAATGAGCTGTTGGAGGCGTTTATAAATGTGCTCTTAAATGCGGTTGAGAGTATGCGCGAAGGGGGAGAACTGAAATTGGAGCTGAGCAGGTATTATGATACGCAGAGGGAAGATAGTTTTCTACAGCTTTGTATTACTGACCAGGGTACGGGGATTCCCAAAGAGAGCTTGGATCGGATCTTCGAACGGTATTACACTACCAAGGAGGGTGGTTCAGGTTTAGGGTTATCCATAGTAGAGAGGATTATCAAAGCCCATAACGGATTTATCAAAGTGGAAAGCCAGTTAAATAAAGGAACAAAATTCTTCATCTGTCTACCCTGCAGTTAGAGTCTTTTTTAGTTCTGCCGATAGGGTAGATAATATCCGAGAAGCGGAGACAACGAGCCCGCCCGCCCTTTGGGCGTCTGGCGTAGCCACCGTAGGAAAGGCTGGAGTATATGAAAGACAAAGTAAAATTGTTAGTTATCGATGACGATCCGAGCGTCCCCTGGCTTTTAAGCGAAGGGTTAGGAGAGAGTTATGAGATCGTTTCAGCCCGGGATGGAAAGGAGGGGATTAAGCTTATTTCTGGAAATAGACCGGATCTGGTATTGCTGGATATCAAAATGTCAGGGCTGAGTGGGTTTGAGGTTCTGGAGCAGATTAAAGAAATGGATCGCTTTTTAGAGGTTATAATGCTTTCCGGACATAGCGAGACCAAGAATGTTGTAGAGTCGATTCACCGTGGCGCTTCGGAATTTATAACTAAACCTTTTGATGTGAAAGAAGTTGAAATTCATATCCAGAAAGTTCTGGAGAAAAATAAATTAAAGAAAGAGTTAGACCTGCTTAAATCTGAACTTCAGGCAAAAACTCAGTACGATAAGCTGATCGGCGAATCTCCCAAAATGTTGCAGGTCAAAAGTTTAATAGAACAGGTGGCGGACTCGGAGTTGACTGTGCTTATCAGAGGAGAAAGCGGCACCGGCAAGGAGATAGTTGCCCGGATGATCCATAACCTCTCCAACCGTAGAAATGAGACCCTTATAAAGCAAAACTGCGCAGCTATACCCCGGGAGCTTTTAGAGGCTGAGCTATTCGGGTATGAGAAAGGGGCTTTTACCGGGGCGCATAAGACCAAACCCGGCAGGTTTGAGACTGCTCACAAGAGTACCATGTTTTTAGATGAGATCGGGGATCTGCCTTTAGAGCTTCAATCCAAGCTCCTCCAGGTCTTGGAGCAGCATGAGTTCTTAAGAGTTGGAGGGATAAAAAATATTCAGGTGGACGTGAGGATCGTCTGCGCTACAAATCGGGATCTGGAAAAAGCTTTAGAAAAACAGCTTATGCGAGATGATCTATACTACCGTTTAAATGAGATCACTATCCAGTTACCTTCCTTAAGAGAGATCAAGGATGATATTCCTTTCTTAGTTGACCATTTTCTAAAGAAATATAATCTTCAATATAAAAAGGATTATGCTCAACTTTCCCCAAAAAGTATGAAGCTTTTACAGGAACATGGCTGGCCCGGAAATGTGCGACAGTTAGAGAATCTGATTAAACAGATCATTGTGCGAGGGGATGAGAATATCATACTGGAAACTATAAAGGCGACCATTATACCATCTGATACTGAAGAAGAGCTTGGAACTAAAACCGGAGACAAAAATTATTCTCTTAAGAAAAGAGTAGCTCAAACTATAGCAAGCCAGGAAAAGAAATTGATAATAGAAGTTTTAAATAAAACTAACTGGAATCGAAGAAAAGCGGCAGAGCTTTTAGAGATAAGTTATCGCTCTTTACTCTATAAGATCAAAGAATACCGTCTTAATGAAACTGAAAAATAAGAGAGAAATAGCTTTAATCTCTTATGTAAGTTGGTGCAAAGATTATGAACAGGGTTGCATATAAATTCCTCCTTTAAGGATAAAATCATATTTACAACTCACCTGTTGATTGGAAGTGTAGGTAATTGTTAGCGAAAAAGAATTTCACACACACAGATTACGCTACACAACCTTTTGTTTATCATCGACTTACCTTCCGTGAATTTAGTTATCAACATTCTAAAATTCATATCATTAAAATACCCCAGGCTAAGAAAAAGTTCGATGGCATAAGTTTTGCTTTTTTATTAAGCATTTAATGATACGAAGTTACCCCTTCGTCGATGGATAGATAGACCATAACTTTTTAGGCTTGGATGCCAGCTTCATTTTTAAGGAATACAATACAAAGAAAAATGATTGATAAAGTTTTAAATTTTCATATTTATAAAAGGAGTGTTTGAATGGAAAGTTTCAGGGATGAACTTGATCCAAAACCGGATCACGAAGAATGGGATGAAACAGAACAGTTTTATAGATTACACCGGAACTTCGGGTTTAGAGCTAAGCAGGAGCTAAAGCGAGCAGAGAGGTACTGTGAATTTCTATCCCTTTTAGTAGTTGATTTAAGCAGTTTAGCAAAATTTGCTACAAGTGGGACTCTGAAAAGTTACCGGCGAGTGGAAACGCTTTTAGAAGAACTGGAAAGATTGGTTAAAAAAAGTGTGCGGGAGACAGATCTGGTCTCTGGAGTTGAAGACCAAAAACTTCTATTGCTCCTTTCCGAAACACCTAAAGAGGGTGCCAAAAGTCTATCAAAAAGATTAGGGGAGCGGGTAAAATATTTTGTCTCCAATACCCTGAAAACTCCCCCGGGCTGGCAGGTGCCGATGAATATCCTTTCTTATCCAGACCGCAAAGGGAAGGATAGGTTCTTAGGTTTCATTCAGGAGTTGACCCAATCCTGATTTTTTTAATCACACTTTGACAAGGATGTCGTCTGCAAGTAAAAAAGGTTAATTAAAAAGAATCAAAATAATTAAGAAGATTTTAAATTTCAAAGGTTAATCTCTACAACCTTATTTGTGAGTTAGCCTATAAAGGTTTGTTCTCTTTTTTTTCAGGGGTAGGTAGCAAGTTTTTCCCTCTCCTCGTAGGAGAGGGATAGGGTGAGGTTCATTTTGTAGCGGAAACCTTCAGGTTTCCAATGGTAGTGTTGCCACTCCTGTGGCAACGAAGAACATTTAAAAAAATAGAGACGCATGGCTATGCGTCTCTACAAAAATCGTCGGTCAGGGGACCAACCAGTAACCCCACCTTGCCCACAAGGTGGGGTTTGGGCGAACACGTCCTAAACGGAGACTACGTCTGGCGCCCTACGGGCGGGCTGGCTCGTAGCTACCGTAGGACAGGTTCGCCCCTACGAATTTTATTCAGGGAAGATTTTGCCGGGGTTGATTATTCCTTCAGGGTCAAAAGCTTGTTTTATCTTCTTCATAAACTCGATTCCAGCTTTGCCCACTTCTTTTTCTAAGAATCTTGATTTGGTTGTGCCGATGCCATGTTCTCCGGAAAGAGTTCCACCTAATTGTAAAGTCAAATCGAACAATTTCTCCACTGCTTGTTCTACCCGGTGCATTTTAGCTTTATCTCTGGAATCGGTCATAAAATTAACGTGCAGGTTTCCATCTCCGGCATGTCCGAAGGTATTTATCTGAACATTGTAATCTTTTGCTAATTTTTTGATTCCCCGGACTAACTCTGGCAGTTGACTGGGAGGAACGCAAACGTCTTCATTTACCTTGGTAGGAGCTAATCTTAATAAAGATGCAGAGACAGACCGGCGGATCTTCCAGAGGTTATCTTTTTCCTCTTTGGTATCTGCAAATCTTAGACTTTTAGCCCTGTTTTTCTGGCAGATCTTTATGATATCTTCTGCTTCTTTATGAGCAGATTCTTTTTCTCCACTGGTTTCAATCAAAAGAACTGCTTCTGCTTTTTCGACCCGGTCAGTCTGGATATATTCCAAGACGCAGGCGAGGGTATCGCCATCAATAAACTCTAAGATAGATGGAGTGATTCCTGAAGCGGTAATATCCGCCACTACTTTTGCGGCGTCCTCCATCTGATTAAAACCGGCTAAGATAGTTTCCTCATAAGCTGGTTTGGTTAAAAGCCTCAAAGCTATCTTAGTGATAAGGGCTAAGGTACCTTCTGAGCCATTTATAAGTCCGGAAAGGTCATAGCCTGAGTCTCCATCCGGATCTAAAATACCTGTTCGGATTATCTCTCCATTATAAAGGATACATTCCAATCCCAGGACATAGTTTTTGGTTACTCCATATTTTCTACCTCTTAAGCCACCGGCACATTCAGCCACATTCCCTCCTAAAGTTGAGGTTTTCAAACTGGATGGGTCAGGTGGATAGAAAAGCCCGATTTCCTCCATCTCATCTGCAAAGTTTTGAGTGACCACTCCAGGCTCCACCACAGCATACATTTTCTCTTTATCCACCGATAAAATCTTGTTCATCTGCTCGAAACTGACTACGATCCCGCCTTTGACCGGTAATGAGCCGCCAGTATAACCAGAGCCTGCTCCCCGGCTGACAATCGGGATTTTGTTAGCTGAAGCATATTTCATTAGCTCAACTACCTGCTCAGTGTTTTGAGGAATGACCACTGCATCCGGCATAAAGCTGGTGTTAGTAGCATCGTAAGAATAACAGAGCCTTTCCTCATAAGTGGAAAGAATGTTTTTGGGTTCGAAGATTTTCTTCAGGTCTTCAAATAGGTTTTTTTTCATAGCATCAATCCTTCTTTGAAAATGGACTAAACTTATCTTAAAATATACGAAATAAAATCGAAAATGCAAAGTGGAGTGTAAAGCCGTCAAGGTCTTGTTTGTGCGGGAATTGGATTTCCCGCACAAGCTCTCTGGTTCGGGAATTCCTTGGAATGGGTCTTGACGACAATTCCCGAACCAACTTAAGACCAAAGGGCAAAGAATCTACAGTAGGAGTAGGGCGGGTTGCCCACCATTCGGGTGGGCTACCCGACGAAAGAAATTTTGTCGGGCAGTTTTTAACAGCCCGAACTACTGCTACTTGGCTTATGCGCTCTGCTTGGCGAACGATCGACCAGCGTTTACACCGGAACCAAACCCTGTTACAAAGAAACCGATTTTTGCTGCCAACGAGACATCTCTCCAAATCACAATTGAGAAGACAACCGCAAAAACGACAAACATGATTGACAATCCCATAAGATTTTTGTTTGACCTCATCGTAATATCTCCTTCGTGAAGTTTAAAATTACAGCCATATTCACACTCAAACCCGGCCGCCCAACATAGGTTTATCTGTACTAATAAAATTACAATTACGGCTATTTCTAACCAAACTATGATTAGCTTTCCTGTTCGGTAGCCTTTGCCCTTTCCTCATGAGACATATCTGCCAAGCGCTTAACTTCGTTCACATCAAGGCCTAATCCTTCCGCTACGCGACGGCCATAATCCTGGTCCGCTTTATAAAACAAAGCTGTTTGGCGAAATTGAATGCGTTTTTGCGCCTTGCCCAGGTGATCCACTATGTTGCCGATCAGGTGATCTCGGTCCTCATCCTGCATAACTTTGCGATAGAGGTTTCCAGGTTGAACAAAGTCATCATTAGGAAAATTAAAGGGGGAACGCCCCGCTTGGCCTGAAAGTTCAAAAGGAGGTTCGCCTGTTGCTGGATCCGGCCTGGGGCCGTCAAAACTGTTGGGCCAGTAATTGGGTCCACCCCCTCCGTTGGCGTCAACACGCATGAAACCGTCACGCTGGTAATTGTTTTCCAAAGCGCATTTAGGCGCATTGACTGGAATAAGATGATAATTAGGACCCAGTCTATGAAGGTGCGTATCATGGTAAGAAAAAACCCTTGCTTGCAACATCTTGTCCGGTGAAACGGCGATTCCCGGGACTACGTTTCCCGGGCAAAAAGCTGCCTGCTCCACTTCTACAAAGTAGTTGACGGGGTTACAGTTTAAAACCAGCTTACCAATTTTGATGGGTGGGACTTCTTTATGTGGCCACACTTTAGTGATGTCAAAGATATCCCAAGGGAAATCCTTGGCTTTCTCTGGTGTTAGAATCTGCATCTCCAGAGTCCAGGAAGGATAGTCGCCTCGTTCGATAGCATTATACAGATCACGGGTGGCGTGATCCGGATCTTCCCCGCAGAGCCTCTTCGATTCCTGACGGGTCAGATTCTTGATACCCTGATCTGTCTTGAAATGGTATTGTACCCAGAAATACTCCCCCTTATCATTGTACCATTTGAAGGTGTGGCTACTATAACCGTTCATATGCCGGTAAGCGGCCGGTGTTCCCCTGTCGGAGAAAAGAATGGTAACTTGATGAATGGATTCGGGAGTAAGAGATAGAAAGTCCCAAAACATGTCCGGATCAGGCAGATTGGTTGCGGGGCGCTTTTTCTGGGTGTGGATGAAGTCGGGGAACTTAAGTGGATCCCTGATAAAAAATACCGGCGTGTTGTTGCCTACGAGGTCATAATTACCTTCTTCAGTGTAGAATTTCACTGCAAAGCCGCGTGGGTCCCGTGCAGCATCGGCTGAGCCCTTTTCACCACCAACGGTGGAAAAGCGAGCGAACACTTCTGTGCGCTTTCCCACTTTTGAAAGAAACTTGGCTTTGGTGTACCTGGTCACATCGGCAGTAACTTCAAAATAACCAAATGCTCCAGCTCCTTTTGCATGCACGACACGTTCGGGAATTCGCTCACGGTCGAAGTGGGCTAATTTTTCCAGCAAATGGGCATCCTGCATGAGTACAGGTCCCCGTTCACCGGCTGTCATGCTGTTCTGGTCGTCAGCCACGGGGATTCCAAAAGCTGTGGTTAGTCTTTTTTTCTCTTCTTTCATGGCTTACCTCCTTCCTGTTATTATGAATCCATAGCTATATAACATAGGTTTATCTGTACTAATAAAATTACAATTACGGCTATTTCTAACCATAAAAACCTTGATGTGCTGTCAGGTGTTATCACCTGACAGCCAGACAGTAATTAGCGTCAGGAGGTAACTCCTGACGCCACAATAGAGCAATATTATTTTTGCCTTTTTCCTTCCGCATCGAACCATTCACTGTCTGGACATACAGGCTCAGCCTGGTTTCTCCCCACATTATCTCCTTGGATGGAAGCCATTATGAAATTCTCCGGAGGAACTGGTGAACCGAAAAGACGGCGCAGTATAGCCAGCTGTCCCGCATGTGACATAGCATCTGATAAGGGTCCCTGAAGCATCTTTTCAGGAGTAGTACCCTGGAATGGCGTCCCCTGTTCCAGATGTGTCCTGAGACTATCAAGAATCCTGTGAAATTCCTCAATTTCCAGATTAAAGTTGTCTTTGATCTCAGGTCTGAACTTTCCTCCAACAAAAAACGTCCTTGCGTATCCCAGAACATTGGTCATATGAAAAACTATTTGATGAGGTGTCCTGACACCGGGAGCGGCACGGAAACTCGCAAATTCAGGCGGAACATCCCTGAGGGCTTTTTGAGCTCGATAAGCTATTGCCCCAAGAAAGTGGCGAAGTATCATTCTCTTATTATCCATACGTGCTTACCTTTTGTTAGTATAATAAAAGTCTCTCTAATCATGCAAGAGAAATTCCTCTGTAAGGTCAGGGGGCGGGGGTCTGAGGGGTACGGTTATATTTTAAAATAAAAGGACAGGACACTGTCCTGTCCCTACAAATTCTTATCCTTGATCGCATCATAGCGCCACCCTTCACCAGCCTTAATCCGTCAACGGCACCTCAGCCTGTGGACCAACAACAGTAGTCCATTCTCGAACATGCCATTTGGTCACTAACCCATTCTTTACGTATGGATCTGCTGCGGCAAACCGCTCAGCGACCGCAGGCGAAGACCCGCGAAACAGCAAAACGGCTCCATCCACCGGATTAGCCAGGGCACCTCCCAGAACCAGTTCACCGCGCTCAACGGCTTGACGCGCCAGCAAAAGATGCGCCTCCCGGAAAGCCAGCCGGCGCTCGACATAATCATCGACAACATCATAGAATAGTAGATAGTGCATAATCCTTCCTTAATAGTCTGGTTAACGTTATGCATCACCTGTCTTTCAAGGTGTCTGTCGTCCACCTCAGGTGGATGCCCCTATCAATGTAATCGTCGATCAAGTATTATCGTAGCGCGAGGCTTTTAGCCTCGCATTGCGACCCTAAAAGGATCGCGCTACGAGCCTCGTGAGTCAGTAGCACTGGGCTATTGACTTACACTAATCCTGAGTAGGTTCGTCTGGCAAAGCCATGTGCGCACATTCAAAGCATCGAGAATGGTTGATTGTTGGGGCTGTTACCTCTTCGCATCAGTTAATCTTTAACAGCGACCAATAAATCTTCCAAACCGTTCCAATAATTATTTTCTCTAAAATCAGCATATTTTTTAGTTTTTAACAGAGTCGGAATCTTACAGTCTTTATATAATACGGGAATTACTTTGACCCTCCCGGATTTAATCTCTTCCCAATATTTCGCGTGCCATTCGTTCTCTACCCATCGAGATTTAACAGCGTGTTTGGATAGTATAACTACGACAAAATCGCATTCTTTAATCCCTCTTCCTATTTTTCTTGGTATGGATTCACCAGCTTTTATTTCCCACTCATCCATCCAAGGGTTATGACCATAATTCGCTAAATCCACAGAAATCCATGTCGCAAATTCCCTATCCTTGGAAGAATGTGAGATGAAGATTATTTTACCTTTTTTGCTTTTTGTAAGCCTTGCAGTGAACATTCGATCAACAAGAAGTAATTCTATGTAAAAGAATTCCTCAAGGAGTTCTATCTTTTTCTTCTTAGATATATTGACATCCACCACAAGACTCTTAAATAAGTTTTCTCTTCGTTTCATTAAGGCATTAGTAGTGATAGGAGCTAAACAATCATGCGGAATAAGATAATATTTAGAAGAAATTAGCGGCGCTCCAAAGTATACAAGTGCTCTTTCGACTCCTTCGAGATCGACTGCGTCATCATCATAATCTCCAATACGACCTTTATGATTTCCACTTATTATGCTTACTGGCCCCCAAGATATTTTGCTGTCCATGTTTTACTAATATATTTATTGCTATATTTATGCTTAATATATGCTTATCTGTGTTAATAAAATTACAATTTTTAAACGGCTAAAAGAGACTGCATAAAATGAAAATTAAAATATATCTGAAGGTAAGATAAATTGCCATTTTTAGATATGCAAGTAAAAATTTTCCGTCAGGGGACCTGACAGAAAAAGATTTAGTCGGGCAGTTTTCAACAGCCCGACCTACTGCTACTGACTGGAAGTACCCGAACCTTCGCTGGGGCGCGGCGGTAGCAACGTCGGCTGCACGCGCTTGTTAGCCCGCTCTCCGTGATAAGTCAAAATGGCTACGATAGATTCGACTCCAATATACTCAAGATTCCTGCATCAACGGTTTCGTCGAATTTGCGGGCAAACAAGCCTTGACTTGCCATCAAGAAATCGGCGTCTTTGGATGTGAAGTCTCTTGGACGTAACTTTATTGTTCCTAGCGGCACCCAGTCAATGGTCCTTTTATCGTCGTTCACGATAGTTCCCTTGTAGTTAGTATTCATTATTACCGTCTGAAAGAATCCTTCATCAGGTATAAAGGTGTGCCGATAGAATCTCTTAAACCTTTTGACCTCAGGGGTGTAGCATATATATTCACATAACTTCCTGCTCAAGATCATCCACTGATTTCCGATATAAGGAGTCACGCCTCGAAGATACGGTCGCTTGATAGGAGTGCGTAGTATCCTCTTGCTAAACTCGATACAGTAGTTCTCGATTCGAGATAGTGTATCAGGGCGTATCTTTCTCTGGTTAGCCACCTTGATGAAATCCCTTCCTATATTGCGGCTAAGAAAATCCTGGATGTGCGTCTGCGACTTTAGGGGGAAATCCTGTGCGCTAAGGTTTATGAAGAATTCCCATTCCGAGCTGATCTTCAATAACTCCTCGATGCCTCGCAATTCAGCATCTACCATACTGTATCCCCCCCAAAGAATGCTTTGGCTTTTCAGCAAGGATGCGTTGGCAAAGCTTGACAAGAAATCTTGTATCTCCGTCTGTAATCCAACGCCTGATCTCTTATCCACATGAACCAGGTAATAGTTGGCGGGATGGTACATTGCCCTAAAAAGCCTTTTGAACTGGCCGAGATACCGATGCACCAAAATGAGGTATGCGATCATATCCTTAACGATCTCCTATAATCTGTATCTTCTCAATAATTCGCGGGAAACTAACTCTGCACAGCCTCTTTCACTCGTGAAAACCGAGGCTACGGGCAACTTTCCCACAGTTATTGAGAATATACTATAACTTGTATCTCTCGAATTTCTATCATGGCAAGCCTTTCATGGTTAGGATATGGCTATGCCAGAATTATATTCCGAATACGACGGCTTGGCCGAAAAAGGGGCGACACCTTTACATACAACAAGCGACCTAACATAGGTTTATCTGTACTAATAAAATTACAATTACGGCTAAAAGAAGCCGCATAAAATGAAAATTAAAATATATCTGAAGGTAAGATAACTTGCCTTGTTTAGATATGCAAGTAGAATTTTGGTGCTGTCCTAATTTGAATCTCAAAAATCAAAGTCTAAAAAAGTCATAAAAATAGAGGTTTAATAAGTCAAGATGGTATATAGACTTATAACTACCATAAAGAAAGATATAGAAATATATTATAATATAATACGATTTTACTTGACAAAAAAACTTTTTAAATTATTTTAAAAGTGGATAAGTGGAGAACTTTAAGCTAATTTATTAACAAAATATTACCGATAAAGCGATAAAGATAGAAGAATGTCCTTTTAGGCTTTTTCGTATGTATTAAGAGGAGAATAATAGAGTGGACAGAAAACTTCGTGATATAATTTACTATTTTTGTAAATATTATCCTAATGAATTATCAAGAGTCACCTTGGTTAAACTTATTTATTTGACAGATGTTGAATTTTATCGTCTTTATAACCGACAGGCTACTGATCTTATTTATGAATTTGATAATCATGGTCCTTTTACCTGGGATATTGTTGATGAAGCCTCGAAAATGTTTGCTGAGGGATTAATTGACATATTAGAAGAACCCAGTGGTTTTGATAGTTCTAAACCTAAGTATATTTATAAATGTAAATCTGATTATGAGTTCAACAACTTAGACAAACATACACTTGACGTTCTTAATAACGTTAATTCTTATTTTTCTAAATTTGGATTTTCAGATTTATTAGATTATGTCTACAATAATCGCCCAACGAATCTTTTCAAAAAGGGAGATATTATAGATTTTTCCCTGTGGAAACCAAATTCTGATTTATCCGCACCACAGAAAACTCGGATAGACCGAATTAAATATATGTTGACTAAAGAACTTATCGAGACGCTTAAAGACAAAAAATTCGATTTCGCACGTTATGAGGAAGACCCTAATGACGTGAAAGAAAATTCGTTATTATCGGAATTTTGTCTTTTGCAATCTGAAATTGGTAAACAAGAAGAAAAAGATTAAGTGCCTATATTCTGCAAAAGAGGTTCAGTCTTTGTAATTCAATTTACTCCTCCAAACGACCCAACTAAACCTATCGAAAAACTTGTAGTTTGTCTTCAAGAAGGCAAGATTGTCGAATCGAGTGATGATTTCGTGGCAGTTTTAACGACAACTCGGAAGCTGGATTCAATTTATCCGTGGGATGTTTTTGTTTCTCCAGAGGAATCTCATTCCGTTGAAGGTATTAAAGTTCAATGTAATAAAATCCATACTCTTTCGAAAAGTTGTATAAAAGAACATGCTTATGATTTGAGTGATTCAACAATGAAGGAGATAGACAGAAAGCTCTTGCTTGGAATTGGTATAGCGAAATTTGAAAGAGATATACAACCGCCTTCTTAAAAAAGTTCTCCCCAATTCCAAATTCTATTTGTAATCCCTGAAGCCATAGCTGGTGTTATCCTTAATGTTTGATGAATCCTCATAAAGTTGTAATAGAAAAAGTGTAAGGCAAGAGCTAATTTCAGGTTTTCTAATTTTTTAGAGAAAGCATTGGTTAATCTTGTAAATCTTCTCATCTGCATACGGATTGTTAAATTTTGCCTTTCCACATAAGAGGTGCAGATATTTTCTCGTTTGGGTTTACCTGTTAGTTCAATGATTTCAATTCCTCTTATATCACTTGGTGTATAACCTTCACGGTGTCCGTCCCCATTACCAGCATAAATTTTCTGTAATTGAGCATAGTCAATATCTATACCGAAAACCTTATCTACTGCGTCAAAGTATCCTATAAATCGATCTGTCGTAAGCTGAAAGCGGTTTGTTATCCTTTTCTTTAATTCTTCCATAAATATCATAGCTGTATATCCACTCCGTTTTCCTACTGTAAAAACAGGGATTAACTTAGTGCGGGGATCAAGGGCTACAAATACATATTGGTCTCCTTTTTCTCCGTTTTCTTCTTCTGGTAATAATTTCTTTTGTTTCTTGGCTACATAAGTCCAGATTTCATCACACTCCATTTCTTTACAGTTAAGGTTCTGCATATAGTTATTAAGAATCTCTTGACATTTATACCCTACTTTTTTCATAAGTCTTAAAATAGTATCTCTGTGAACGTATGTAATCCTTTCAATACTTCTTATGCTATTACCCTCTACAAGTGACGATAATATTAATAGCTTTTTGTTCATTGGTAACGTATTCATTATTGGTCTGCCTTTCTAAGTCTATGCAGACCAACGCCAATTTTTTACTTGACAAAAATGTCAAATAAGGGTATATTGAATTAGTCTGCCGTAGTCTGCAAAGACTATGGTTGCGGAAGTCCCGTTGTCTTTGCGGAGAGCGGGGCTTCCAAGTTTGAAAATTAAAACGGTCGGGGTAGACGGAATCGAACCGTCCCACTAAGGATGTAAAGCCCTCTGTGGACAAACCTGCTACCCCGAATATTGCCCTGCCCCCGAATTGAACGGGGACAATCAGCTTACGAAAGCTGTTAGCTATCCATTGCTGTAGCAGGGCTTTGAGAAGCGGAGCTACCACTCCGCTTTTCTTATGTTTGTTTAATTCTATACAATGATTTTCTCTTATCACCGAGTTGTTGCCTTTCAAGTTTCTCTTCTTTCACCAATCTAACAAGAGTTGCAGAAACAATATTATGAAGCTTTTCAGCTTTTGTTTTCAATCCACCTCTTTTCAATTCTTTAGTAATACTCAGTGGTTCAAACCATTTATCTGCTCTGTCTCCTAAAATTTTTAAGATAGCTTCAGTTGGAGTAGAATTTGCGAAACGATTAGGTTCTTCTATCTGTTTACTAAAAAGAGTAGGTTGAGATGGTTGTTCTGATAAAATATCTTCTGTCCTCTTGATGGCTAATACATCATCTTGTAATTTCTTAATTTGAGCTTCAATACGTTGTCTTTGTAGTTGTAATGGTTTTCGCACAATTTCGACATTATCACCCTTCTCCATTTTATGTCACCTCTTTTCATTTCTTTAATGGTTCGTTTAAAATTATAACGTTTATAATCGTCTTGTTGTTTGACACAAGATTAATATAATGGAAAGAAATTCCCTGTCAAGGAAAATATTAGGTTATTTTTAAAAAACTAACAGAGGGATTATAATATAATATAATATATGCATAAAAATTGTGCATAGGTAGATAAGAGCTAAAATATTAATTAAAACTTGCTTTTGACCTGCATTTTTGTTATTGTGTTGCTAAACTTTCAAAGGTGGTCTTATGAAAAAGGAATTTATTTACTGGCTAATTATAGGAGTCTTAATTTTTATGATTCTCTTCCTTTATCTAAGATTATCCAAACCAAATGAAATCGGTCGTTACCAATATAGTGGAGCAGGCTTTTTAGATACAAAAGAAGGAATTATTTGTATTCCTGGGAGCTCCGGTTGGGTTATTTGGGATTTGAAAAAGATTAGACCCAAAAATAACCAATTAGAAACTGTCATAAATGATAAAGGTGATTTTGTAAGATAGGATTAATAATATAGAAACCTTTTTCAAATCAAATTAGGACAGCACCAGAATTTTTCCGTCAAGTCAGTGGATCTGACGGGAACGTGAAGTTCGGAGTACTTGCATTAGCCTCAAGGTCAAATTCGACAAGCTAATGCACTCCAAACTACAGATTCTTCAGTCGTCCTTGTAGAGGACTCCTTTAGAATGACATTTTGTAAGTACTATGAGGGGGTTAAAAAGAGGTCTCCCACCCCGCCTTTGGCGGGATGGGATATTATTTTACGGTCACGAAAAACGATCACGTTTTAACGGTTTATTTTATATCAAACTTTATATTCATCTCCGAAGATAACTTTTCCAGTTGAGTATAGACCTTCTCTTCTAGTGGGAGACCGTTCTTCTTATAAGATTCCCATTTCTCAAACTCTTTTTCCCCGTGGATATAAATCCTTTTCTCGCCTTCGGCTTTATTGGCGTTTTTCAGCTCGTTGATCATCCGGTCTAAAGTGGTTTTGAATTTATCCAGCGGGATGAAGTTGTCTATTTTTATCGCTCCGAAGAAATGTCCTACATTAGAATATTTCTGGGAAGGGTCTCTTTTGGAATCAACATAAGGTCCGTAAGCCGCTCCGGAGAGTATTCCGGAGAAGATATCTACTAAGACCGAAAGCCCATATCCTTTATGTCCGCTGAACTCCTCGCCGGCTCCGCCTAAAGGAAGAACTCCACCTCCTGCGGCTTTGGTCATATTGTCCAGAACCTTTTTGGTATCAGTTGTGGGAACGCCCTTTTCGTCCACAGCCCAGCCTAAGGGTAGAGGTTTTCCCAGACGGTCTAAAACCTCTAATTTTCCTCTGGGAACCACAGTAGTTGCCATATCCAGGACAAAAGGTCTTTCCTTTCCGGTGGGGAAGACCACGCTGATTGGATTGGTGCCGATGATCATATCCCGGCTGAAAGTGGGGACACCCAAGGGGGCTGAGTTGGTCATAGAAATCCCGCAAAGATTTTCTTTTAATGCCATCATCGAATAGTATCCGGCAATTCCAAAATGATTGGAGTTACCCACGGTAACCAGACCTACTCCTGCTTTTTTGGCTTTGTCGATAGCTAATTTCATTCCAAAAAGACCGGCTGGCTGGCCTAAACCGTTTTCTCCACTCACCGCTGCAGTTGTGGGAGTTTCCTTGATAATTCTGGGTTTAACTTTAGGAAGTATCTTCCCATTTTTGATCCCGTTGACATACCTCATCAGACGGGCAACTCCGTGTGAGGGGATAGCCCTGAGGTCTGCCTGGACTAGATTATCTGCAGTTACCTCTGCATCTTCTTTGGTTACTCCTAAGTCGATGAACACCTGAGTGCAAAAGCTGCTCAGCTTTTTATCATTGACAAGTATGTCTGCCATTGTTACTCCTTTTTTAAAAGTTTACTTTTATAAACAAGGGTAGATCAATCCGCCCTGTGGCATAACGTAAGCTTTGAAATCCTCTCCGTGTTTAGCTTTAATCTTACCTAAGGCATCTTCTAAGTTTTCTGCAAATCCGAAATGCCTTTTCTCCAAGAAATCTTTTTTCATAGAGGAGATAACATAGACCTGATATTTCTTAAGAGTTCTGGAGTTAATTACTGCAGTATGTCCACCAACCACTATATCTTTTTCCTTGGTATTCAAAAGCTCATCACAACAAGAAGCGTTTGCCAGCCATTTGTCAAAGGTATCTGAGCCAATCCCCTCACGGGATTCAGTTAACATCACTATGGTCCCGCTTTCTTTTACCACCTCTTTCGCGTTGTTCATCGTCTTCATAGTTTGATACAGATTGACATCCTTGGGATAACCTCCGGCACTGGCAATAACCGCATCTGCTAAGCGGTCGATTTTTACTTTATAGAGCTTATTGCAGGCATCCACTCCAGCTAAGAAAGCTTCTTTTAAATCTCCTGCTACTATCTTTACTATTTCTTTCTTATCATTTATCACCACATTTAGCAGAAAATCTACTCCCGCCCTACGGGCGGCTTCTTCCATTTCCTGGTTGATCGGGTTATCATTAAGTCTGGCAATTCCCACTCCCGGCCTGCATACCATAGCATGGTTTGCCCGGATGGTTTCTCTACCCGCTACTCCAGGCAAGATCCCTTTTCTACCACCGGAATACCCTCCGAAGTAATGGGTGGTGATAAGTCCGGTCATCACCACTAAATCCGATTCCTTGATCAGTTTATTTACTAAAAGCTCATTCCCGGTAGAAAGATTACCGAAAGATATAAGATCTTTGTCACATTCATGGCTTATCACTTCATAGTTATCAACTATCTCATCCCCGAAATTATCCCGATTTTCCTTGTCAGTGTGAGGCCGGTGCGCTCCAGTCCCTACTAAAAATTTGATATCTTCATTTTTTATTCCACCGGCATTCAGCTCTTCAATAATGGGAAGTAAGATATTATATCCGGGCTTTTTGTAAGGGGTTCCACGGGTGAAATCGCTTACCACTATAACTGCGGTTCTTTTTCCCTTAGCTAAATCCTTTAATCTTTTACTGTTGATTGGGTACTGTAGTGTCTGGATAGTTGATAGGTTAACATCTGAAATGCCAGGAACTTTTTCCAATTCTAAGACTTTAAGTAGATTTTTATCAGGAAGATTAAGCTCCTTATATCCATCACCATATTTTAGGTTTATTTTCATAAAGGTTCCTTTTGTTTCCAAAATCTTCTACGCAATTTCAAACCAGAATATAACAAAGCCATTTTGGAGAGGCAAGGGTTTTTTGTGAAATTTTTAACAAGGTTCTTCGTCCCCTTCAAGGGGACGAAGAATGACGAATAACGAATATCGGATTACGGATGAAAAGATATGGAGCACATCGTCCGTGGCGATGCAGTATTTGTAGGTCGGGCGTCCAGTCCTTGATGGGACTGCCCGACAAAAAATAAGTCGGGTAGCTTACGCAACCCGACCTACTACTACATTCTATTTATCTTCCTGAAAGACAAGCTTTGTAGGACAAGGCTTCAGCCTTGCAATTTCTCTCACCCTCAAACGAGTTTGAGGGTGCCACACCCCGGATGGCAAGCACTGGAAACTCTGTTGGCCAGGAAATCAACAGAAAGCAAATTCCTCTTCCATCTTAATTCTTATTACTTCACTTCCTTTTCCATCTCTTTCTTCATCCTTATTCTATCCTCTTCCATCTTTGCAGTTTCCTTCTCTGTCTCAGCCTGAATTTTTGCCCGTTCTGCTGCCATCTCCTCTGGAGTCGGTCCTATCATTTTAGCCAGCCTGAGATCCTCAAACCCTTTCCTCTTGGCCACCACTCTGTAGTCAAACGTGGCATTGCTAGTGTTATCTGAAGCTACAACCTCAAACCCGGTGGTTTCTTTATTTATGACCACATTCATCGGCACACCTGAGGTTAGCTGGATAAATACCTTCATCGGATGGAGATTATTTATAGTCACCGTCTGCAAAAAAGTTGGGTCAAGCTCAATATGGGTTCTACCATTTATAAGTTGCCCTTCCCTAAAATCCTCAAACCAGTTCTCCGGTGATTCCATAGCGTAAAGCAATCTATACTCTCCACTATTCATTTTAACTGCTGCACTCTTAGTGCCAGTAGTGAGTGTACTTCCTTCGAAATAACCAGCATAACCTGATAATGCTTTGGCATATACCCCGTATTTTGTCCCTGTGCCAACAAAAGAGGCATCAAAATACCCGCCATAAACATTGCCTGTGGAACTATTCTGAGCAAAACCATAGAAACCATAAACAGGAGAAGAAGAAGAGTTATTATAAGCTGATCCATAAACACCAATATGGTATCCTGTCCCGTTAGCAGTGGCTTGAAAAAACGCACCATAAGCATCGCCCGTAGAATTATTAGAAGCAACACCATAGGAACCATAAGAAGTAGAAGAAGAGTTACCATAAGCGAATCCATAAACACCATAATGGTTTCCTGTCCCGGAATCAGTGGTTTGAAAATACCCACCATAAGCGGGGCCTGTGGAAGCGTTGTCTCCATAACCATAGGCACCGTAAGAGTTCTTAGAAGAGTTAGTATGACTTTCTCCATAAACCCCATAATGGTTTCCGACCCCGTCAGGATAAGCATAAAATTTCCCCCCGTAAGCAGTAGCGCCATAGTTTCGTACAATTCCCTCAATACCAGCCATATCGATATAACTATTCCCCCAGGCATAGCCCATAAAAGCTGTGCCAGTAGAAGAAGAAACACCTTCCGGGCCGGTACTGTTCACATATTTGCTGGTCAAAGTGCTCGTCCCCTCATATAAATCAGTTGCAACTCCTGAGCGTCCATAATCAGTTGCCGGGCTGGAAAAATCTGAGGCATGCAAACCGTCTAATTTATCTGAATTCATTGAATAAGAAGATGTATCTGCTTTAGCCCCACGATAAGCATAACCCAGACTCGAAAGCCTCTGTCTCGGTGTCATCTCTGGATCTGCTCCTACCTGGATTCCTAACCAGGTATTAGAATAATTAAAAATGCTTTCCGGAACAGGATTTGCCGAACCTAAAAGGACATTGAATAACCCCTTGGAAACTGCTACCAGTTGCCCCTCAGACCATTTGGCAGACCCTCCAGTTGAATCTGTGTAAATCCTGAAGGTTAAAGAATAATTTCCATCCGGCACGAACTTGCCAGATGAATCGGTCAGCCTCCCTTGGAAGTTAGTTAGCCTCGGAATGTCTGCATAAACCAAGCCGCAGACTAATAACCCTACCACCAAAACCAATACAGCATAACGCATCATACCCTCCTGGGTTTTAAAGTTAAAGGTTATTGTTGACTGTCTTGACCAATTTGGCCCCGAATATGAGAATAATAAAAATGATTTTATTTGATTGTCAAGGGAAAAAGATAAAAAAGGATAAAAGGATTCGAGGGTTCAAGGGGTAAAGAGATATAGAGTGCATCGTCCGTGATGATGCCATAGAAAGACGCATTCGACGCGTCTCTACGTTTTCTTTGCAACCCTGAAGGGTTTCCCTACGAAATGCTCCTACAATACGGGAGAACACAGAGGTTCGCCCCTACAGCACAGAGAGACGCATGCTATGCGTCTCTACAGATTATTTATCTTTATTTCCGTATGCTTCGGCCAGGAGCTGGACTATATGCTTGACTTTTTTGCCATTTTGTTTCTGTAAAAATGTTTCCTCAAATCTCATCATACAGCCGGGGCAGGAGGTTACCAGGGTATCTGCTTCGATTTTTTGCATATTATCCAATTTTTTCTGCATTACCCCTACAGAAATGGGGTAATATTTGAGATGGAAAGAGCCTCCTCCGCCACAGCATCGGTCTGCATCTTTCATATCGGTGAATTTGACTCCGGGTAGGCTTTTCAATATCTTTCTGGGCTCAAGCTTAATTCCCTGTCCCCGGTTCAGATGGCAGGGGTCGTGATAGGTTACTTTGTAATCAATCGGTTTAAAATCTTCTTTTAATTTTATCACTTTGGTAAGGAATTCATTTATATCATAAACCGGAGCATTGAATTTTCCAACTTTTAAAAGCTCTGGATACTCTTTTTTCAAAGTTAAACCACAGGAGGCACAGTTGGTCACAATGGCATCCACTTTAGCTTCATTGAAAACTTTCAAGTTCTTTCTGGCGTGCTTTATCCCGGTCTTGAAATCGCCTGAATTGTAAATTGAAGTCCCACAGCAGACCCACCCTTTGGGAATGACAACCTCGATGTCGTTATGGGTTAAAACTTTTATCACTGCCTCGGCTATCTCAGGATAAACTAAATCTGTTCCGCAACCTACAAAATAGCCAACCCTCATCTTAGGATTTTTTACCTTGATTACTTCCGGATATCTTTTTCTAAAGGTCTTTTTGGCGATCCTTGGATAGATTCTTTCCTTAAACCTTTCTGGTATAGGTAGGAAAAGTTTAAGTGCGGTGCTATCCGGCAGGATATTCTGAGCTAATCTGCCCATAAAGGTTGCCCATTTAGCCACAGGAGGAAGGAGCCTTCCTCTTTTTAAAAGATGTCTGAAGATCAATCTTTCTATTAAAGTTAATTTACCTCGCTCGACTAATTCTGCCCTGGCAGTTAAAATCAGGTCATCTACTTTTACTCCGCTGGGGCAATTTTCCACACAGGATTTACAGTTCAGGCAGAAAGCAACTTTCTTTCTGAAGACCTCAGTTAAGTCGATCTCCCCTTTATAGGCGGCATCGATTAGAGCTACTCTTCCTCTGGGTGCAGCTGGCTCATATTTAAGCTCTGCATACAAAGGGCAAGCAGGCAGACAGGTGCCACATTTGAGGCATTTTAAAAGCTGGTCTTCGTGTTCTTTTATATATTTATAATCATTTTGTGACATAACGGAATAGTCCTTTAAAATTTTTCTTAATATAATTCTTAATATTATACGTGTCAAGACGCTAATAATATAATAAATAAGACCTTATTAGTAATTATTACTAATAAGCCTGAATTTCAATTGTTGACAAAAATTAATTTCTGATTATATTAAATAAGCCATGCTTTTAAGAGGGGGAAGAATTTCTTTTCAGAGATTCTGATAATAAAGCTTTTTGGTTCTGTGAATTTGAAAAATTAACTTAAGTTTTTTAATCTCAGACGCGTAGCTGAACCTTCAGGGTTCAGTCGCAGAGGTCTAAACCACCTCAAGCAGACTGCTGCGCTACCAATTTTGAAGTGGAAGGAAAACTTAAAACTTTAATCTCAGGAGGTGTAAGGTGAAAAGGGTTTGGTTTTGTTTGGTTCTACTGGTCCTTTTTGGTTTTGTCTCTCAGGGGGTTGCTCAACAAAGTTATTTGATTAAAGTCAGTCCACTGACTGCAGAGGAGATTAAGCTCCTGGCAGGTTCAGGTGTAAAAGCTTATGCCAGGACGGCTGATTTTTATTTAGCTGAGGCAACTGCGGAGAACTTAGGTTATCTTAAAAGTGTTGGTATTTCTTATCAGATTTTAGATGATGATCCAGAGTTGGCTGTCTATTATTTTGTCTGGGCTAAACCAGGGGAAAATATATCAAAATATCTGGATAAGATAAAAGAGAAAGCTACTGTCTTAGAGGCAGAAGGGGAGAGGGCGATTGTTAAAGGTCATCCAAGAAGAATTGAGGAGTTAACCTCATTAGGTCTCAGCCTAAAGTTAATCAAAAAGAAACCCCTTCCAATAAAGTCAGAAGAGGAGTTTCCTGTTCTTTTGAAAGGGAAGGTTCTGGCTTATGACCCTTTGATTGATAGTATTATTCAAAAGGTAACCACAGCTGAGCTGGCTGGGTGGGATAGTGCTCTCTCTGGTGAAAAATCAGTTGTAATTGGAGGAGGTCCTGATTCTCTTTTCACCAGATACACTTTTACGGATGAGTGTGATAGGGCGGCACAATTCATAAAGGAAAGTTTTGAGGGTATGGGGCTTACTGCCTGGTATGACACCTTTACTATCCCAGAGGTCTTCCCTTATTATGTGATGGACATTGTCTCAGCTCAAAAGACTGCGAGTGATGTTGATACTATGTTATTAGGCTGTCTTTATTCCGGAGTCTGGAAAACTTATGATGGAGGGGATCACTGGTATAATATTGCCGGAACAGATATTTATTATTTGTGGGCTTTGTCTTATCAAAATGATACCGTCTATGGTGTGGGGAACGGGGGAGTGGTTATCAAATCTTTAGATGCAGGGGAGACCTGGACCCAGTTAAGCAGTCCTACCTCTAATGATCTGAGAGGTGTATATTTTGAAAATGGACAATCTGGATGGATAACTGGATATACGGGCAAGATATACTACACCAATAACGGTGGAGCAAGCTGGACCAATCAAAGCACCGGAACCGCGAATCTTTATGAGATAACCCAAACTAATGACACCACCCTCTATGTGGTAGGGTCCAGTGGCAGGATACTTAAAACCGTCAACCGGGGGACAAACTGGAGCACACAGACCAGCGGCACAACCGGGATTATATTTGGAGTGGATTTTGCAACCCCTAATAAAGGCTGGGTCTGTGGTCAAAACGGGTATCTCCGTTATACCACCAATGCAGGAACTAACTGGGCTTCCCAGACCAGCGGAACGGCTCAGGCTCTTTATATGGTATCAGCTCCGGATTCTCTTAATGTCTGGGTGGCAGGAATGGGTGGAGCGATCTTAGCTACTAATGATGGCGGTACCAACTGGACTTCTAAGGGTAGTTCAAGCGGCTCTTTTTATGAGGTCTATTTCTTAGATACCCTGAAAGGATGGGTTACAGGTTATAATGAGATTCTATATACCCAAGATGGAGGGAATAACTGGGCTCAGCAGATGGATAATATCTATCCAAGAATTGAAAAATATAATGTAGTTGGGGTTCTCCCTGGTCAGACCGAGCCGGGAAAAGAATGTCTGATTACTGCTCATTATGATAATACCTCAGATAACCCCTATAATTATGCTCCAGGCGCAGATGATAATGCCTCAGGCACAGCGGCGGTTTTAACTGCGGCTCATATCTTGAAGGATTTTGAATTCGACTATACTATAAAATTCATCGGCTTTGCTGGCGAGGAGCAAGGGCTGCTCGGCTCTGAAGCCTATGCTCAAGAGGCCTATGAGGCAGATGATACTGTTCTCGCGGTCTATAATTTCGATATGATTGCCTTTGATGGTAATAATGATAATATTATTGAGCTTCATGCTGGCACAGGACCATCATCAGGGGCGTTGGCAGATATAATGATAGGGGTGATAAATGATTATAGTTTCCCCTTGGTTCCTCAAAAGATAACCTCAGGATCAACTGGTGGTTCTGATCATGCTTCCTTCTGGGCTTATGGTTTCCCAGCAATCTTAGGGATTGAGGATTTTCAGGATTTCAACCCGGCTTATCATACTACCAGCGATCGGATCTCAATCTTCGATATGCCCTATTTCACTGATTTTGCTAAGGCCGGGATTGCCTCTCTGGCGATTTTAGCTCAACCTATCCCTCAGTTTATTTATGGCGATGCGAATGGGGATGGCAAGGTTACAGTCTCGGATGCAGTATATCTGATCAATTACCTTTTTAAAGGAGGACCAGCACCTGATCCCTTAGAAGCAGGTGATGCTAATTGTTCGGGTGCGGTAAATGTCACCGATATTATTTATTTGATAAACTATCTCTTTAAAGGAGGACCTGCTCCAGGGTGTTGAAATACATATGGGTAGAGACGCATTGCAATGCGTCTCTACTGTATCTCTGTTGGGCAGGAGACCAATAGAGAACGTTTTATTTTAACCTCACCCTGATCCTTTCCTTTCAAAGGAGAAGGGAAGTTGTAACGTCGGGTTTTACGCACTTGTGAACATCCCCAAAGCGAGTTTGGGGATAGCAACTTTCCATTGTTAACTCATCCCCGGTGACACTCTCAAACTTATCTGAGGGTGCATTAGCCGAGTTATGTCAGATCTCCTGACTTAATTCTAAAAATCTTTTATAAGGGATAGCGGTCCAGCTTTCAGCCTGAATAGCACCATAAGACAAACTGATCATTGAGACTTTGGCTGCGATCTCCTCATTTGGGGCTTCGTAGATATCCAGAAAATCGTAAGGGCCAAGCAGGGCATAATGGCAGAGGAATTTGACCTCCGGGCATTTACTTTTAACTACTTCCATCCATTCCTTCCCTAACTCGGCCCTCTGTTTCATCCTTTTGGTCACCTCAGGTGATAACTTGGTCATCAATATGTAGGTTGGCATATTCTCCTCCTTTAAAAGTTATTATAAAATATAATTTGTTCTGAAAGATAATTTAGGCTTAAGTTTAAGATTTGTAAAGATGTTTTTTAGCAAAAGTCGGAGGTGATGTAGGGGCGTATTGCAATACGCCCCTACAACTTTTTAAAGTTGTTATAAATATTTATAAAATTATTGCAAAATACTGGAACAATTTTGTTAAAATGATTGTAATAATTATTGAAAAAAAACGATGAGGAGGTGATACGATGTTAAAAAAATTATCAAAAGTAGCGCTTCTGCTTCTGGTCCTGGCAGTTTTTCTTTTCCTCAGCTTAAGCTGGGCTGAAAAAACTACTAAAGATAAAAAACAAGGCTGGCTGGGGGTTTATCTGCAGGAGCTTAACTCTGAACTAAAGGAATCAATGGATTTAGATGAATCCACAGAGGGTGTCCTGATAAGTGGTGTGGTGGAGGATAGCCCGGCTGAAGAGGCTGGAGTGGAAGATGGAGATGTGATAATTTCTTTTAATGGTAAAAGGGTCTATTCAGTTGATAACCTCACCCGTTTGGTCAGGAAAGCTTCTCCCGGAACTGAAGTTGAACTGAAGATTGTCCGGGATGGGGAAAAGAAAAGCATAATGGTCACTCTGGGCGAGAGTTCTTCCTCAAGTATGTATAACCCTTTTCCTGAGGGACTACAGATGGAGAAGAAAAAGGTATTTCCTTTTAAAATGAATATCTTTTCAGGTTTAAGGCTGGGGGTTTCCATTCAGGATTTAACTGATCAGTTAGGAGACTACTTTGGAGTTAAAAATGGAGAAGGTGTGCTGATTACTGAGGTGGAGAAGGAAAGCTCTGCCGAGAAAGCAGGGTTGAAAGCCGGGGATGTGATTGTGGAGGTTGATAATCGGAAAGTAAAAGATTCAGAGGATATAATGGAGATAGTCTCGGATAAGGAGAAAGGGGATAAAGTAGATCTGGAAATATTGAGGGAGAAAAGACCAATGAAATTCTCCCTTACAATGGAAGAAAAGGAGTGGTCAAATATCTCTTTACCGGAGATTGATAAGATAAAAGTTTTTACGGAGAAACTTAAGACCCCTGAACCTCTTTTAGGGAAAGAATATCCTTCAGATGAGATAGAATTGAAAAGAGAACTGAAGGAGCTTAAGGCAGAACTGGAAGAGCTGAAGGGGGATTTAGAAAAGCTCAGAGAAGAGATGAAAAGATAAAAATGAAAACTTGCTAGGTCAGAGTTCTCCTCAGATGGATAGCAAGCACTGGAATGATGGTAGGGGCACGGCGTGCCGTGCCCCTACAGAATAATTTACAAAAGGTAAATAATTCTTATTCAAAAAATCTCAAGACCGTCTGTTTGACATCTTCTAAATTAAAAGGCTTGGCGATGCAAGGTCGGTTGGTATTTTCCAGGAAAGCCTGGGTTTCGGGATTGGCCAGGTCTCCGGTGGTGAAGATAATCTTTTCAGCTAATTTTTGGTTATGTTTCTCTACCTCCTGGAAAAACCTTCTACCATCAAAATCTGGCATCTTTATATCGGTTATCACCAGGTCATAGTCGGTTTCCTTAACCTTGGATAATGCTATTCTTCCGTTAGATGCCACATCTACCTGATGTCCTTCCTGTTGCAGGGTATTCATAAGAATATCCAGAATCGATTGCTCATCGTCTATCACTAAAATATTCTTGCTTTCTATCTTTCGTTTCAAAGGTTTAGGTTTTTCTTTTCTCTCAGTTTCACTTACACCCTCTTCTTTTAGTATGGGTAGCTCGATTATGAAAGTGGCACCCTGTCCCAGGGTACTTCGAGCATAGATCTTTCCACTATGTTGCTGAATTATCCCATAAGAGATGCTCAAGCCCAAGCCGGTTCCTCTCCCGACTTCCTTGGTAGTAAAAAATGGCTCGAAGATCTTATGGAGATTCTCCTCCGGAATACCTGGACCAGTATCTTCAAAAGCTATCTGGATCATCTCTCCCAATTTTTGAGTAGTGATTTTGATTTCACCCTTACCTTTTGATTCCAGAATAGCTTGCTGGGCGTTGTTGAAAATATTGAGAAATACCTGCTGAAGCTGGTAGAAATCAGCCATGGTTTTGGGCAACTGAGCATCGAAATCTTTATGCACCTGGATACTGCTGACTTTCAGGTCATAAGCTCTTAACACGATGGTCTGTTCCAGGACGGTATTTATATCCAGGTATTTTTTCTCCGGCTTGTGTTTACGAGCGAAAGTGAGCAAATTATTAACTATGTTTTTGGCACGGTCTGCCTCCTTACTGATCTTATTGAGATAATTCTGGGTTTTGTCGTTCAGATCATTTTGCATCAAAAGCAGCTGTGCATATCCCATGACTCCGGCTAAGGGGTTATTAAGCTCATGGGCTACTCCTGAAACTAACTGTCCTACTGCAGCCATCTTCTCCGACTGGACCAATTGCTCCCTGAGCCTTTTCTGCTCAGTTATGTCTCTCAGCAGATAAACACTGCCAATGAATTCTCCCTGGGAGCTAAAACGCGGGAAAGCTGAACACAAAAATATTTCATTACTGCCTATGCTTTTGGTCTCCAGAGTAAAGGGTTTTTTAGAGATCATAGCTTGACGATGGGCACACTCCAGACAGGGTGTATCTGACTCAGGATGAAAGACCTGATAGCATTTTTTACCGATTATCCCTTCTGGCTGTTCACCTAATTTTTGAGCTAAGGTTCTGTTCACCCGGATGATTCTATATTCTGGATCGATCAAGCAGATCAGGTCAGTTATGGAATCAAAGGTCTGCTCCCATTCTTGTTTTCCCTTTAATACCTGGTGAAAAAGCTGTGCATTGACTATGGCAATTGCAGCTTGGTTAGTGATGTTTATCAAAAACTGCAGATCCTCTTCAGAAAAGGCATTTTTCTCGTAACTTGCCACCGCTAATACCCCTAACACTTTATCCCCGGACATCATCGGTACTCCCATCCAGGAAGAGGAGATCTTTTCATTTCCAACCGTCTCGATCTTTATAGGCAATCTATGGATCTCGGATTCGGCATCGCAGATAAGCAAAGGCTTTTTAGTCTTGATTACATAACTTACCTTTCCCTCGCCTACGGGAGTAGTGGTCTTGGAGAAGCGTTTTCCGTCATCAATTAAGATCTCGAAATTCAACCTATCGTTTTTTTCATCATGTAAAGCCACATAATAAGAAGGGGTATTTATCACTAAGGTTAATTGCTGATATATGTGTTCTAAAAGCCGGTCTAAATCCAGGGTAGAGTTCACTACTCGGCCTACTTCATTTAAGACCGAAAGCTCTTGAATTTTCTTTTCGCTGTTAGCATAGAGCCTGGCGTTTTCTAAGGCTACAGCAGCCTGATTGGCAATGGATTGAAGAAGTTGTAGATCTTCATCTTCGAAGAAATCGATTTTGTTGCTCTGGACATCTAAAACCCCCAAAATTTTACCCTGCAATTCGATCGGAACGGCTAATTCAGATCTGGTGTCCTTTAATCCCTCAAAATAATAATAGCGTGGATCAGAGTGCACGTCTCTTACTAACAACGGCTGGTTATTTTCCACCACCCAACCTATGATACTTTTTTCTTTTAAATCTAAGTAGTGATTATGTGAACTATGTTTCCCTTTGTCCTCCTCATATACAGATTTTATAATGAACTTGTCCTTTTGAATTAAGCCGATAGTCACACTATAGTAACTCAATTCTGAGTAAAGCAAATTGATAACCTCTTCCAAAACCTTCTCAATTTCCAGGATAGAGGTGATCTTTAAACCGATCTGGTTGATAACCCTTAGACGTCTGGCTTTGTTGGTCTCCTTTAGATATAACTGAACATTTTCAATCCCGACCCCGACCTGGTTGGCAATAGAAGAGAGAAGATCAATATTCTCTTCAGTAAAATGGTTAGGTTCCACGCTTGCCAGGACCATTAATCCTATTAAGTTCTCCTTGGATTTTAAAGGGATACAGAGATAAGTTTGAATTCCCAGGTCTTTTGCCTCCGAGGAGATGAAATCATTTAACTCAGCCAGAGGATTGTTTTTTAACCACTTCAGTGGCTCAAGAAACTTTTTCGCCCAGGGCTCATCAATATTCGCCACTCTTTTCTTATCATACATATAAGATTCGAGACCTAAAAATGCCTCCAGAACCAGCCGGTTATTTTTTATGATATGAATTCCTGCATAATCAGCTTTGGTGATTTGTTTAATGATCCTGACGGTATCATAATAAATCAATTTAAGGTCCATGGTCTGACTGATGGTGGAGATAACCGAGTTAATGGCTGAGAGCTCGTGGACTTTTTTCTGGAGCTTCTCATCAGTTAACTCAAATAACTGGGCATTCTCTATAGCGGTGGCGGCCTGGTTGGCAAAAATCTCTAAAAGCTCGGTTTGATCTGGAGTGAACATCCCGGCGATAGTTCTATTCTCTAAATAGATTAAGCCTAAGAGCTTCTGTTTTCTTTTCAGGGGGACGCAGAGGATCGATTTTAATTGTAAATCTAAAATACTGTGTTGATTCTTGAATTTTTCGTCCTGTGAGGCGTTCTGTAAGAAAACTGTTTTCTGGGTTTCCATTGCCTCGCGGATCACGCTTCGGCTTATCTCAAACTCGGCGCTTTCGATCTCCTCTTTAGCCAGATTATGAGCCACTTTGAACTCTAAACCGCCATCATCTTTTAAGGAGATCAGATAACCGTATTCTGCTTTGGTCATCTCTATGACCTGGTCCATAACATAGCTTAAAAGTCGCTCCAGCTTTAAATTGGAATTCATAGCATTACTGATCTCTAAAAGCTGGCGCAGGGATTGGTCCTGGAAATGACTCTGTCTGGCTTTATCCAGCTCGATGGCTCCAATTTCTGCTTCCTCTAAGTCGTTCTCCATTGATCTGAAGACTTCGGCGCCTTCATAAGAGGAGGAGGTACTTTTCTTTTTCAAGTCTGAGGTGATCATTAGAAAAACCTCATATTTTTTTAATAGGATCTTTAAGCCACTCCCACTAAAGCCCTACTATGAGTTTTGATTTCTTCTTTCAGGCGAGAGGTATCTTTCCTTAGCTGAATTTTCTTGGGCTCTGAAAGATATGAGCTGCGGAATTGTTCCGGCACCTTGGCATAGATCTCCCTGAGAACGTTTACCGCTTTTTTATAAAATTTTATAGATTGGGTGTATCTTTGCTGAGACTGATATAGATTGCCCAAGCTGGCTAAAATCTCCCATTGCAGTTCTGGTTTCTGCAGTGATTCAGCTTTATCCAGGGCAGTTTTCAGGTCTTTTTCGATTTCCTCATAAGAGAAATCTTCCTGATCCCAGTTTGAGTTCTTAGCTTTAAGCTTACCCCTACCCTGAAGGAGAAGGGTGGAAAGGATAAGGCCGACGTCCTGAGACTCCTCTGAAAGCTTGAGGGCATTTTTTATTAGCTCAAAAGCCAGGGAATAGTTTCCGGTTTCCAAGTTAAGCTCTGCCCAGGATTTTAAACCTTCAGCTTCTCCAGGTTTACTATTTAATTCCTGATAGATTTTGATGGCTTTCTGCAAATACCTCTCTGATTTAAACCATTCACCTTTGATCCGATAGATGTCACCCAAAAGGTTAAAGGTGCCCGCTTTTCCAAAAGAATCTTTTAATTTACATTTTAAAGTATAACTTTTATGTGAACATTCTATGGCTTTGTCCAGCTCATTTAAAAACTGATAGATACATCCCTGGTTATGAGCGTTGATTGAAGTATTCCAGACTGCCCCTACCTTCTCAGACATCTCCATACATTTCTGGTTATGCTCTAAAGCTGAGCGATAATCTGCCTGATCTAAACTGATATTGGCTATGTTGCTCAAGGGGATGATAACTGAGGAGCGTGCTCCAATGCGGGAATAAATAGAAGCGCTCCTTTTATAGTTTCGTAAGGCTTCGGCAAAGCTTCCTTTTTTGTAATAGGCATTTCCTAAGTTATTGTAGGAGCCGGCCATGGCATTGGTGTCTCCCATTTTCTCGCGCAAAGAAAGGCTTTTCTGGTAATATTCGATAGCCTGATCGTAACTGCCTCGATCGAAAGAGATGTTGCCCAAGTTATTGTAAGGAGAAGAAATCTCCTGCTCATCTTTTATTTTCTGAAAGATTTCAATACTTTTCCGATAATATTCGCTTGCCTGATCATATTTACCCTGATACCAGTGAACCACCCCGGTAGCATTAAAGAGTTTTCCAACCTCTTTCTGGGAAGCGTGGTCATTTTTATCTTCTAAGATTTTAAGGGCTTTTTCGTAAAATCCTTTAGCCGGATCGAACTCCCCTTTACGACTATGTACAAATCCGGAATCATAACAGAGACGAGCCATCTCCCAGGTGTTCTCTTCTGGTTCAAGATACTGCATACCTTTTTTCAGATGTTCTAAAGCCAGATCATATTCTCCTTTTTTCTCATAGATCATCCCGATTTTTTCATAGGCCCTGGCTTTTTTCCTGGGTTCAGGACAGATCTTAACCCATTCTTCAAATTTTTGAATGGCCAGGTCGTATTTGCCCAGGAGCTGGTAGAGCTCGACGATGTTCTCGAATACTTTCGATTCAACCTTATAATTATTTTTCTTGGCTAAAAGGAGAAGGGCATTCTCGAAGAATTTGATTGCCTCATTATTAGCATATATTTTCTGGCTGCGTCTGCCAGCTAAAAGGGAATAGCTCAAAGCTCTTTTTTCATCCGGAGAGCATTTGAAATGGTAGGCTAATTCCTCGGAATGGGCTTTTCGATTAGATCTATAGAAATCTTCTAAAAAAGATCCCAGGGTTTGGTGCAACTCCTTCCTTAATTCCGAATCCATCTCTTCGTAGATCACATCCCGAAGCTGTGCATTGGTGAAGGAATAAACCCCGGTTTCTCTTTTGTGATCAAGTTCTACGATTTCCATTTTCTGTAAAGCCTTCAGTCCTGAAGTTAATCCATCTTTAAACTGGCTTACTGCTTTCTGCAAAAGTTCAGTTTCGATTGGTCGATTGAAAACCGCTAAACATTGCGCAACCCTTAAAAGGGAAGGCTCTAATTTCTTAATCCTTTCGGAGAGGATCCCTTTCATCGTCCTGGGGATCTTTAACTCTGAGAAATCGAACTTCTCTAAGGACCAGAGAAGGTCTTTTCTGGAAAAGGACTTCTTCTCTAATATAGCTTTCATTACCTCCTGCAGGAAAAATGGATTTCCTCCGGTGAGCTCTTTTATTTTCTGAATGAAACCGGAGGGGAGGGTTTCCGTCCCCAGCATGGATTTGAGAAGCTCTTCTATCTCCTGAAGTTCAAAAGGCTCCAGACAGATCTCGTTGAGAAGTCCTTCAGCTTTAAGCTCCTGGTATTCGTTCTCAAAAAGAGTAGTTTCTTTTTCTTCTCCTTTTTCAGCATCCTGATAGCTTCCCAGGATCAATAGGGGATATCCTTTGATATTCCGGAAGATATAGCTTAAAAGCTCAAGGCTGGACTGATCAGCTAAATGGAGATCGTCGAAGCTGAAGACCGAAAGGGTGGATTCGCTGAACTCTAAAAAGAGCTGAGTGACCGCATCGTAAAGTTTGAGCTTTTCCTGTTCAGGATTGAGTCTGGTCAGCTCGGTTCTGGATTCGGATTGGAATGATTCCGGAATAAGTTTCTGTAGAATCCAGCTATATCTCTTTAAAGAGCTATCCTCAAATAAAGGATATACCTGTTTCAAGATCTCTTTGATCGGCTGGTAAGGGGTGCTGCTTTCGGAGGTGACTTTTACAGAGAAGTAGTGTAGCTTATTTAGCTGGATCTGATATTTGAATTCGTTGAGAAGGCGGGTTTTTCCTATACCGCTTCTCCCCCGAACTAAAATGAAACCACCTTTCTTGTCTTTAAGTAATTTCTGTAGATGTTCCTGAAATGAAGAACGTTCTTTTTGTCTTCCGATGAGCTTACCGCTTAATAGATAGTCTTTCTCTGTAGCCGGTATATCGATCTGGAAATCTTTCTGAGCTAAATTATTTAAAGCTTCGATGATCTCGTTGGCACTCTGGTAACGGTTCTCAGGATTTTTGGAAAGCAGTCTCAGGATGATAGTCTGGAGTGGGTCCGAGATATCGGATTTAATCCTCTGCGGCGGTGTGGGATCCTGTTCTATCTGATTTTTCAAAATCTCTACTGGGCTTTTTCCATCGAAAGGTAGCTTTCGGGTTGAAACCTGATAAAGCACAACTCCTAAGGAGTATAGATCTGAAAGACGAGACGAAGGTTTTCCTGAGGCGATTTCCGGAGCAATGTAGTGCGCAGTACCCTTGATTTTGCCCGGGGTAGGTTTTTCCTCAGCCAGGCCAAAGTCCATAAGTTTTGCCAGATACTTTCCTTTACCCGGATTTTGGATGAGGATATTCTCTGGCTTTAGGTCGTTATGCAGAAAACCCCTTAAATGGACATATTCCAAAGCCCTGCAGACTTGAACGATTAGCTCGTACAGCTCTTCACAAGATAGGTTCTCAGAAGCTTCAAAGAAATCTTTACCTTCAACATATTCCAGGGTGAAAAAAAATTCTTCCTCTCTGGAAGAAGAGCCTCGAATTATTCCAAAATCATAAACTTCAGCCAGATTGGGATGGTGTAACTCGGTCAGTGATTTAAACTCATTTTTAAATCTTTCTAAAGCGGGAAGTTTCTGTTGCTCAGCTTTGATGGTCTTGAGGGCGATCTTTTTATTATTCTCTAAACTATCCTCTGCTAAAAAAACTGATCCCATCCCCCCTTCCCCTAACTTCCTTACAATCCTGTATCGATTATTGATAACCTCCATGGGAGTTTACATCCTTTGTTTGAGAACCTTAAGACCGCTTTAATTCTTTTTTTCATTATCGACAGACTTGACCTAAAATTTAATCTGGATAGTCTATATCGATAAAGGGGAGACTGATTTTATGGATATTTATTGAAGAATAGAGGTGAGGAGTAAGACGTGAGACGGTAGATGTGAGATGAAAAATGAATAATATAAGATCAAAGTATGTAATGTAAATAGTTTAAGAACCTAATAAATTCTTATCCTATCAGGACTGCTCCTCCATTTACATTTATAATTTCACCGGTGATGAATGTGGCTAAGTCGGAAGCCAAGAATAAGATGGCTCCCGCAATTTCTTCGGGCTGAGCGGCCCTCCCCAGAGGGATTTGATTTAAAATCCACTTCCTATCTTTTCCAATCAGTGAGCGGTGACTCATATCAGTATCTACCCAGCCCGGGGCGACACAATTTACTCGTATATTATATGATGCTAACTCAGTTGAAAGTGATTTTGTCAGACTTATAACAGCTCCTTTGGAAGCGGCATAGTGGGAATGATAAGCCTCGCCTCTTTGCCCGGCAGTAGAAGAGATATTAATGATATTGCCGCCGCTTTGCTTTTTCATAAGAGGGACTACTTTAGTTGTCAGATAGAAGACGCTCTCCAAATTCACCCTTAAGGTTTCCTTTAGTTGAGTCTGGCTCATTTTATCTATGGGTGCATATTTCCAGATCCCGGCATTATTTATCAAGATGTCGATTTTGCCAAATTTTTTGAAAGCAAAATCGACCATCTTCTCGCACTGAGTTTTTGAAGATAGGTCTGCTCTAAAAATTTCAGCTTGAACTCCTGAAGCTTTTGCCTTAGATGCAGTCTTTCCCGCCTCTTTTTTATTTCTGAAATAGTTTATTATAAGATCAGAGCCGGCTTGGGCAAAAAGAAGGGCGGTGGCTTTTCCTATTCCCCTGGATGCTCCGGTGATTAAGGTTACCTTTCCCTTTAGGTTGAGAGTCATAGTCATTTTGAACTCCTTTGTTTTTTTAACCAAGATAAAAGAGGTGTAGGGGTGGAGCTTGTCTCCACCCGCAACTACCAGGGAGGAGATGAACTCCGCCCCTACGAAGGTTATCTAAGATAAAAGTTTGTGAAAAGATTGCAAGTTAAAAAGCAGATTGAGATTGATAAATCCATATTGAGAGCAGCATGTGGGCTATACACCCTCAAACGAGTTTGAGGGTGCCACCCTGAAATGAGAAAAAAGTAGAGTGCCATCCCCAAACTTGCTTTGGGGATGCCCTTGCGTCGTCACTCCTGTGAGGACGCTCATACTTTTGTTGAGATGCATCGTATGCATCTCTATGTTTTTTGTGCAGAATAATATCAGGTGTTTGTAGAGACGCATAGCTAAGCGTCTCTACTTATTTTATATTCTTCGTTACCAAGGAGTGGCAATGCTACCACTGGACTTTTTTAACCTCACCCTTGATCCCTCTCCTTAAAAGGAGAGGGAAGAGTTTGTCCTTGACAAATTTCCACTTTTTTTGATATAATTATTAAGTTGCGTAGGGACAGGGCTTGTCCCTGTCTAATGTTTGTTTTATGTAGGGGCGAGGTGACCTCGCCCCTACAGCAAAAAATAAGAATATATGACCAAAGTTAGCTTAGTGCTTTTAAATGGTAAAATCGCCACTATGGATGATAAAAATCCCCGGGCGAATGCGTTAGTGATTTCTGGTGAGAGGATTATTTATTCAGGGGAAGATGATGTTGCCAGAGATTATATCACCAAAGAAACTGAGGTAATAGATTTAAAAGGAAGACTGGTTTTGCCGGGGTTCAATGATGCGCATTTGCATTTCTTAGGTGGTGGGTTAACCTTATTGAGGGTTGATTTAAAGGACTGCAAGAGTTTTCAAGAGATAGAGAAAAGGTTAAGAGAGAAGGTTGGCAAATTTCAAGTCGGCTCCTGGATTTTAGGCAGGGGATGGGATCATACTCTTTTTAATCAAGGTAATTGGCCTGACAAAAGTTTTTTAGATGGCATAGCACCTCAGAATCCTGTTTTTCTGAAAAGGGTGGATGGGCATATCGGTTGGGCTAATAGTTTAGCTTTACAGTTGGCAGGGATAAATAGAGACACACCTTCTCCAGAAGGAGGTATTATAGTTAAAGATAGCCTGACAGGAGAGCCAACCGGGATTCTAATGGAAAAGGGAATGGATTTGATTGAGAAGATTATACCTAAACCTTCTTTGGATGAACTTACTTTGGCAATCAGAGAGGCGGCAAAGGAGACTAAAAGATACGGGATTACAAGTATTCAGGATAATTCTGACCTTGATGTGATTGAGGTTTATAAGAAACTCTTAGAAAAAAACGAGCTGAAAGTGAAAGTGAGTGAATGGCTTCCTTTAGAGTTAATCAAAAACCCAGAAGAGCTAAAGAAGTTGATTGAAACTTTTCCTCACAAAAACAATTTATTGAGGTTCGCTCTTCTGAAAATCATGGCAGACGGTACGCTTGGCTCACGCACCGCTTTTCTTTTTGAACCCTTTTCAGATGAACCTGATAAATCTGGAGCGCTTTTGCTGGAGGAAAAAGAGTTAGAAAAGATGGTATCTCTGGCAGATAAATTCGGGTATCAGGTGGGAATTCATGCTATCGGTGATAGAGCAAATCATATCGTTTTGAATATATATGAAAAGATTAAAGAGTTGAATCCGAAAAGAGAAAGAAGACATCGGATTGAACATTGTAGTGTCCTGGAAGAAATAGATATACCTCGTTTCGCCGAGTTGGGAGTAGTAGCCTCAGTTCAGCCAGCTTTCTGGAGCTCGGATAGAAAGTGGTTACAACAGAGATTGGGAAAAGAAAGATTAAAAAGAGCTTATCCCTTCAAGTCGCTTTTAGATTCAGGAGCGATTCTTTCTTTCGGAACTGATTGGCCGGTTGAATCTTTAAATCCGATGTTAGGGATATATTCAGCAGTGACCAGAGATGTAGAGGCAATAAAATCCTTACGACCCGTAAAGACGCATAACGCTGCGTCTCTACAAAAGCTAACCATAGAACAGGCAGTTAAAGCTTATACTTTAGGTTCTGCTTATGCACAATTTCAGGAGAAAGAAAAGGGTTCTCTTGAAGCTGGTAAATTAGCAGATATAGTGGTTCTATCTAAAGACATTTTCAGTATTCCATCTGAGAAAATTTTAGAGACAGAAGTGGAGTTGACGATTTTGGGTGGGGAGATAATTTTCTCGTGTAGGGGCGGAATTTAACTCCGCCCTCATATCCCAGGCTGTCATGCTGAGCGTAGCGAAGCATCTGAAACCAAAAGACGGGATTCTTCGGTCGTCTCGCCAGAGGCGGACTCCCCCAGAATGACAACTCTGCTTGCGGGGGATATGGCACCCTTCTTCTTTTCACTCATTCCAGGGTGGCACCCTCAAACGAGTTTGAGGGTGCGTCGGCCCTACGTTTTATTCAAACCTACCCGGGATTCTGGTTCCACAATAAGGGCACTTGCCTTCTTTTATTTTATTATCTAATGTAATTATTCCATACCTTTCAATCAAAAGTTTCTTACAGTTATGGCAATAGGTGTTTTCTCCTTTGTGTCCTGGCACATTACCAAGATAAACATATTTTAAACCTGCAGAAAAGCCTATTTCCCTGGCTTTCTCCAGAGTAGCTACAGGAGTCGGATTTAAAGATTTTAACTCAAGATAAGGCATAAAACGGGTTAGATGCCAGGGAGTCATTTCCCCCAATTCTTTTGCAATCCAGGAGGTAATATTATGCAATTGCTTTTCATCGTCATTGTAACCGGGGATAAGATTGGTAATTATCTCCACGTGCATTCCCCATTTCTCCTTAGCTCTTTTAGTTACATCTAAAATTCCTGTGAAATTTTTGATATGGCATATTTTCTCATAAAAATTAGAACTGAATCCTTTCAGGTCTACCCGGAAGGAATCTAAATACGGTGCGATTAAATCTAATGCCTCAGGGGTAATATATCCATTGGTAACATAATTGGTCAAAAGTGAATTCTTTTTGGCTAATTTGGCGCTATCCAGAGTATATTCAAACCAAATGGTTGGTTCATTATAAGTCCAGGAGATCCCTTTGCAATTATATTCTTTTGCTAATCTAATAGACTCTTCTGGAGTGATGAGCTGGAATCTATTTTTATCTGAATTTAGATTTGAGTGAGCTATTTCCCAGTTCTGACATCCCGGACAACGGAAATTACACCCTAAGGTTCCCAAGGAGAGCCAGTTTGAACCAGGATAGAAATGGAAAAGTGGCTTTTTTTCAATAGGGGAGATAGCAATGGATGAGACTTTTGAATAGATCAGAGTATAGAGCTTCCCTGCTTGATTTAAACGGGTCTTGCACCAGCCCCTTTCGTTTTCCTTGATTAGGCATCTTCTCTGACAGATGTTGCACTTGACCTGATTCTCAGACAGGGTTTCATAGAGATAAGATTCTTTTAATTGATCATAAAAATTCATCTGAAAAGAAAATTTGGAAATTTATTACTCGTGCTTACCAGGTCCCCTGACCTGGCAAGTCAAATCGTTTCTATTTTTTCCGTCGGGTTAGGGGACCCGACGTTCACGTGAATTGAGAAGATGATTTCATCCAGCCCCTAATCATTCTGTAGGGGCATCCGCCTCTGGCGAGATGCCCCTACCCTAGAAAGATCAGGAAAGGAACTTGTCTGGGGTGATATAATCTCCGTATTTCTCTTTTGCCTGGATTAATCTGGCTTTTTGTTTCTCCAGCTCGTCAAAAATAACTTTGGGTGTATCCGGGATCTGGGCATTATTCTCGTAAATCTTCTTTATCCTTTCGATCTTTGCCAGATTTTCAGGTATGCGGATCATAAACTGCTTGTTATAATCTTCTTTGGTATATTCTTTTTTCAAAACCTCTTTAAACAGTTTTTTGAGGTCTTCATATTTCGGTATAAGGCCAGTTGGAGTCTTTATGGCAGAAACCTCATTATGCGCTCTCAATTCCGCCCATTTATACCAGACTCTTTTATCAGTTTTCTCGTTCAGAAAATTACCATCTTTGTCTTTCAAGAAGTAGTTGACGGAGAAAATCAGGGGAGGCTTTTTCAAACCTTTGGCAAAATCGAGATTGCTCTGGATATATTTGCCAACCGGCACAGATAAAAAGTCAAGATTGGACATCGGATTGAAAGCTCTGACCCCTTCTTTTCCCAAGGTCGCTGCAGTTGTTTCCGATTCTAAGGATGCGCCTTTGGTAATAATACCGTGCTGCCAGTCAAAAGACTCCTCAACTGGCACCCAGGTGTCTGAATCCCTTCCACCATAAACGATCCCACCTACTTCTACACCTTTTGGGTCATTAAGTTTTGGGTCGAGGTTATCCAGGGTATCCAGGGAAAGAGTGAAGCGGGCATTCGGATGTGAGCATTTTATCTCTTTACCTTCTGCATCTTTCTTGCCTGCCTGCCATGCGCCTGAATGGTTATATCCTTTAGATGGAGCATCGCCATCTTTTCCAATCCAGTGTACTTTCTTATCCTCGGTGACTAAAACATTGGAGAAGATGATCTCACCTGGATTGTTCAAAGCCTTCCATTGACTGGGGTCATCTTTAGAATTTACACCCATAATGATACCGAACATCCCTTTTTCGACATTCACTGCCCGGACTTCACCATCTGTTTTTCTTAAATAAGCGATGTCATCACCAACGATGGTTTCGCCATCTAACATAGCAGTTGAGGTTTTGCCACAGAGGGAAGGGAAGGCACCCAAGAAATAAGTGATTCGCTTTTTGGGTCCATGCACGCCCATTACTAACATATGTTCAGTGAGCCACCCTTCTTCAGAGCCTCTATTAATAGCCAGTCGCATGGCTAATTTCTTTAAACCGATGGTATTGCCACCATACTGGGTATTGGTGCTGTAAACGATATCTTCTTCCAAGTCGATGAATATTCTTCGTTTGTCAAGATTTTTGCAGGTTTTTCTATCATCTAATTCGCCCTGGGAATGGACAAACTTAAAGAAGCGTGCCTTTGAGCCCTGCCTGACGAATTCAGCATATCCAGGCCGGTAGAGTAAAGTTTCACTGTGAGCCACGTAACTTGAATCGGTAAGCTGGACTGCGGGGATGGAGAATATAGAATTTACAGGTCCCAGACAGAAGAAAAGGATATAAAGCTCTTTTCCTTTCATAATGTCTTTAAGGATTTCATAAATATCTTTTAGGCCTGCATCCCTGTCTTTGGTCTCTATGGCTTCTCCGAGGTTGACTCCCCGGGGAACAAGGATACCGGTGTTTTTCTTATCCCTTCCCTGGTCTTTATAATTATCAAAATGGATGGTGTGTCCTTTCACTGCCAGTTTGCTCTCTTCTCCATTTTTCAGGGCAGTTTCCCTGAGGTATTTTACATCCTCCGGCGTATCCGCGCAAACGAAGATCTTTTCCGGATTGCACAGCTCTACATATCTGGCAATGAACTGGAAAAGAGCAGGGTTGTTTGTTTTTGAGAGCTTTTCATACCCGTCCTTGCTTAGCCTCTTTTTTAGATTCTCAGGAATCTTTTCGTCCATCATTTATCCTCCTTTAAGATGTTTTTGGGACGAATTGAGTCTTTCAGTCTTGATTCAATTCGATTGGTATTAAAGGTTAAATTCTCTTTCAAAACCTATGTTCCTCGATTTAAAAAGCATAAGCCTCAAAAACTTATTCCAGGAATTTCTCAAACTGGTCTTTCTCTGCTCCACATTCAGGGCAGAGCCAGTCATCCGGCAGTTCTTCAAATGGCGTTCCCGGACTGATCCCGTTATCCGGATCACCTATGGCTGGATCGTAAATATAGCCACAGATTAAACATTGCCATTTTTCCATCTTTCTTCCCTCCTTTATTTTCGCTTGATGAATCAAGCAACTACAGGTAATTCCCTAAAACTTAATCCTCCATAAATCCTGAGCTGTCCAGGCTGAACCAGTAAAATCCGCCTTCGATGATTTGCTTTTCGGACATCAAGACCTGATAATGCTTATCTTCCTCTGAGGCTAAAGTCTCATACATCTTTTTGCCTTGCTGGTCTTTAGCTTTTGAGGCCGCTTTAATATAGGAGTTATAAGCTTCTCTCTCAGCTTCTAAGGCTATGTCCAGAGCCTCCTTGGCGGAAGCCTGGTCATTAATTTTCAGTTCAACTTTTTTGACTTTCCGCGGATTGAAGAGAAAACTTTTTCCATCAGATTCTTTGAGGTATCTTTCCTCTAAAAGATATCGATGTCTTTTCTCGTCTAAATATAAAAACTTAAACCTTTCCTGACCGCTGGGGTTCTCAATGGTCTCACTTAAATTTTTATAAAAATCATGAGCGGACTGTTCATTATAAATAGCTATTTCCAGGGCTTCTAATACCCCAGCCTGAGCCGGAAGCGGATCAGGTGCTTCCTGATAGATTTTCTTTTGTTTCTTTTTCATTTTTGTACCTTTTTTTTGAAATTCTATTTTATCCTGGCAATGACTAAGGTCAGTTCGTCAGTCAAAGGCTTCTCGCCGGTAAATTTCCTTATCGATTTACATATACGATTGGTAATCTCAATAGATGAAAGCTGGAAATTTTTCTGAACAGTCTGGATCAGCCTTTTCTCTTCGAAGAATTCCCCCCCAGGATTGAATGCCTCCACCACCCCATCGCTGTATAAGATCAAAATATCACCGGATTCAACTTTCATATAGCTGTCCCGATACTCCTTGGTCTGATCTATACCCATAACCAGGTCGGTATCGATCAATACTTTTACTTCTTTTCCCTGATTGGATAAAAGGAAGGGGGGCGGATGTCCGGCTGAAGAATAGGTGATCTTTTTCTCCAGAGGATTATACCGGGCATAGAAAAGCTCTATGAAACTTGAGGCTTTTTGACAATCCGGATAAAGCTCTTTTCCCAAGCGGGAAAGGGTTGCAGCCGGGGAGAGGATCGATTTGTCTTTAGACCAAACATCTTGAAGATTTTCAAATTTCTCTCTGATTTTGGCTTTAAGAGTGGTCAGCTCGAGCCCGTGTCCCATAATATCATAGAGTAAAAAACCGAGATGATTTATGTTTTTTTCCGGGTCAGCCACGATTAGAGTCTCGAAATAATCTCCTCCTAAGAATTCTGTGGGCAAAGAAACACAGGATAGATCAAGTTCAGGAATAGTTCTTATTTTTCGAGGAATAATCTCTTCCGGGATAAAATAGGAGACTTCTTCTTTTTCCAAATAAACCTGCTCTGACTTTTCTTTTAGAAGCATTCTTTTGACGGTCTGATATTCCTTAGCCAGAATCTCTCGATGTTTTTTCTCCTCCCGGGCCAATTGCAGAAATAAAGAGCTGGTCTCTGGAAAGGGGGAGCTTTGGCTGGATTTGTAATAAAAATCATAGGCGCTTATCTCCCTTTGAATAGCCCCTAACAATATGTCCAGAATCAAATCTTTTTTCTCCGGCATCTTTTAGTCTTCAGTCAATATATTCTTATCGTATTCGGTTTCCAGATTAAGTTTATGTTTTGATTCTTCCTGAGCTAAGACCTGGAACATTTTCTTAAGCTCTGGTTCGGCTGCTCCTTTAGATAAGTCCTGGTATAATTTAACAGATCTTTCTTCCCTTTTGATAGCTAACAATAAGGTTTCCTGATAGTTCATATCCGGAGAGTAATCTTCCTCTAAAGTATAGTTACTTATTTTTAAGTCCGGTATCTTTTTCAACTGGTAATGGGTCAGGTCTTCTTTTTTGAGTCCTTCTAAAATCTTTTTATGCTTGAGCTCCTCATCTTTCAAGTCTTGAAACATCTTCTTGACGTTCTGGCTCTTGGCTAAGTTAGAATAAATTCCATAAAGGGTAGACGCTTCCACTTCTTTTCTTATGGCAAAAAGGATAATCTCCTCAAAAGCTTTTTTTTCCATTTTCTCTCCTTAAGACTATTCTACGAAAACCCCTTGTGGATCTAAGAGCTTTTTTATCCTTTGATTGAGGATGGCTTTGGCTGAATTATCACCTGTAAGTTTTCTGAGAATAGCAGGTAATAATTTCAGGTCTGCAAACTCTTTTTTTCTATTTGAAGGGAAAACTCTTAAAGAAATGGAGGTGATTATCCCCAAAGTTCCCCGGGAGCCGACCAGGAGTCTGGCAGTATCATATCCGGTAACGCTTTTGAAAACCTCAGCCCCTAATTTTAAAATCTGCCCGGAAGAATCCACAATCTCTAAGGCTAAAACCAGCTCGCTGGTGCTGATATCTTTTCGGAAAGCTTTTCCAGTAAGCCCGCAGGCGACAGAACCACCTATAGTTCCTTCTGATTTATCCAGAGAAAAAGGGTAAAAAAGATTATAATTTGAAAGTTGAGGATTCAAATCTTTTAAGTTAAATCCAGGCTCTACCATCACAAAAAGGTCTTCCGGGACTACCTTTTTTAGGCTGGAGAGTCGGTTTAATTTTAAAAAAAGAGTTTGGTCTCCAGAATATTCAGACAGGCTGATTTTAGATTCGTTTCCCAGGGGGAGGATTTTGAATTTTTCCTGAAGAACTAATTTAACAAGTTGAGGGATGGTACTGACCTTTTCAGGTTTAGCATAAGTTCTGCCCTGTTCAGTCTTTAATTCATCCCCGCTCAGTATTTCTTTCAGTTTATCTATAATTTTATCTTTTAACATAATTAAGCCACTTAAATTTTTTCAAATATAGTCTTAAGATGAGAGATTGTCAAGGGTTTAAACCGAGATAAAATCTGTAGATATATCAGTATTAAGATAAAGATTATCCAAATTTTTGTTCCGGGTGTTTTTTGTAGAGACGCTTTGCCATGCGTCTCTACTTTGTTTAATCATCCCACCTTGGAGGCAAGGTGGGTTTACTTGTTTCTATTTTCGTCCCGCATGAATACGGGACGCTACACATAGAATCTCACCCCATCCCTCTCCTTATAAAGGAGATGGGAAATTTTGCAGAGGCACAGCCCGCCATGCCTTTACAGCTTGAAATAATTTATTTTTTATTCGGTTTTAATATATAAATTCGTATATTTGAATAGATTGAGGTCAAAAATTCAAAGAGGAAAAATGTCTAAATCTACTTTGAAATACTTAATATTTTTTAGTGTTTTATTATATATATTCTTTTCCTGGAACTGCAAAATACCCGTTTCTAAAAGTTATACAGATGTAGATGCGATAAAGGATTATATCTACTACCATCCAAGCATTTTTTTATCTGACCTGTTTGATACCACCAGGAATACTTCGTTCTACCGAGAGATTACCAAAAGGGATTACGGGATCAGCATAAATTTCCACGAAGCAGATTCCAATCATTTTTTTAGAAATGCGGATGTGTACTGGGATGATAGCCTGGGAGGGGTTTTTCATACTTTCATTTCAGGGACAGAATATCTTAAGAATTTTAAAGCATTCTCCAAAGTTAGAGCTTATTTTGAGCAGTGGGGTGATGCGGGAGATATTTATAGAGGCTGGTTACTTATGAAAATACAAAATGTGCAGATCTACTCAACGCCCACTCACCCAGACGGATTCAACACTCTCTGGGTTAACTCTTCAGGTTCGGATGACTTAATAAGCTTAGGTAGCCTGTATGACCTTAATAAGGTTTTGAAATTTACCAGATTAACTACTCAAGTCAAATTCACTATCGAGGTAACAGACCCATCTGATTTATATTACCTTCATATTTATGAAGGAAGTGACTTTAGAAAAATTCGCTTCAAAAATGATAGTAGTAATTTCTTTACTGCAAGCTGGACTCCCACCTCACAGGACTTTAATACCTATAGGCATGCTTATATCGACTGTTTAGACCCAAAAAGTGTAGCTGATACCTCATGGAAATACGATTCTAATGCCTGGGGGATTTTGTATAAGATTAAGCCATAATAAATTTGAAGAGATATGTTTTACTTTTGTTCAGGTGACAAATTATTGGTAGGTCAGACATTCCTGTCTGACTGTAAAGAACAGACAAGAATGTCTGTTCCACCGTTTTTCATAAGCGGTAAATAATCATAAACTTTAACACAGGAGGTTAAAGATGCCTGAATATCCGGTTAAATATGATGTGACCTATCCGGAGAAATCTAATCCCTGGCTGGTCTTAGCCCGTTTCTTTTTTGGCTGGATCTATATCGGGATTCCACACGGGATTTTTATGGGGTTATATGGTATAGCCGCCTTTTTTGTTATGATCTACAGTGGATTATCGATTCTCTTCACCAGCAATTTCCCCAAAAGCTCCTTTGATTACATAGTAAGATACCAGAGGTATGTCAACCGGGTTCAAGCTTACTGGTTCTGTATGGTGGATAAATATCCACCTTTCAGCGGCTGGGAATAATAAAGTTTTTTGAGGTTGGAAAACTGCCTGCTCGTTGGCGGATGTTTTCGTCCGATTATTCCTTTACTGGATGATAACATCCAGTCGGAGCAAGGTCTTTATAACTTCAAAGTGGTGTCAGGAGTTACCTCCTGACACCAGAAGAATCAAAACACGATCCATATAGTTTGCTCAAGCTCGACTAAATCCTTACACTACCTGCAAACCTATCCCCGACCCCTTGCTTTCCTACCCCACGGGGGCTTGCTCCGGATCCGTTTCACGTAATAAAGAAGAGGGAAATCTAATTGTACTCCTATCATTGATGTCAAATCATCTGCTATTAGGACTCTAAAAAAATTCTGTCCGCAGGGGTTTAAAACGAAGATTTCTCTTCGACTATTAGGGATAAAGAGTTACCTTTAGATGTCGATTAATTGATATAGAGTTAAAATAAGGTATGGTTTATACCTATGCAGATTTCTAAAAATTCTTCATACATAAGTTTTCTGAAGGAATTCGACTCGACCATTAGAAGGCTGAGTATCTATCCACCGGATCATCCGGCGGTAAAAGCTGCCCTGCAGAAAACTTTCAAACTGTTTCAGGAGTTCTTCAAAGCCAAAGGGGAGATTACTCTGGGTCGGGTAGAAAATAAATTAGTTTTAGAGGAGGAAAGCTTAGAAGCTAATGCGATCTCCGATAGGGTCTGGAATACACTGGAAAAGCAGAAGATCAAAAGTATCAGCTTTAGCCAGGGTATAAATAAAGATGAGCTAAGGTCATTTTTAGAGTTTTTTCTCAAAAAAGAAGAGGAGGATCTGCATTCCTATCTTGAGAAAAATAAGATCTCGCATATAAAGTTAAATCGAATGAGGTATGAGGTGGTACTGGAAGATGAGAAAGTGGTTAAAGCGGATGAGATAGAAAACGTGAACCTGAAGTCTGAACTCTCTAAAGTCATCCGAACTCGCCCGGATCTTTTGAAAGATATATTGTTAGGAAAGTCTATAGAGGAAGAAAGGTTGAGAATTGCATTTAAAGAGGCGGGCTTTTCCTCCTCTGAGGTTGGGGGAGAAGGTTATGGGGAGGGTGGTTCGGGAATGGGCAGTGGAGGGATAGATATTAAACAGATGATGGAAGATCTTAAAAATGAGGTCAATTATCTTTCGGATGATGAAATCCTTACGCTTTTGACTTACAGTTTAAAGCAGAGCTTAAAAGATATTCCTGAGGATAAAAGCTCCTCGCAGGAAGCGCTGGAGATGGTCAAAAATATTTTAGAGAAAAGAGATAAGCAAAGGCTTTTGCCAAAACTTAAAGAGCTATTATCCGGTTACGGGATAATCGATGAGAAATATTTTGACCTTTTGATCGATGAAACTTTTCAGAAAAAAGAGGGGGTTATCTCTAAATCGCTTGAGTTTTTAGAGGAGCTGGGAAAAAACAGAATAGAGGAAGAAGGTTTAGAAGAGAGGATAAAGACGATAGTTGGCTCTCCAGATGAAAAACTAAAAAAGAAGATAATCGATTCCTTATTAAATAAACTTGATTCTGCAGATGAAAAACTCAGGTGTGATTCGATTTTAGCTCTTAAAAAGATGATCGAGCTTTCGATCGCAGAAGAAAAAGAGGAGGATTTCGTATATATAAGGGAAAGGCTGGAAGAGCAGTTTGATAACCAATTAGTCTCTATAAGGTTTTATCGAGGATATTTTGAATTATTATTGCCAACCTTCACTCATTTAGCAAAGATTGGAGATGTGAATGAGCTGAAAAGGATTCTGGAGAGAATTCATAGTAAAGCCCAAGCTGAACAAAAGGTGCCTGAAATCCAGAGATTAAAAGATGATTTTATATCCCAACTCTCTTCCAGAGAAAATCTGGATCTTTTGATCCAGCCGCTTTTCACTGATTTCCATACTCAGAAAGGAAAAGAGATAGAAGAGCTTCTAAAAAGCTTAGATCTGAACAAAGTCACTCAGAAACTTATAGAGATATTTACAGTGGATGAGCGCAGTGTTCGTCTGTGGGCTTTGAGAGTTTTGAGCGACCTGGGAGAAGAGTCGGTTGAAACTCTTTCTAATTTCCTTAACTCCCAGGAGAATTTCAAAAGGAGCAAAGATTCTAATATCTTAGAAGAGGAATCCTGGTATAAGGTGAGGAATGCGCTTTTCGTTTTAGGAAATATCGAAAGCACAAGGACTATAGATATTTTAATAGACTTTGCGAAAGATCCGGACCCAAGGGTGAGACTGGAAATCTTAAAAGGGTTAGAGAAGAAGAAGGATGAGAAGGTAACTCGGATTTTAATTGAGCTCCTTAAAGATAAAGAAGAGGATGTTCGCAAAAAGGCTTTGAATCTGATCAGTCTTTCAAAGGATAAAGAGTTCATTCCTGGATTAAAGGAGATTTTTTTCAATAATTCCTTAGATAGGAAAAAAATTCTTACCACTCTGGTTAATTTAGGAGAGAAAGAATCCAGAGATTTTATCCTGAAGGTAGCTATAGATAAAGGTTTTATTACAGGGGATATTTCCAAAAAGGAAAAAGAGGAACTTCAAATAAATGCTTTGAATCTCCTGGAGAAAATCGGAGATGAAGAGTGTTTTCAGGCTTTAAAAGAGTTTGTGCGAAAAAAGAAAAAAAGTATTTTTGGGAGATGGAGTCGGGATGAGGTGACAGAAAAAGCTCAAAAGGTCCTATCTTGTAAAGATAAGGAAATCAACAATTCCAAACTTTGAAAAGTCAAATTCTGGCAAGTTAGATGAGTAAATATTTTTTCTGGGCTATATTTATATTTTTGCTATTTTTACCCGTGCGGGGGTTTTCTCAATATTACTTTGGTAAAAATAAAGTTCAATATACCCGCTTTGACTGGGAGGTTCTGACCACCGAGCATTTCAATGTTTATTTTTACGTGGAGGAAAAAGAAATCGCTGAAATCGCAGCCAAGATAGCGGAGGAGGGATACATTTTCTTACAGGATAAATTCAATTATCATATAGCAAAAAAGATCCCGCTGATCATCTACAGCTCACCTAATTATTTCGAGCAGACCAATGTGATTCCAAACCTGTTGCCGGAAAATGTGGCCGGGTTTACCGAGTTTTTCAAGGGACGAATGGTAATCCCTTTTGACGGGTCATATTCTTCTTTTAAACATACCATTCAGCACGAGCTGGTTCATGTTTTCACTTTTGAAAAGCTCTATTTCGTGATGAAACTTCACCGCTTCTACAATTATGTAGAACCACCCCTTTGGTTTCAAGAAGGGTTAGCCGAACACTGGTCTGGAAAGATCGACTCTGAGGCAGAGATGATAATCAAAGACCTGGTTATCTCCGGAAAGCTGGTGAAGATCGAGCATATGGGAGAGATAGCTGGTTCTTACCTGATGTATAAGGAGGGAGAATCTTTCTGTAGATTTTTAGAAGAAAAATACGGAGATGACCGGCTTACACTTCTTTTTGACAATTACTGGAAGGGGGGAAATTTTTCAGAAGTGGCGGGATTAACTTTCCATAAAAGTCTGAAAGAGCTGGGAGAGGAATGGGAATATCATCTGAAGAAAAAATATTTTCCGGAGATCTCCTCTGGAGACCTGCCGGATCGGGTGGCTACTCAACTAACTTTTGATGGATTCAACGTGAAACCCACCTTAGTTCCCTATCAGCATAAAGGTAAAATTGAGGATTGGGTGGTGTTTAAATCTAACAAATTAGGCTATTCCGGCTTATACCTTATGTCCCCTCGAGGGGAGAAGGAAAAACTTTTCACCCTGGTGAAAGGGGAAAGGTCTCCCCAGTTCGAGTCTTTGCACCTATTAGAGAGCAAGGTGGATGGTTCTGAAGATAGCCGGGTAGCTTTTATCTCCAAGAGTAAGGAAAAGGATTGGTTGTATGTTTATGACCTAAAAAAAATGAAGATAGTCAAGCGCAAAAGCTTTGATATTCTGGTCAGCTTATCTTCACCGGCCTGGTCTGAGGACAATGCGAAGATAGTTTTTAACGGGGTGGATAAAAAGGGGTACACTGATCTTTATATATATTATATGCTCGAAGACTCACTGGTTCGTTTAACCGAGGATATTTACCAGGAAAAGGATCCGACCTGGTCTAAAGATGGTAAAACTATAGTTTTTTCCTCGGATCGGACCTTTTATGGTCAGGAGGGTTTTCAAAACCTTTTTTCGATTGAGGTTTCAATTGGAGAGATTAAACAGCTCACCTTTGCCAGAGCGCATGATTTAAACCCTACTTTCTCAAAAAATGAAGAAAAGCTTTTTTTCACTTCAGATCGGGAAGGCGCTTTTAATCTCTATTCTTTAGATTCGTCCGGGATAAAAAAGTTAACCCGGTTTTTAACCGGAGGTTTTGATCCAGATGTGGGCGGCGAAGAAAAAGAACTATATTTCTCCGGTTATCGGGATTACAATTTCCATATCTATAAATTCTCCCTGAATGATTCTCTGACTGAGTTTTTGGGACAGGATAAAGATAGCCTGAAATTAAGCTGGGCTCCAGAGAAGATCTCCGGAGAACATACCAAGGGAGTGGTTAGATATGAAAACGATTATTCGTTTGACATAGCGCAATCAGCCATATCCTATGATGCAGTCTATGGGACGGTAGGTGGTCTGCAATTAGCCTTAACCGATATGTTAGGTAACCATCAATACTTTTTCCTTTTGAGCAATACCGCCCAGACCAAATCTGAGTTTTTTTCCAGCTTTAACTTCGGAATAACCTATTTGAATCGAACCACAAGGCTTAACTATGGATTCGGAGTCTTTCATCTTTATGATGAGTATTATGATGATTATTATGGTTTCTTCAAGGAAAGGCAATATGGAGGACTTTTCTTTGCCAACTATCCAATCTCCAAGTTTCAGCGGATAGAATCCAGTTTCTTTTTAAGGCAGTCGGATAAGGATTTTTATGTCTTTGGAAGGAAAAGGAATGTGCTGCTTTCCACTAATTACCTCTCCTGGATCAAAGATACCAGTTTATGGGATCTGACCGGTCCTATAGATGGAATCAGGTTTAATCTTACTCTCGGACTTACCCTGAGCTGGGATGAGTTGCAGGTTTACAATCGACTTATTTTAGCTGATTTTAGAAAATATCTGAGGCTGGGAAAGAACAGTTGTTTTGCCTTAAGGTTAACAGGTTTTTCCTCTTCAGGTACTGAGCCTCAGAGGTTACATTTAGGTGGGAGCTGGAGTCTGAGAGGGTATGATCGCAAAGCTTTTTATGGGAAAAGACTGGTTTTGATAAATAACGAACTACGTTTTCCTCTGATCGATAATCTGATAATCGGCTTTCCCTTTGGCAGAATAGGTTTTGAGGCTATCCGGGGCGCCTTCTTTTTCGATGCCGGGAATGCCTGGGAAGACCATTTTGATCAATTATATGGCAGTTTTGGGACTGGATTCCGGATTAACTTTGGATATGTAATAGTTTTGAGATTTGATTTCGCCAAGAAAACAGATTTCAAATCGGTTTCCAGGGAAACAGTGTTCGATTTCTTTTTTGGCTGGAACTTTTAGATAAAGGCAGAAAGAATGGGGTTTAATCTCTGGTTAGGTAAATCCCTTTTCGGAATGAAAATTATTAAAAGAGTATTCGTCATTTTTATTTTCCTTTTTTGGGGCTGTGCCTCAAGTTTAAAATTCCCACGAGTGGATTTCAAGGAAAAAGATTCAGATTGGAGAAGCTTCAGGTATGACCAGATTAATCAGACAATCCGGAATTCTAATATTACTCTACCGTTAAAACTTCTCTGGAAGAAGAAGGTCGGACCAAGCTACTCAACTCCTTTGATCTTAGAGGAGATTATAATCATCGGGACTTTAGAGCAGAAGATAGTCTTTTTAGATTTTAACACAGGTGAAAAGTTAGGCTCTTATTCCCTGGATTTTCCACTAACTATTACCCCCTGTGCAGATGAAACTATCCTCTATTTTAATGGGGGAAAGGAGAACTCAAATCTTTTTGCACTGAACTTAAAAAGTGGTGCTCTGGTCTGGAAGAAAAGATTAAAAGATATAAGCTCCTCACCGATGATAATAAAAGGAGGGCTTTTCGTTGCTACAGAAAGGGGGGAATTTTTAGCATTGAATAAAATTAACGGAGAGGAATTCTGGAAACATACGGCTGGTGATTTTATATATTCGGCTGCGGCTTTTTCCGGGGAAGCTTTATACTTTGGAACAGGAGACGGTAAAATCTATTCTCGGGACATTGATTCCGGGAAACAAAACTGGAGTTATGAGACTGAAGGGGCAATTTTTGCTTCACCCGGCATCGATGAAAAAACTCTCTTATTAGGTTCTGCGGATGGTTACTTTTACGCCTTAGATTTATCTTCCGGGGAGCTTCTCTGGAGATTCAAAACCAGAGGGAGTGTTCATTCTTCAGCGGCTCCGGTTAAAGGGATGGTCTATTTTGGCTCGAATGATGGTCGTCTTTATGCCCTGTCCTCAAAAAGTGGAGAACTGGTCTGGAGTTTTGAGACCGATGGTCCCATTCACTCTTCACCTCTTTTAATCGGAGATAAAATTTTCTTTGGCTCTCTGGATGGTTATTTTTACGGAGTGAATAGTTTAAAAGGTGAGATGGTTTTTAAATATAAGACCGGAGGAATGATCTATGCCTCGCCCTCTTTTTCTGAAGGAAAGATACTAATCCCCTCTATGGACGGATATCTTTACTGTTTTGAATAAATTGCATAGAGATGCATGCTATGCGTCTCTACGCTAAGATCGTCATAAGGAATAGAAAAGATGTCATTCGATTTTTCATTACTTAAAAGGGAAGACTTAGAGTTAGACTTAAGGGAATTGGGGAAAGAGATCTTAAGGGAGCTTTTCTTATCCTCACGCCGTCTGGCACTATATACCCAGGAGCATCCAGCGGAGGAGGATTTATCTAAAAAACCTTTTAACTGGATGAAGAAGCTTTTCCGCATAAGGAGCTACTTCGATTTCCACCTTTATCAGGAGAAATTTTACGCTATGGGTATTCTTCTGAAGGACGAGGTTTTCATACGCGGGTTGAAAATAGAGCTTTCCAAATTCGGGTTAGGCAGCATTTATATCTATAGCCAGGCTACTTCGGATGAACTAAGCATATTTTTAAGAAGGCTGAGCGAGAAACTCCTGCCCTTACCTAAAAATCTAAATTTGCAGAGGTTCTTAGAAGAGAAGAGAATCAATTCTATCCGGGTGAAAAAATCAGAGCTAGGGGATACTTTCTTAGAAGAAAGCATCTCTTTAGTGGAAAAATGTGATGATTTTGAAGTTAAGACTTTTGCCAGAATTTCGCTACAACAAGACCCACAGTTGATGTTAGACCTATTGTTAAGAAAGATCAGAAAAGATATAGATTTAGAAGGGAAACTTAAGTTTGATTTCAGGCTTAAGGTTTTTCAATCTATTCTGCTGGAGGAGTTCTCGAAATTACCCAGGGAAAAAGTGAAGGAGCTTTTAGGAAACGAGTTTGCCAGAAAAGATTGGGATGAGATGTCTCAAGATGAGGAATATTTAGATGGGGTGAAGAATTTAGTTAAAGCTTTTATCCATCATCCGGAAAGGGATTACCTTTTTAGTGAGTTGAAGGATGTCTTTGTGCGCCAGGGTGCTCCGGAGAACTTTTTTGAAAAGGCTTTAGATGAGAGCGCCTTGCTTAAGATCAAGACCTTGAGGGATTCGGAGCTGGTTTTAGATAAACTCATCTCTGGAGAAGCAAGGGCGGAAGAGGAGGAGAAACTTAAAAATCTTTTGATTAAGCTTATTAATTTAAATCAGGTGGAGAAGCTAAAGAAAACAATTGATGCTCTCTGGCATAATCTTTTTTCAGAAAAGGAAAATTTACGTCAAACCTCTTTCTTCTGGCTTAAAACTTTCTCTTCTTTCTTCCTGAAATATTCCAAAGAGCTTTTCCAGTCTTTCGTCCAGGAGATGCTTTCCTATAAGGAGCGGACCGATCTTCAGTACTTTCAGCTTTTAGAAAACTGTGCCGGGCAGTCGATAATATCCCGCGAATACGGACAATTTAATAAGATCATTCAGGAACTTAAATCTGATCTGGGAAGGGAGCATTCGACGGAAAAAGAGGAACGGTATATTAAGATCGTTCAAAGTTTTGCCCGGGACCAGATCATCCAGCAGCTGGTGGAGGAGATAAAAAGTAAAAGAAAGGAGGCCTGGGAGAAAGTAGGGGAGGCCCTGATTCTAATCGGGGGAGAAAAAATTGCTCAAGCTTTAGAACCCCTTCTAACCGATCCGGATAGAACCATAAGGCAGGTGGTTTTAAAGATTGCCGGAGGTGGCTTAGGGGAAGCCGGGGCTAACTATTTCTCCAGAATAATTCAGGATGATTCCAATTTCCAGCGAGACTCATCCGGGAATTTGACTTTGGATGGCTGGTTTAAGATAAGAAATATTCTCCATATATTATCCGACATCAAGAGCGAAAAATCTTTAGCAGGATTGGGGAAATGGATTTACGATAAAGATATTAAGGTAAAAAAAACGGTCCTGCAGACTTTAGAGAAGACCGGTGGTAAAAAAAGCGAGGAACTCATTCTGGCATTAGCCCAGGAAGAAGATAAGGAGATTAGAAAATTAGCCCTGATGGCTCTGGGCTCTTGCGGTTCGGAGAGTTCCGTCGATAAGTTAAAAGAGCTTTTCTATAAAGATGAAGACAATGCCATACTGATTTTACACACTATCGACAGTGTCGGTGGGGAAAAGAGTTTCAAATTTTTGAGCGAAGTCATCAATCAGCCCAGGATATTCGTAAAAGGGATTTTAGGCAAAAAGATAGACGAGGAGATCAAATTAGAGGCGGTCAGAGCTTTGAAGAAAAGGGAAGATACTGATTCTGCAAAAAAGATGGGCAAGCTCAGGGATCGATATGATCGAATCAAATTTCTGGTCGATAAGTCCAGTCAGCTAAGTAAGTCTTGAAGAAGTTATTGGAGGAAATTTATAAGTAGGTGAGTGAGTTTATATTTTTATTGTTTTTGTGTAGCGGAGGTCTTCAGACCTCCATTTTATTTGTTTATTTTATGTTTTTCTCGTAGTGCGAACCTTTCAGGTTCGCTTCATTTAAGGTAATTATGGAGTTAATAAACTTAAGATTTTATAAGTCACCCTCAAACAAGTTTGAGGGTGCCACCCACCGGGGTCAGCATGACAGTTATGTAAATATCCTATCTCAACAAACTCATCTTTTTTATCTCTTTATAATTCCCGGCTTTTAATTGGTAAAAATATATTCCAGATGAAACTTCATTTCTTTTTTCATCTTTCCCATCCCAGACAATCTGATAATTCCCTGGTAACCTTTCCTCATCCACCAGAGTTTTTACCTTCTGCCCAAGGATATTATAGATAATAAGGGATGTGCGGACGGGACTATGAACTATGAACTGTGAACCATAAACCGTGAAGGGAATAGTGGTAGTAGGGTTAAAAGGATTTGGGTAATTCTGGTTAAGCTCGAAGATATAAGGGATTTGTTCGATTTCCTGCTGGACTGAAGTGGTGGTATCTATATTTAAAATCGCTGGTATAGATACTGGATTTAGAGTGTGATTTTTATCCTGTGAGTAAAATTTTAAAGCTCCTCTATATAAGCCTGAATATAAAAAATAGCTGTCAAAGAGAAGTTTAATTGACTGCATTTCACCAGGATTAATATTTCCTCTAACCGGGGAATAAAATAGATAGGGTGGATTTATCCTGAGTCTTAAAGTGTCTTGCAAAAAGTCTTGATTGTAAGAAATAAGCAGAGCAATGGTTCCATCTTCATTTTGAATTCCGACTGTGGCAGGATCATTGGGCTGGCTTAATTGTTTATATTGAAAGTCAATTGAACCTTCTTTGGTTAAGATGACCTGAAAGGTGTTTAGACCTCCAGATTTGAAATGGTTTATATCTATAAAGGAGACAATAATTGAATCTGAAGATTGGTAGAGATAAATTTTGCTGGAGTCAGTTAAAACTAAATTGCTCCAGAAAGGAGCGATTAGTCTGAAATAGCCATCCATACAGGGTAGAGGTTGATTTACAAATCTTAAATCCCAGGGATAAAAACTTAATACGCCAGTGGTCGAAATCCAGAGGGTGTCATAAAGATTTCCGTAAAAAGGGAAAGGAAAATTTAAAGTAATTGGTCCATATACTTTATCATGATCACTTGAATTATTAATCTGGGTTCCTCGATTAGTTATATCTACCCATTCATATCTTAAACTTTTTTGGGTAAGATTATCAGCCCAGGTATAGCCGTAAGAATCGGTTCCTTTAGTTGAATCATCCAAAGAAAACTCAATTTCTATCTGATATTCCAGAGGGATGCCGCCAGTATTGGATAATTGAAGATATTCCTCTTTTTTTTCACCTGCGAGCAAAGAAATCTCCAGCGAATCGAGATCTACCTGGAGTGAAGCTGGTGTTTGGGGAGTAGCTTGAGTTTCGTTTGAGCTATTTGACTCCTGTCCGGAATAAAGTGCGGTTAGTTTATAATAATATCTTTTTCCATTAATTACATCAGTATCCAGATAATAAAAACTGTCAGGCGGGAAATTTTTCAAAAAATATTCAAAAGAGGTAAGAAAATTCGAGGTGTCTGCTCGATATAAATTATATCCATCCGGTATAAGAGAAGACGGTGCATCATTGGTCAAGGTTAAACATCTTATCATCAGATTATAATTCCACTCGTTCCACTGCCAGTACCCATCTTTTTTCCAGCCCTTATAAGACCTACGAAGATTTGCGGAATTGTCTGCTCCGATTAAAGGGGAGGCTGGCGTATCTTTTAACCAGTGGAATACTACCCAGAAAGTATCAATATCTGTAATCAAAAGTTTATGCTCTATCTGCACCCATTCACCTACGGATGTATCGTTACTTACTGCTTTTACATAAACTGGTTCTAAAATTGCCTGCCCGGGTTTTCCCTGATTATTTTTATTTATAGTTATAAAAAAGGAATCTGTTGGATCATATAAACTATCTCCATCTTTGCCCTGATAACTGATAAAAACCTTAGATTTCAGAAGAAGAAAAGGCAAAGCAGGAGAGACGAATTTCTCTGCGGCACAGTTTTCATACCACTGGTCTGAAAGATAAAACTGAAGCTCTTTAGTCCCGCCATCAAAGATTTGTTCTTCTGGCTCTATTCCCGGCTTGAACCAGTAAAGAGGGACTTTCCGGTCCTGGTCTGAGATGGAGGCTAAAAAAGCAGGAGCTGAATCGGGCTGTGGTGTAGAAGAGTATGATTTCATCGGGAAGAAGAGAATCAATAATAGGAGAATGCTTGTAGCGGAAAGCTTTAGCTTTCCATTTCTATGTAGAAGGGGAAGGTTTTTTGTGCTCATTTCGCGTAGGGGTGGAGCTTGACTCCACCCGAACCCACCAGGGCGTCCAACTGGACGCCCCTACGCGGGTAATTAAAAATAAAATTTTCCTTAAATAAAACAAACCAATAATAAAGTCAAGGAAATTTTTTAAAAAAAAGTAGGGACAGGACATTGTACTCTCCTTTTATCTCAGTAGGTCAAGCATGGCGCCCTTCGACTTGCTCAGGGCAGTGAGCTGAGCCGAACTGGAGCCTGCTTGACACCATATTTTGTGGTAGGTCAGACATTCCTGTCTGACAGGCACGAACAGACAAGGATGTCTGTTCTACCGCTCTTACATTGATTGTCAACCAGTCCCTTGGACATGGTTGACCTACGTAAGCTTAAAAGGTGTAAAGGAAAAATTGTAGGGACAGGACAGTGTCCTGCCCTTTTATTCTTCTAAAATAATTTAAAAATTATTGTTGCATTTTTAGGTGCATTTATATAAAATTATTTGGGATTTAATTAAAGGAAGGAAGAGAAATGGGGAGAAATAAGGGATGGATTGCTCGTCAAGAATTTTAGGTAAAAAAGACTTGACTTTTACGATATTATAGATAAAATTATATATAAAGAAAATCTTCTTTCAGAGAAGGCAAATAATTTCGACTAGGAAAGGGCAAAGGAAAGAAATGGTGGTATTTATATTTTTGGGATGATTCATTAATAACTCAAGATTTTCACTTTTTGTATGTATCGTAAATATTAAAAACAAAGGTCTTATAGACCTGTGTAATAATCCAATCTTCGTAAACAACGGAAAGGAGTATTTAAAATGGTAGAAGAAAGTGAGATACTCAAAAAGTTAGTAGTAGACGAGAAAGATATTACTAAAGAATTAGAAAAAATTGTTGCTGAAGCAGCTAAAATATTTAGGATAGAACAATCCTCTGGTAGAATTATATTTGATAACTTCGAAAAGTTAAGTGATAAACAAAGGATTTTAGTAGTATTAGTTGGAAAGCTTTATGCTAATAGACTTAAAATAATAGAGAAAGCATCAATGAATCTTTCAGAAATTGCAAAAGAACTCGGTCGTCCAACAACTACTCTTTCCAAGCCTTTGGGTCAAATAGTTAAGCAAGGGTTTGTCGAAAAGTTACCTAAAGGGGAATATAAAATAGCACACCATAGAATAAAAGAGATATTTGATAAAATATTACTTACAAAAAAATAGGGATAAAAAAATGGATGATGAAATAAAAAAGATATTAGAAGATCACGAAAAACGGATCTCTAAATTAGAAGATTTGCTTCAAACCAAACCAGAAACTTTTAAAAAAAAGTTATCTCTCAAGGAATTCGTTTTATCCAAGAAACCTAAGGATGATGTACAAAAAACTTTGGCGGTCGGTTATTATCTTGAAAAATATGACGGGCTCCCTTCTTTTAATATAAAAGATTTAGAAAACGCTTTTAGGACAGCTAAAGAAACTGTGCCTAAAAACATAAATTATAAAGTAATTAAAAACATTGAGAAGGGTTATATAATGGAAGCAAAAGAGAAAAAAGATAAATTAAAATCTTGGAATATAACTTCAACAGGTGAGAGGTTTGTTGAAAATGATCTTAAGGAAGATTAGCACTAATATAAGTCTAGAGGTTCCTCCGAATATAAACGGGCTGCTCCATCCCTATCATGATAAATTTCTTGCGGATGAATCTCTTTCAGATTTAGAGCTAATTCTCTTATCAATTTATTTAGTTGAATTAACAAATAAGAAAGCAGGTGTGCCATATGAAGAAATTAAAGAGGTTTTTGTTTCTATGGGTCGAAAAGAGGTTAATTTCAAAGCAAACATCTATAACGCTAAGAAGTTGAATTTAATAGAAGAAAAAAAAGAGGAGATATATTTTCTAATAAATGGATTAAAAAGATTGGAAAAATCGATAGGTCAAATAGGTAAATCACCTGTACACATAATAAAATCTGGACAGGGTTTTACAGCAATAAAATTATTTGAAGAATTTTTAAACACCGAAATAAAAGATCGTGAAATCTCGTTGTGTGACCCTTATATCTCAGCTTCTACTTTATATCCATTTTCTGCTTTACAAAATAAAATTAAGAACATAAAAATTCTTACATCAAACTTATATGATCCTGCAAAATTTAATGACTATAAAAAGAAATTTGAAAAAGAAACAAATATAATTATAGAAGTAAAAGTCAACAATAAACTACACGATAGATTCTTAATATCTGGTGAAAAGTGTTGGTCAATTGGAACGAGTATAAAAGATTTAGGGAATAAAGATACTATGATTAGAGAGTTAGATGGGGTGGTGACATCCTTGAAAGAGTTGTTTCTGGAACGATGGAATGAAAAGCCTTAGGTTTGGACAATGCCGTAAACCAATCTTTGGCATAGTTGACCTAAGTAAACTGATTCATCGCATGATTGGAGTTATTTGACATGGATACCACAAGCAAAGGAGATTTCTTTTTAAACCGATTTGTACGAGTTGTACGTAGACTTCTCCAATATGTCCGAAAATCGCCGTTGATTACGTGGGCCAGTGGGTATGTCCTCGGAATATTAACAAGCATTTATCCTGTACCGTTTCTTGTGATACTCGGAATTCTGACCCTATTGTTTGTAATTGTTGGGTTCGTACGAGCGATCAAGGCAGAGCAGCTTAGCAAACTTAGCGACTGGGAATTAACTTTGCTTGATCCTGACAAATATGCTGCTGCTACAGTTAGAAGAGCTAACGAAGACTTTCTGGTAGTTGGACAGGCCATTCAGTTAATCCCTCATCCTGACCTCAGCAAGAGAGCTGCTATAGATGAGCTCGGATGGGACCCGGTTGAAGTGCAGCTAAAGGACTTGCAAGAAAATTTTGACGCAAAGGAGATTCTAGATAGAACCGGAGGATATAGAGAATTCGATCCACCTAATGGTAAAAAGTTTTGCCTCTCTGGTACATCGTATGTAACGAAGGACAGCAATAATTTGGTTCTCAATCTACGTTGTACAGATTATTTCACAATCATGTCTGTTCTGCCTGATATTAAGAAAAGTCCTGAACTGCGAGCAGAATTCGGCGCCCTTGACCCGGCTTTCAACCGAGTGCCGAATAGTTTGTGCCTCCACTACGTTGTTAGATTTTCTGGAGGAGATGTTCTATGTATGAAAAGAGATCCAAGATCGCCTTATCATGGTAATCTCTGGAGTTTCTCAGGCGAGGAGCAACTATCTGAATCGGATTTTAAGTTTCAGTTCCCAGGGCAAGCATGGTTTCGTCGCACCTTTTGTGAAGAGGTGCTTGCCTTAAGGGATGAGTATCCTTTAGAGGAACGCTGGGAAGTAGCAAAAGAAATTGTAAAAAACATGAGTCTCTGGAGTATTTTTGTGGAGGAGGGGGTATTTAATTTTTCATTACTTGGGGTGTATAATCTTAGTGTCAACACCGAGGAATTTGTTTCCTTTAATAACAAACTGATAAATAAAGGTATGGGAAGTAGAGACAATGAAGGGAAAGTTTATGTCGCTACTAACGAAATGCTCAAAACACTGCTATTCAAAAGCCAATGTAATGTCAGAGCTCTTTTCGGTGAGAAGATAGAAGTTGTGCATGCAGAAGAATTGCATCCAACTTCACGATACCGAATCTTTCGTTTACTGAGGGCTGTATATCGAAAACCTCTCCAACCGGAGATGTAGCTTAACAAACCCATAATCTGTAAACTGTCCTTGATTGATGAGCTTTTTTTGTATTATGGAGGTATCAATTAATCGCCTATGTATTTCTATTCAATAGGAAAGGGAACAAATCTTTGCTCCTGCAATTTCTCTAAAAAAATGACTCTTTCATTTACATAAAAAACTGAACACTTGATCATAGTTTTTAAGCCTGTCATTTCTGCAGGGTTAAGTCAAAATAAACAAATCAATCTGCAAATTTGACCCTCATAATGTCATTCTGGCATTATTAATATTTCAGGTTCAAAATCCGATTTTTATCTAAATAATTGCCATATTGTAACTTAAGCCAAAATCCTAATTCTGGCACAATAATTGCATTTATATTGAACAGACAATAAGGAGGTTTAGATGATTTGCAACATTATTAGTAACAGAGAAAAGAGAGGGGATGTTGGGGTATTTTGTATTGGGCCGGATGTAAAATCTGCTTTTGGATCCGCAGGAATGGCTCCTTTGCCGGAGGAGTCTGAGTGGGGTCCGAATGTGGATATCGGGGAGACCCCGGAGGAGATTTTTGTGGTGGCTGAGTTCCCGGGTATGAAAAAAGAGGATATTAAAGTGACCAAGGAGGATGATATTCTCTCCATTACCGGAAACAAAAAGAAAGAAAAAGAGGGGGAATACCTGTTAGAGGAGATAAATCACGGGAACTTTTCCAGGTCGTTTATGCTGCCGGAGAACGTGGATAAGGAAAGGATAAAGGCGGAGTTTAAGGATGGGATTCTGAAAATCAGGATGCCGAAGAAGGAAAAGGTTAGCAAGACAGTGGAAGTTAATTAAAAAAAAGTAAGACGTGAGATGGGAGACGTGAAACGAAAAAAGTAAAAAAATAGGAAGACGTAAGACGTTAGACGTGAGATGAAAACGGTAACCCCACCTTGCCCCCAAGGTGGGAAGATGAAAAAATCAAGGCAGCAGGACTTGCTGGGTCAGGGGACCCAGCAAGCACAGGAAAAGTTAAAAAATAGGAAGATGTAAGACGTTAGACGTGAGATAAAAACGGTAACCTCACCTTGCCCGCAAGGTGGGTAGAATAAACAAGAGTAGCGTAGCAGAGGTTTTAGACCTCTGCAGGAGAAATGACTGTAACTGGAGTTGCTGGGTCAGGGGACCCAGCAAGCACAGGAAAACCATGAATTATGAACTATTAACTATTAACTATCCGAAAGGAGTGAGGATGTATGGCTATGGTCAGATGGAGACCTTTGAGGGACATCGTCTCAATTCAGGATGAGATGAATCAACTGTTTGATGATTTCTTTGGCAGAACGCCGAAAAGGTGGTTTAGGCCGGAAGAAGGGCTCTGGACCCCGAATGTGGACGTGAGTGAAACCAAGGATGAGATAGTGCTAACGGCGGAGATGCCGGGGATGAAAAAAGAAGATATAACGCTTTCAGTTCAGGATAATGTGATTACTCTTAGTGGTGAGAAGAAGTCCGAAGAAGAAAAGAAAGATGCTAATTTCTACAGGTTAGAGAGAAGCTTTGGCTCTTTCTGCAGGTCGTTTACTCTTCCTACTCCAGTTGAAGCGGAAAAGATAAAAGCCAGTTTCAAAGATGGTATCCTGAAAGTGACTTTACCCAAGAGCGAAAAGGTGAAGCCCAAAGAAATACCGATAAATATCAGCTAATAGGGTTGATTAGAAAAGGTATCCCAGATTGAGGGGAGGATGAGACGCTTACAGGTGTAGGGACAGAACAATGTTCTGTCCCTACAAAATATGAGACGCATGCGATGTGTCTCTACGATTCGTAGCGTCGGGCTTTATGCCCGACGGAATATAATGGTCAGGCAGGATGCCTGACCACCAGGACGGTAAACCCACCTTGCCCGCAAGGTGGGATGGTGAGAAAATGAAGGCAACAGGACTTGCTGGGTCAGGGGACCCAGCAAGCACAAGATTTGGGTTCGATAAATCGAACCCCTACATTTGACAGAGGTGGGGGCTTGATTTATCAAGCCCTATAATTTCTAAAAAAACTTGACATTTTGAAAAAAACATATATATAGGAGAGAATAAAATGGGAAAAATAATAGGCATAGACTTAGGCACAACTAACTCCTGCGTGGCAATTATGGAGGGGAAAGAGCCTAAGGTCATTCCTAATTCCGAAGGGATGCGAACAACCCCCTCGGTAGTTGGATTTATCCGCACGGGTGAAAGGTTAGTTGGGCAGGTGGCTAAAAGGCAGGCAGTTACCAATCCCCAGAATACGGTTTATTCCATAAAAAGGTTTATGGGCAGAAAATATTCTGAGGTTGGATCAGAGATAAAGACCGTTCCCTATAAAGTAGCTGAAGGTCCGAATAGTGATGTCCGGGTAAAGATAGAAGATAAAGAATATACTCCTCCGGAAATATCCGCTATGATTTTGCAGAAGATGAGACAAACGGCTGAGGATTACTTAGGAGAAAAAGTTACCCAGGCAGTGATAACCATCCCGGCATATTTTAACGATTCACAAAGACAAGCAACCAAGGATGCAGGAAGGATCGCAGGATTAGAGGTCTTAAGAATAATTAACGAGCCGACTGCAGCCTCTTTAGCTTATGGTTTAGATAAGAAGAAGGATGAGAAGATAGCGGTATTTGACTTAGGTGGAGGGACTTTTGATATCTCTATCTTAGAAATCGGAGAAGGGGTTTTTGAAGTAAGGTCAACAAACGGTGATACCCATTTAGGCGGGGATGATTTCGATAAAAAGGTCATCGACTGGTTGGTTGCAGAGTTCAAAAAGTCGAATTTGACCTTGAGGCAGGAAGGGATTGACCTTTCCAGAGATCCGATAGCTTTGCTGAGGTTGAAAGAAGCGGCTGAAAAGGCTAAGATGGAGCTTTCCACTACCTTAGAGACTAATATTAATTTACCTTTCATCACTGCAGATGCAAATGGACCAAAACATCTGAACATAACCCTTACCCGTGCAAAATTGGAGCAGTTAGTGGATGATCTGATTGAAAGGACTTTAGATCCCTGTAGAAAAGCATTAACTGATGCAAAGCTTTCAGTTGACCAGATCGATGAGGTGGTATTAGTCGGTGGAATGACCAGGATGCCAAAAGTTCAGGAGACGGTGAGAAAGCTCTTCGGAAAAGAACCGCATAAAGGAGTAAATCCAGATGAGGTGGTGGCCGTTGGTGCGGCAATTCAGGGAGCGGTCTTGGGTGGTGAGGTGAAAGATGTGCTGTTGTTAGATGTTACTCCACTCTCTTTAGGGATTGAGACCTTAGGCGGAGTTTCAACAAGATTAATCGAGAGGAATACCACTATACCCACCAGAAAAAGCGAGATATTCACCACGGCGGTGGATGACCAGACCTCTGTAGAGATTCACGTTTTGCAGGGTGAAAGGGAGATGGCACTTGATAACAAGACCATTGGCAGGTTTCATTTAGATGGCCTTCCACCAGCACCCAGAGGGATTCCTCAGATCGAGGTTACTTTTGACATTGACGCAAATGGAATTCTTAACGTATCAGCTAAAGATAAGGCTACCGGGAAACAGCAGAGTATCAGGATAACCGCTTCCAGTGGTATTTCTGAGGTAGAGATTAAGAAGATGGTCAAGGATGCAGAAGTTCATTCCTCTGAGGACAAAAAGAGAAGAGAAGAGGTTGATATCCGGAATAAGGCAGACCAGTTAGTTTATGAAACAGAAAAAAGTTTGAAAGAATACGGGGATAAACTGGATGGCGAGACCAAATCCAGAGTGGAGTCTACAGTGGGTAGAGTTAGAGAAGCCCTGAAGAGAGGAGAGATACAGGAGATCAAATCAGCTTCTGAAGCTTTAACCGCTGTCTGGCATGAAGCAGCAGGAAAGATGTATCAGAAGACAACTGCCCAGACTCAATCTGGAAGCCAGGATAAGGAAGAAGGGAAAACCGAAGAGGGGAAAGATAAGGGAAAAGCTGTAGATGCAGATTATGAAGTGGTGAACTAAAAGTATTTCATTCATAAAATAATGATATAACTGGGAGATAAATGATGAGACAGGATTCTTTAGAAGATTTCAGAAAATTTACAACTAACCGGTTCGAAGCTATCGTCGTGGCGGCAAAGCATGCCAGGAAAGTAAATGAAATCCTGATCAAGCAGGATAAACCAGCAGAAGGTGCCGAGGAAGTGGATAAACCCAGAATGGAAAAGATAGTGTCTTTAGCCCTGCAAGAGGTTTTAGAAGGTAAGATTAAGTTCGAACGCCCGAAGAGCACCGGGAGAAAATATTTAAAATAGGAATGGTAAAATGCCGACTTACGAATACAGATGTAAAGCTTGTGCTTTTAAATTTGAGAGATTCCAGAGGATGATGGATGGGCCGGTAAAAATTTGTCCCAATTGCGGAGGAGAAGTTGAAAGATTAATCTCTGCAGGAGGAGGGGTCCTGTTTAAAGGAAAAGGGTTTTATATCACCGATTACCGGAGCGAATCTTATAAAAAGAAAGCGAAGGAGGAGAGCGGGGTACCGGTAAAGAAGGATAAAAAGGAGAAAAGTAGCACTAAAGCGGAATCTAAGTCTAAAGAGTAGAGGGGATTTTAATTGAGATTAGATGGTTATTGATTAAAGGCGAGAAAACTCGCCTTTTGTTTTGGAGGAGTTAGTAGCGCGACCCCTTCAGGGTCGCATTGCGAGGCTAAAAGTCTCAAGACCTTGAGGCCTCGCGCTACGAAAGAGAAAAAAACCAAGAAATGTCATTGCGAGGAGTCCCCTACGGGGACGACGAAGCCCCCGACGGAAGCTCGCAATGACATCTATATAAAGAGGATAAAAAGAAAATGAGAAAACAAATTTTATGGATGACGGTTATCTTCGGAGCTGTTGTTCTCGTTTTTAACTGTTCAAAGAAAAGCGAACAGGTTCTTTATAAGGAAGCAGAACAGGCCGTAGAGGGGAAAAGGTTTGAAGAGGCGGTTAAGATTTATAAACAGATTGTCAGAGCGTATCCCCAGAGTGCGGATCTTCCCAAGGTATATTTAAATCTTGGATTAGTTTATTTTAGTTATCTAAATGATCAGAAAAATGCCGAGGAGGCATGGAAGGGACTGCTCAAAAAATATCCTCAATATAATCTGGAAAAAGACTTCTTCGATTATGCCCAGAAGTTTCAGGATGAGGAAAAACCTCAAACAGCAATTAAACTTTACGAGGAGATATTGAATTTCCTACCAAATAGTCCTAATCGGGATAAAGCTTTATTTCTGATGGGATTCGTATATTCGGAACAACTAAAAGATTTTGTTAAAGCTAAAGAGATTTTCGAAAAATTTATAAAAGAATATCCGCAAAGTGACCTTAAAGATGATGCGGAGTATTTGTTGAAGAATTTAGGGAAGGAACCGGACCTGGAAAAAACAAAGTAGCTCTGCTCAGGGCGGATGTTATCATCCGCCTATTCATTTGCTGGATGACAACATCCAGTTTTTGTCTAAAAAACAGAGACGCATGCAATGCGTCTCTACTTATTTAACCCCACCCTTGTTCTCTCCTTAGAAAGTAGAAGGGAATAGTGTAAGGGCGACGACCCGACGGGTCGCCCCCACTCATTGTTCAATTTCCAAAAATGATCAATTGATAATCTCTTTTTATCGTGTAAGACGAGTATGAAGGTATAATAGAAATCGACAAATTAAAAACAATTAGTTTCACTTTGCTACAATTATGGTAAAATACCTTTTTTGTATTGGAGAAATCCCATATAATTATTTGTAATTTTACATAAAAACTTTCCAAAAATTGCACAGTAATTTTCCATAACTCCCTATTAGTCAATTAATTACTATAAACCCACCATAAGCTTTGGCATATTAATTGCCTTAATATGTAGTTGAAAATTTGTAAGTGGAGATAAAAATGTCTAAAATACTTAAATCAGAAAAAGGGATAACGCTGTTAGAGATTATGGCATCTACGGTAGTGTTTGCCTTGGGTTTATTGATGTTGATCCCTATGATGATAACTTCAATTACTGCCAATGAATTTGCCAATGATATGTCCAGGGCAACCCTCTTAGCTCAGCAGAAGTTAGAAGAATTAAGAAATACGTCGGTATTAACTTCAGGAAGTGATATAGGCGATGGAATGAGCCGAACCTGGACGGTTGAGGATGTTGCCACTAACCTGAAAAAAATAACTGTTTCCGTGAACTGGAATGATGTGAGGAATCGACCTCATCATATTCAGACCATAACCTATGAGGTCAGGTAAGAGGTTTAAAATGAAAATTTCAAGAGTTAATCCGAGCATGAAGAGAAGTCTAAAATTTAATGAAAGAGGAATAACTTTAATCGAGCTTTTGGTCTCCGCCATAATGGCGCTGATTATCACTGGAGCTGGTTTTGAGCTTTATTTAAACCAGCATAAAACCTGGATTATCGAGGAACAGATCTCTGAGATGCAACAGAATGGCAGAGCCTCAATCGAGGAATTATCCAGCAAAATCATGATGGCAGGTTACCAGCTTCCCAGCGGTGTAAATCCGATAATTGCCAAGAATACTAATCCGGATACTATAACCATTCTTTATATGTATGAAAATGGATGCCAGGCGCCGATCGAACATGCTATGCCCCAGCCCAGCTCCGAGTTACGCTGTGATGGTCATGATATCAGCTGTTTTAACCAGGATACCTGGGCTTATATTTACGATCCCAACACCTTGACGGGAGAGTTTTTCTATATCACTCAGGTTCAGACCTCTTCAAGCAATATCCAGCATAATACGATGGACCTTTCAAAATGCTATCCGTTGGGGAGCATAGTGCTGATGGTCAATTTTTTTAAATACTATCTGGATATAACCACTGATGTGAATCATCCAAATCTGATGAGGATGGGTCTAGATATGACTCCTCAGGTTTTTGCTGAGAATATCGAAGATCTGCAGTTCAGATATGGATTGGCTAACGGGGTATATGTAGATGTGCCGGTTACAAGTAAAGTGGTGAGAGAAGTTAAAATTACTCTTAGAAGTAGAACTGTGAAACAAGACCTTCAACTGCAAAGTTATAGGAAAAGGACTTTCAGCTCTTCGGTTAAGGTTAGAAATTTAGGGATGTAGAAAGGAGAAGAAAATGGGCAAAAAGTTTGAAAGCCAAAAAGGGTTTGCAATGTTCACCCTATTGATCATCCTTTTGATGATGACCATTTTAGGGATTGCGGCTTTGACTACCTCTAATTTTGATCAGGAATTAGCTGGGAATCAAAAGAGGAGCACTAACGCATTTTATGCGGCTGAAGCAGGAATAAAAAAAGCGGAAGCGGAGATAAGGGCAAGTTATATCTCTACTGGTAACCCGCCTAGCCCTTTGCCTACAGGAAGTTTCACGTTGAACAACTATACGGTTACTGATTCAACTATAGATAAAGGTGCCGCAGTGCAAAAAAACTTGACAATTGGTGCTTATAAAGGTCTGTATGGCTTTGTGAAAACGTTTGAGATCACCTCTGAGGCAATGGGTAATCCTGATCCAGAAAGAGCCAAGATCGTCCAGGTTATGGAAGATGCCTTGGTGCCGATATTTCAATTTGCAGTCTTTTATCAAAATGATTTAGAGATATACCCGGGTCCTCCTATGACCTTGGGTGGCAGAGTGCACAGCAACGGGAATATGTATTTGGGTTCAGAGAATAATCTATCTGTCAATTCTTACTGTACCGCAGCACTGGATATCTTTTACGGCAGGAAACCCGGCTCAGGACAGAGTAATACGGATCACGACGTATTCATAAAGGATAATCTGGGGAATTATCAGAATATGAAAAATGCAGACGGTACCTATTTAGATAGTCGGGATACAGGCTGGGTATCCAAATCTTTAACCAGATGGGGAGGTCTGGTGGAGGATCAGTCTATGGGTATGACCGAGCTAAATCTGCCAGTGGTGGCAGCAGGTGACCCGATTGATATGATCAAAAGAGGATCAGGTAACCCAGATAGTTACGAGAATAAAGCGGGATTGAAGATTGTGGACGGGCAGGCTTTGTATAAAACTGGCACCGGCACTTGGCAGGATGTTACTTCTAATCTTACCTCAAGTGGTGCTCTGACCACCACTACCTTTTACAATGCTAGAGAACAGAAAAATGTCACATCTTATGATATCAATGTAGGTCTATTGAACACCAGCGGATACTTCCCAAGCAACGGGATACTCTATGCGTCTCGAAATACAGTATCAGGAACTGAGCAGGCAGTTCGCCTGGTTAACGGCTCTACTTTAGCAGCTCCTTTAACCGTTGCTACCAGCAATCCACTTTATATCAAAGGGGATTACAATACAGTAAGTAAGAAACCATCCTCAGTTTTCACGGATGCTCTGACTATTCTTTCCAATAACTGGAATGATGCAAACAGCACTAAGAGTTTGAGTAACAGAACTGCTTCCAATACGACGGTTAACGTTTCTTTCTTAACCGGTAATACCAATTCTCAAGGTGGGCACTACAGTGGCGGATTAGAAAATCTGCCCAGGTTTTTGGAAGGCTGGTCCGGAAAAACCTTCACTTATAGAGGCTCGATGATCGACCTCTGGTTCAGTCAACAGGCAACCGGTTTATGGTCTTATGGGTCTTATTACAATGCTCCTAATCGGGATTGGGCTTTTGATACTTCACTATTAAATCCAGCTAATTTACCACCAGGGACTCCGGTGGTGAATGTAGTTCAGAATGTTAGCTGGGTGAAAAAGACCAGTGATTGAGATTTTAAAAATCAGGAGAGATGAAAAGCCATCCAAACGGATGGCTTTTTTAATTGATGTAGGGGAAGGCCGTGAAGGTCTTGAGACTTTAGCCTTCCAATTCTTTCTATTAAAATTAATATGGAAACCTGAAGGTTTCCATATTTTGCAAAGAGATAAAATGGTAGGCTGAAGCCTACCTCTACAATTAGTATTAAATCGGGGTAAAAAGGGGGGTGATATCCTGCAGAAAATGAGCAATAATGCAAGGCGTAAGGCTTTTTCTCCAGAGGAAGAGCAAAGAGAAAGCCACTCCGTATATTCCTGCAAATATCATTCCAATAACTCCCTGATAGAGATGTCCCAGGCTAAAGGATAAAGAGGCAATTAAAATTGTAAACCACCAGTTCTTTAAGTAAAAATTAAGCCGGGTAAGGACAAATCCTCTGAAAGCGCTCTCCTCACTTAAACTTGCGCTTGAAGCCATAATTACCCAGAGAATTTTCTGAATTCGGGTTTGGGGTAAAAGATAGGTTACTTCAGGAGGAGTAAAAAGCTTGTTAAATTGTAGGAAGAGACTGAGGGCTAAAAGGAAAGAGCTTATAACTACCCAGAAAATAATTCCAATCAATAAGTTATTAAAGTTGAACCCTTTAAGTCCTATACTTGAAAGATTGTCTTTCTCCCTTAGAATGATAAGAAAAATTAATAAAAATACTAAAAGCTGAATTAAAATAGTGGGAATATAAATTTGGGTAGCAACCTTTAACTCATCTTTGCCTGCAGCAGATAACCCTGATCCCTGTCCTGATTCGGACATAAGAAGATAAGAAGAAAGGGGCCATATAACCAGAAGAAAAAAAAGCAGAAAGATTGTTCCTATCCGGCTGTGTCGATTTTCTTCAGGTTTAGAGATTTCGCTCAGGTTATAATCTTTCTCTTGTCCGGGAGAGGGAATTTGCTCCATTTAGCTGTTCTCTGGCTCTTCTCTACGAGCCGTAAAGCTTTCCTCGGCAGGTTGAGAGGGAGTTTGAGTTGAGCCTTTTTCTTTGCCCCCTATTCCTAAAAGAAAAGCTAATCCCACTATTATCAGGATCAAAGGCCAGGTTTTGCCCAGGGAGGGAATAATACCCCAGTTGCTCAGAAGAAAAAGGGTTCCTAAACCCAGAAAGATTATGCCTACAAAGGTTTTGCCAGAGCCCCATTCTTTGCTCGAAGAAGATTTCTCCATTTTTACTCCTTTTAAAAAAGATGATCTTAAAAAGCCTCATTAATATAAAGCTCAAAAACTAATTGAGCAACAGGTTTTTTAATCGATAAAGACGCATAGCTATGCGTCTTTACGTTTTTTATCGAAATGCTACTCAAATCAGGTAGGGCAATTAGTGACTTGAATATGAAAGCGAAGTGAATAGGATGTGATTGCTTTTTAATCTATCCTTAAAGAATTTTGATACAAATTAAAAGTGACTTCAGAAAAGGTTTGGAGAATTTTTATAATGCAGAACGATTCTGAGCATAAAGCAGATACAAGCCTTACAGCTCGAAGAGATAAGAGGAGAAAAGACCATTTTGTAGATTATTATACCTGCTCCTTAGGATATGGCAGGAAAAAAAGAAAAAGGATTAGAACCTTGAACTGGGTCAGCGGGAAAGAAGAGCCGGAGTTTGCTTTAAGGGAATTTGAACTTATACAGAAAATAAAAGATGAAGAAGCAAGAGTAGAATTAGAGGAAATTGTGGCTAAAGCCTTAGATAAGCTGGATAGTTTCGAAAGGGAGTTTGTTCAATATTTTTATTACGATTGTTTGAGTTATAGCCAGATTTCTCAACTACTGGACAAAACCAAAGACCGCCTAGAAAGGATTCATCGCTCTGCTCTGGAAAAATTAAGATTCGGTTTGAGGGATTATGTCTCACAGCGGTATAAGCTCAAAATCTCTGAAGAGAAGAGGTGTTTGATCTGTTCTCATCCATTAAGAAATGAATTAGATGATTTGATAAAATCCAAAAGGAAAGAGGAGACCTGGAAAAAGGTTTTGCGAATTTTCAGAGAGAAATTTAATCTGGAGATTAAAACCCCGCAGATATTGATCAATCATCAGAAAAAACATATGTTTGATTTATAAACTTTTAAAAAACTCAGACTCTTGCCCCGCCAGAGGTGGGGTCAGTCCGTTAAACGGATCCGTAGGAAATGACAACTATAAAGGAGGTTTTATGGAAAATTCATCGACAAAGTTAGAAGTCGATAAAAAGATTACGACCTGTAAGGGGGAGCATTGTATCAATATTTTCATCTCTTATGAGCTCAAGGAGAAGATTAGCCAGTTAGCCAAAAGATATGATCGGACTATGGCGGATGTGGTCAGGACTTTAATTAAAATCGGCATTCCCATACTGGAAAGCCTGACCGAGGCGGAGGAGAAAATGCTGGTAGATTATATCCAGGTTTTGAGAAGATGGAGAAAGGTAAGGGAATTAAAATCAAGAGAAGAGAGGATAAATAACGAGAAGGATGACAATTTATAAGCCAGTAAAAAAGTAGGGGCATCCGCCCTTGGCGGACAACGTGCCCCATTTATAGGATTCAGGTAATGAAAACTTAAGAGGTTCAAAATTATAAATATTTTTCTGGCTTTAAAATATTCCCCTCTATGGTTATTATTTTCTCTCCTGCAAAGAAGGTTTCTCCTTCATAGTTCCGCCAGACGCGAGCAAGATAGGTACCAGGGGGAAGATCAGTTACAGTGGCTTCGAGATTGAAATTACAGGTACAGTCTGCTTGTAAGGATGAAGTGTCATCCTCGAAGAAATCCAGAGTATCTCCATGCGCTTCCAGCGAGATAACCACAACTGCGGCACAGTTGAAAAAAGCATCGAAATGATGCATTATCAGAGTGTCCGCTCTGGTTTCAAAATAGAGAGATTCTCCGAATAGGACTTTCTCGGTAGTAAATTTTTCCAGACAACTGCTCTGAGCATAATCGATCAAATAAAAAGATGGGATTATAGCTTCTCCTCCCCCCACATAGCTACCCTGTGAATTATAAACTGAAATGGTGTATGTGCCAGGTGGTAAATCGTAAATATTAGTAACCAGATCGAAATAACACATACAGTGACAGGGGTCTCCTGCTTCTTTTTCGTAAACTTTTATCTGAGCACCTTCTATCAAGACTTCTGATTTGAGGATAGAACAGCAGTTGTAATAAGCATCCTGATGAGTTATCTGTAGGTCGTCTCCTTTTATCTGAATTATGATGCTATCCGGCGAAAAAGATTTTTGTATAATCTCACTTTTACATTCGCTCTGGTGCGAATCGTATCCGGATGACACGGTAGCCATTCCACCCCCTATATACTGGCCAATAGAATTATAAACTGATAGGGTATAGATCCCGTTGGATAGATTCTGGATTAAGGTCTGGAGATCAAAATTACATAAACAGTCGCAGATCTCATTGCTTGCTTTCTCATAGAGGTCGATCTGGTATCCATTTTGTTCTATCTCTGTGGTTATAATAGCACAGCAGTTATAAAAAGCATCTTTATGGGTTACCAGGATGTTGTTACCTATAACCTGAATCAGAATAGAATCTGGAGAAGTTGGAGTTAAGCCAGTTCCATTGGTTGAGCGTTTTTCGGAAAGACATTCACTCTGCAGGTTAAGGACTTTACGGGTGCAGGGGGAGGGACCAGATTTGAAAAGATAGTTTATTAGCCAGACCACATCAGATAGGCTGATTTTTCGGTCCAGGTTACAATCACCAATCCAGGAGGGATTAGGTGGATTCCCGGATTTTAGAAGATAGTTAATCAGGTAAATTATATCTGAAATTCCCAAGAGACTGTCTCCATTCATATCTCCGCAGGAATAGCTTAGAGGTGGAAGCTCTTGTATGCTTTGTGATATTAAAGGATTACAACTACATAATTCGTCCCTTATACCCGAGATCTCAATATGTTTATTCTGATAAAGATAAAGGTCAAATAAATCCAGTTGGACCTGGGTTTCAGCATAACCTGAATCCGGGATTAACCTGGCAGGAACCTGACAGCCACAGGTAATTCCTTCTGGATGATAAACTAAAACCCCTCTCTGAGTCTCCAGAGAAAAGGCTGAAGAGGAGAGAAATAATAAGATCAATGAACCAAATAAAAAGTTTTTGTAAGACATAAAATCCTCCAGCGATGAAGATTAGATTTTATTTTTCTTTATGTAATTTTAACTCTTTGTAAGTATTTTGTCAAGAAAAATCTGCAGATTAACAATACTTTACAGGTAGATTATATCCAAATACTTCACGAAAATTATCGTTATTCTTAATTGATGTCTTTAGCAATATAATCTGGAATATGTATTGCGCCACTTTAAGGGTCGCATAACAAAATAAGGTAATTAATGAATAACATATATGTTTACTAAATTATCAGGGAGATATTCTGTTTTGTTTGTAGAAAATGGATCTTTTAAAAATAAAAGCCGACAAAAAGGTTGAAAACTTATAATTCTTATCTTATATTAATTGGAGCTGTGTTTAAAGATAGTTTTAGAGTAAACCTATAATATATAAGGTATGAAAACTGAGAAGAAAAACGAATGTATCCCGGGAAAGGATACTGCTGGATTAGATAGACACTTTTCTTCATTGTTTTTTAAACTGGCAGTCTTTTTCGGGATAATAATACTTGCCTTTGTCTATGTTTTTTATACCCAATATGTTATTAGCCGACTGAAAGAAGACTCAAGGAGAGTTGTCTCCGCTTATGCCAGGCTCTGGAGTCTGGTAGCCTCAGAATCTACAACTGGCGCAGAGATCGATTTAATTTTCGATGAGATTATAAAGAAGAGTAATTTCCCCATAATCGTAACCTCACCGGGGGGAGAACCTCAAGCCTGGAGGGGAGTAGAAATCCCCTGGGATGACACAACTCAGGAAGCTAAGCTTAAGCTTAAAAAATTGGTCAGCAAAATGGACAAAGGGAAAAAACCAATACCCATCTATTATGGTGAAGAGAAAAAAATTATTAATTACCTGCATTACGGTGATTCCGAGTTGATCTCCCAGCTCAGGATCATGCCTTTTTTAGAGATGGGGCTTTTGTTGATTGTCATCTGGGTTGGCTTTGTGAGTTTCAGAAATATACAGAGGAGTGAGAAAAGGTCTATCTGGATCGGGATGGCAAAAGAAACTGCCCATCAGTTGGGAACACCTATCTCATCCCTTTTAGGGTGGGCAGAGCTTTTGAAATCCCGTTCAGAAAAGTCCCAAAATGGATCCGCAGGAAAAGATGATTATCTTGAAAAAATGGTGATAGATATAAAAAGATTGGAAAAAGTCGCTTGCAGGTTTAGCCAGATAGGTTCTCTACCGGAATTAAAAGAAACGGAATTGAACGAGCTGGTCTCAGAAGTGGTGAATTATTTTAAAGAAAGAGTTCCTGAAGGTGTAGAGATAAAAGAGAATTTAGGCGAATCGATCAAGCTGGAGATAAATCCGGAGCTTTTAAGCTGGGTGATAGAGAATCTTCTGAAAAATTCAGTGGAAGCAGTCGAATCACAAAATGGAAAAATAGAGGTTTCGACGGGTATAGATAAAAGCAGAAAAAACGTATATATCCTGGTGACGGATAACGGAAGAGGGATTTTAGCAAAAGAACAGAAAAAGATTTTCTCTCCAGGATACACCACCAAGAAAAGAGGCTGGGGCTTGGGCTTGTCCTTAACTAAAAGGATTGTGGAGGAATACCATAAGGGGAAGATAACTTTAGTAGAAAGCATCCCTAACCAGAAAACGACTTTTTCAGTTAGTTTACCTTTGAGGTCAAAAAGGGGTTGAGAAAAAGCGTAGAATAAATGCAGATAGAACTGTAAAAGAACTTTGAGAAACTCAAACTTGCAGGGCTGGTCCGCCCGTGGCGGACTGCCTATCCGCCGGAGGCGGATTAATCTCTTAATCTCTTGTAGGGCGGGCACCCTTACCCGCCGAATTACTTCACCTTTTCAGGGTTCTCACAATTAAAAATATCTATGAGGTTCAAATGAAGGAAGAGATAAAAAGCATTCTCTGGGTGGATGATGAGATTGATAAGCTGAAATCTCATATAATCTTTTTGGAGGAAAGAGGATATAAGGTTACTCCAGTTACTAATGGGGATGATGCTTTAGCTTTAATCGGGAAGAGGAATTTCGATTTAGTTCTGTTAGATGAGATGATGCCGGGAAAAGATGGGCTGACTACCTTAGAAGAAATCAAGGAAAAAAATCCCCATCTGCCGGTGATTATGGTGACGAAAAGCGAGGAGGAAAATTTAATGGATCAGGCTATCGGGCAGAAGATTGATGATTATCTGACCAAGCCAGTTAATCCCACCCAGGTTTTGTCTGCAACTAAAAGAATTTTAGAGAAAAAAAGGATCAGGGAGGAGCATCTCTCAAAACAATATGTAACAGATTTCAACCAGATCCGCACAACCCTTTCAGGTCCTCTAACCTGGAGAGAGTGGATAGAGGTCCACCGAGTTCTTTCAGAATGGGATCTGGAGATGGAGGATTTTAAAGATTTAGGATTAACCGAGACCCATCTAACCCAGAAAAGAGAATGTAACTTAGAATTCGGCAGGTTCATTGAAAAAAGTTATTCAGCCTGGATAGAGAAAAAAGATTCACCTCCATTATCCGTGGATGTAGTTTCAAAATACCTTTACCCGCTTCTCTTGGAGAAGAAGCCGGTTTTTTTCATAGTGGTCGATTGTATGAGGCTGGACCAATATCTTTTTATTGAGCCGATTTTGAATGAATATTTTAACCTGAAAAGGGAATATTACTATTCTATACTTCCAACTGCAACTCCTTATTCCAGAAATGCTCTTTTCTCCGGTCTTTTTCCAGGTGAGGTGGCACGGCTCTATCCGGAATTGTGGAAAGCAGGCACAGAAGATGAGTCCAGTCGGAATAGATATGAGAGACAGTTATTAGATGCTCAATTACAAAGATTAAAGTTGAGTTTCAAGATAGAGCCTAAATATGTTAAAGTGCTGGATATTGCTGAGGGTGATAATTTAGCAAGGAAGATTTCTTCTTATAAAAATAGTTCTCTTCTTTCCATAGTTTACAATTTTTTAGACATATTATCCCATGGAAGGTCTGAGTCGGAAATCCTTCTTGAGATTGCGCCAGACGAGGCAGCTTTTCGTTCTCTTATGAAGTCCTGGTTTTTGCATTCCTCTCTTTTCGAGATTCTGAAATATCTTTCCAAACAGGACTGCTCTATCCTGCTGACCACTGATCACGGGAGCGTTTTAGGAACCAGAGGGACGGTGGCTCATGGGAAAAAAGATACCTCTACCAATCTTAGATACAAATACGGAGATAACGTAAACTGCGACCCCAAAAATGCTCTATTGATTAAAGAGCCTAAAAGATATAAGCTTCCAGCTTACACCATGAGCACTACCTATATTATTGCTAAAGAGGATTACTATTTCGTCTATCCTACACGACAGAGTGAGTATGAAAAGCAGTATAAAAACAGCTTTCAACATGGAGGTATCTCCTTAGAGGAGATGATTCTGCCTGTATCAATTCTTCGCCCGAAAATATAATATAAATACCAATCTGGATTCATCGGATTTGTTTAGAGATAAGATCATAACCTCCTCCCCGGAGGAGACTAAAAAGTTAGGAGAGAGTTTAGCTCAAGGTTTTTCTCCTGGCCTGGTAGTGTCACTATTCGGTTCATTGGGCAGTGGTAAGACCTGCCTTACTCAGGGGATCTGCTTTGGTCTGGGAGTAAAAGACTTTGTGGTAAGCCCAAGTTTTGTTTTAATTAATGAATATGAAGGTAAATACAAGGTTTATCATATAGACCTTTTTCGCTTGGAAAAATTATCGGAGATTATTAACTTGGGATATGAGGAATATTTTTACGGGGATGGAATCTGCATTATCGAATGGGCGGAAAAAGCAGTTGAGCTTTTGCCAGATAAAAGGATGGAGATTTATCTTAAGATTTTATCAGAAAAGAAAAGAGAGATAAGGATTGAGGAGTTTTGAGAAACTATCAGTTGATGGATTATACATTGAATTAAATTGATATCAAAAATATGTAGTAATTAAGAATTAGATAACAATTCAGAGGTGTTATACAAGATGGGAAGAAGTAAAAATCTGTGGGATATCAGTAATAGACCAGGAACAAAAACAAAACTTAAGATATTAAGTAAATGTTTTGATGTATGGGTTACGATTTGGAATAATCAAACTTGGGTATCTAATGAATGGTATGTTATAGATTTATTTGCAGGAAGAGGTACCTATACAGATAACGGTGAAATAGCAAAAGGCTCACCTCTTATTTTTCTTCAGACAATTGCTAATAAGAAAGACAAATTAAAATCAAATTTAAGATTTAAAATATTTTTTGTAGAGGTAGTTAAAGAAAACTTCGATTATTTAAAGAAAGTTGTTAGCAAATTTATTGAAGATAACCCACAGATAAAAGATATCATTGAAATAGAATATTTTAATGAAGATTGTAACAACATTATAACAAAAATTGTAAATCTAATTAATAATACAAGTAAACATCCTCTTTTTGTGTTAATAGATCCTACAGGATTACAAATAAGAAAAGCTACAGTAGAAGAAATCGTAAAACTAAGAAACCCTAAGGATATAATGTTTAATTATATATTAGAAGGTGTTAGAAGAACAAGTGGAATAGCGAAAAAGGCGTATCAAGGCGGAAAACTTAATATTAAAGAGATAAAAACTCTAGAAACCTTGAAAACATTTATAGGAGAAGATGTTAATGTCATCAATACGAGTGATAAAAAAGTTCTAGAAGAATATGTAAACTCTATTTTTTCTTTTCAGGATTTAAAAGTTGTTGCTTATGATATGAAATATCCTGATAGAGATGATATTCTTTATTACCTTTTATTTGCGTCACGAAATTTCCCAGTGACAAATATTGTTAAAGATATTTTTGCTAAACAAAAAGAAGATAGTTTTGGCCCAACTTTGTTTGGTGGGAAAGAATTTTATAAAAAAGAAATTTTTTCAGTTACACCTAAAATTTGGACTATAAAAAGAAAATCTCTGCTCTATAAAACTAAAGTTGAGTATGGTAATTGGACAATTAACCATATTATAGGATGTATACACGGTTGTAAATTTCCTTGTTATGCTATGATGATGGCAAAAAAGTTTGGATGGATTAAAGATTATGAAGACTGGAGAAAGCCGAGGATAGCTGAAAATGCATTAGAACTTTTAGAGAAAGAAATTTTAAAACATAAGAAAAAGATAGATTTTGTACATCTTTCTTTTATGACTGATCCATTTATGTATGATTTAGAGAAAAAGGATTTAATCCCTGAAATAAAGGAACTAACATTAAAAATTATTGACAGATTAAATAGAGAAAGAATAAAAGTGACCATTTTGACTAAAGGATTTTACCCTGATGAAATTTTGGACAAAAAATATTTAAAAGATAATGAATATGGAGTAACTTTGGTGTCTTTAAACAATAAATTTAAAGACCAATACGAACCCTTTTCCGCTCCTTACCAAGAGAGGATTGAGTCTTTAAAAAAACTTCATGATGTTGGTCTTAAAACTTGGGTGAGTATAGAACCATACCCTACTCCTAATTTAGATCAAACTGCTGGGGATATTGAAAATATCTTAGAAAAAATAGGTTTCGTTGATAAAATAATCTTCGGGAAATTAAACTATAATGTAAAATCATCTAACTTTTCTAACAACAGGATCTTCTATAGGGAAATGGCCAAGAAAGTAATAGATTTCTGTCAAAGAAATAATATTAAGTATCATATAAAATTTGGTACTCCCTTTAGTAAAAATGAAACCAGTCAAATTTTTAGAGGTTAGAAAGTTTGATGGACAATCTTATTGTCTAATTAGTCAACTTCATGAAAATCTTAGGAATTGATACTGCGACACCAATTTTAGCTCTGGGGATTATAGAAGAAGATAAAGTTTTATCCGAGATCAGGTTTAATGCAGGGCAAACTCATGCTCAAATTCTTTTACCTAACATTGAAAAGATATTGAAAGATTCTTCTCTGCAATTAGAGGATTTGGATGGGATCGCTCTGTCGATTGGTCCGGGCTCTTTTACGGGCTTGAGGATTGGACTGGCTACTGCTAAAGGGCTATGCTTTGCTTCAGGAAAACCTTTGCTTTCCGTGTCCACTTTAGATGGTTTAGTCTATTTTAACCGATCTTTGCCATATCCTCTGGTGCCGGTTTTGGATGCGAAAAAGAATGAAGTTTATTCAGCAGTTTATAATACCAGAGAAGGTGTACTGGAAAGGATCTCCGATTATTGGGTTTTAAGTGCTGAAAAACTTGTTGCTAAAATTCCTGAGGAGGTTATATTTTTAGGTTCAGGCCTGGAGGTTTTCCGGGATAGACTGAAAGAGCTTTGTGGAGAAAAAGCCCATTTCCTTGAAGGAGAAAGGAATTTGCCCAGCGGTAGCTCAATCGCTTTCTTAGGTCTGGAGAAATTCAAGCGTTCGGAGTTTGAGGACTTAGAGAAAGCAGAGCCTTTATATTTGAGAAGCTCTGAAGCAGAATTAAAATTCAAAAATGTCTGAACAATTCAAAGATTTAACAATCGAGAGAATGAGAGAGGATGACTTAACTGAGGTCTTAAGGATAGAGAAGGAAAGCTTCTCTGATCCCTGGACAAAGGAATGTTTTCTTGAAGACCTGTATAAAGATTTTACCTGTCCTGCAGTGGCAAAGATAGCTGAAAAGCTGGTTGGCTATATCTGCTTGTGGAAAATCGAGGATGAATTACAGATCGCCAATCTAGCGGTGGATAGTTTATATAGAAAGAGAGGGATTGCTCATCAACTTCTGCAATGGGTTATCGAGTATGCGCTCAATAAGAATTGTAGAACCATTACCCTGGATGTAAGGATATCGAATTTAGTCGCTTCAGAGCTTTACCGGAAATTTGGTTTTGAGGAGGTAGGCCGAAGAAAAAATTATTATCGTTACCCGGTTGAGGATGCTATTATAATGGGAAAAAAACTTTAAGGAAAAAATTTTATGGAATGGTTCAAAAAGACCAAAGAGGGTTTAGTTCCACAGCAGAAAAAGGAGATTCCAGATGGGTTGTGGACTAAATGTGAAAGCTGTGGAGAGATTATATATGTTAAAGAGTTAGAAAAGAACCTCTGGGTCTGCCATAGATGCAATTTTCATTTCAGGATAAAGTCTCGAGATTATATTGAGCTTCTATTAGATGAAGGGAGATTAGAAGAATACGACAGGGAGTTAATCTCCGGCGATCCGCTCAGGTTTAAGGATTCCAAAAAGTATCCGGACAGGATCAAAGATTCCCGTAAAAAGACCGGTCTCAATGATGCAGTGATTGCGGGCATAGGTAAAATTGAAGGTAAAGAGGTTAGTTTTGGGGTGATGGAGTTTGGTTTTGTAGGCGGGAGTATGGGCTCAGTAGTTGGGGAGAAGGTTACCAGGGCTATAGAAAGGTCCCTGGAGAGAAAGATACCCCTGGTGATTGTCTCCTGTTCAGGTGGTGCCAGGATGCAGGAGGGGATTTTATCCTTAATGCAGATGGCCAAGACCAGTGCCTTGCTTGCCAGGCTTTACGATGAGAATATTCCTTTTATCTCAGTTTTGACCAATCCTACCACGGCCGGTGTTATGGCAAGCTATGCTTCCCTGGGGGATGTTATAATTGCTGAACCCAAGGCACTTTTAGGGTTTGCCGGTCCCAGAGTGATTCAGCAGACTATCGGGCAGGAACTTCCACCAGGTTTCCAGAGCTCAGAATTTTTCTTAGAACATGGCTTTTTAGATAAGATCGTTGAAAGAAAAGACCTGAAAAGAACTATTTCACTTTTATTAGAATATTTTTCTTCCCCGGATAAGAAAAGCTAATTTTAAGCGGGTTATTTTTTTCTAATAGATTTAAAGATGAATTATCAACAAGCTCTAGACTTTCTGTTCAATTTAGAAAAGTTTGGTATAAAATTAGGTCTGGAAAATACCTTAGCTTTGATGCATAAGTTTGATAATCCCCATCTGAAATTTTCTTCACTGCATATAGCTGGCACTAATGGTAAAGGGTCCTGCTGTGCTATGCTTCATTCGATCTTAAATCGAGCAGGGTATATAACCGGGCTTTATACTTCCCCTCATCTTTTAGATTTCAGGGAAAGAATTAGAGTGGGCGATTCTCTCATAGAAAAGGGTTTTTTAGCAGATTTTGTCTCAGAGTTAAAGGAGGAGATTTCAGAAAAAAAATATACTTTTTTTGAAGTCACGACCACCTTAGCCTTTTTATATTTTGCCTGTAAAAAAATCGAAGTGGCTGTGGTGGAGACTGGTTTAGGCGGTAGATTAGATTCTACTAACATCCTCAAACCAGAGGTTGCCATAATCACCAATATTGGATTAGAACATACTGACAGATTAGGCAGGACCCTGGAGAAGATTGCCCGGGAGAAGGGTGGGATCATCAAAGAAAATGTGCCGACTGTAACTTCAATTGAGAGAGAAAAACCTTTTAAGGTAATCGAAGCTTTATGCCGAAACAAACAATCAGAGCTGATTTCGGTGTTCAGAGATTCCAAATGTGAAATCAAAAAAAGCTCTATGAAGAGGATAGAGTTCGATCTTCATACCAAAAAAGATAGCTACCTGGGGATAAAGCTCAATTTAGCCGGGGAACACCAGATTAAAAATGCTGCCTGTGCGATTTTAGCCCTGGAAAAGCTCGACCCTGAAAGATTCAAAGTTAACAAGTCTGCAATTAAGACTGGACTGGCAGAGGTTAAATGGAGAGGGAGGTTAGAAGTATATAGAAAAAAACCTCTGGTTATTTTAGATGTGGCTCATAATCCAGATGGGATAAAAATCTTAGTTGAAACCTTGAAAAATACTTTTCCGGATAAAAAAATAAATTTCATCTTCGGAGCAATGGAGGATAAGAATTATAAAAAGATGCTTCAGATTATATCCAGGATTGCTAAGGAATTAATCTTAACCCAATTGCAATATAGCAGATCAGCAAAGCTTCAGTCAATGGTGAAGACAGCTCAAGAGCTCGGACTAAGATTCAGAGCTGTCCCTGACATCAAAAAAGCCTATGAGCTTGCTCTGAATAGTATAGGAAAAGAGGAGATTCTGTGTATAACCGGGTCTCACTTTACAGTGAGTGAATTCTTGTCCGGACAGAAGATAAACGTTTAAATGGTTTAACTCGTAGGTATTCAACATTTTGAAACTGTTCATCTCTGAATGAGAGTGTTTATGGTAGGGGCGAGATAACCTCGCCCTTACAACTCAACAAAATAGGAGAGGTCGATTTTTATAGATGGTTCAATCAAAGTTTGTAAAGCTTAGAAAATTTGGATTGACAAATCGTATAGATAGTTAATAACTTAATTCAGATTTCAGGAGGCTGGATGATTTTAAGTATGACCGGTTATGGGAAAGCAGAAGCGATTGGACCTGAGTTTAAGGTGATGGTGGAGATAAGCTCAGTTAATAATCGCTTCTGCGAGATACAGTTTCGACTACCTAAGTTCCTTTCCTCTTTAGAGTCAAAACTGAAGGAAAAAATATTAGGGAAAATAACCAGGGGTAAAATCACCTATAGTTTGACCTGGGAAGAGAATCTACCCTTATCTTCTTATGTGAAATTAAACGAGGAAGCGGCTGAGGTTTACTATATTATTTTCAAACAGCTAAAGGAAAAATATAACTTATCTGGAGAATTAAAGGTTGAGGATTTTGTTAATCTTCCAGATTTAATCAAGATGGAGAAAGAGGAATACGATCTGGAGAAAGCCTGGGGAGTGATCGCCGAAGTCACAGAGAAAGCCTTATCTGAGCTTAACTCGATGAGAAGTGCAGAGGGATTAAACTTAAGCACTGATCTTAGGAATAGAGTGGAAAGCTTAGATAAGGCTCTGAAAAAGATTGAAAAACTTGCCAGCCAGAATGTGGAAAGCTACAGAATGAGATTACAGAGCAGGATATCGGAACTTATAGGAGAAATGAATTTAGATGAACAGCGCTTAGCTCAGGAAGTGGCTTTATTAGCTGAGAGGTCTGATGTGACCGAAGAATGTATTAGGTTTAAAAGTCATAATCAGCAGTTTCGGAGCGCATTGGAAGAAGAGGCTCCAGTTGGGAAAAGGCTGACATTTCTTTTGCAGGAAATGAATCGCGAGGCTAATACCATAGGCTCTAAAGCCTTAAGTGCGCCCATTTCTCAGTTAGTTATCTTCTTGAAAGAGGAGATCGAAAAAATCAGAGAGCAGGTGCAGAACATAGAATGAACTATCATTAACCATCATGGTAAGCGATTATATAATATTTTTGACCCTTGAATCTGCTACACTGGTTTAAAGATTGGTTGAAAACTTAAAAAAGTCGAAAATCACAAGTGATGAGAAAAAGTAACAAACCTCTATTAGTGGTTTTATCATCTCCCTCTGGCGGAGGGAAAACGGTTATAGCAAAGCTGTTACTCAGAAGACATCCTGAATATTCTCGCTCGATCTCAATTACCACCAGAGAAAAAAGAAAAGGGGAAAAGGAAGAGGTTGATTATTATTTTGTTGACCAGAAAGATTTTCAGAGAAAGATAAATCGAGATGAGTTTGTGGAATGGGCTAAGGTTTTTGGAGATTATTACGGAACTCCTAAAAAAAATATCCTAAAAGCCGATGGTAAGATTAAAGTATTATTATTGATCTTAGATGTTCAAGGGGGATTGACCATCAAACGAAGATATCCAGAAAGCGTATTGATATTCATTTTACCACCTTCTCTTTATAAACTTAAAAAAAGGCTGGTCAATCGAAGAACTGATGGACTGGATGTAATAAAGAGAAGATTGGAGATTGCTATAAAGGAAATAGAATTTTGTAAAAAATATGATTATCTTGTGGTTAATAGAACTCTCAGAGAAACGGTTGAATTGATAGAAAAAATCATTGTTGCAGAAGAACATAGAGCAGGAAAGATGTTCTCGGATCGTTTCTGTAGAAAAATGAAATCTGGAGGAATTAAATGACAAACCTTTCAAAAGATAACTTGAATAAGTTACCGGTAAACAGATTTGCGGCAGTTATTATTGCAGCAAAACAAGCCCGAAAGATTAACCAGTTATTTTTAAGCGAAAGGGAAAAAGAAGAAAAAGAAGGGAAAAAGCTCATACCTGCAGTTGAAGCGCTAAAATCTCTATCCAAAGGGGAAATTGAATTTCAATATCCCGAGTTTAAAATTCGAAAGCCAAGATAGGTTAATAAATTATATGGAGAAAAATTTAGTCATAGTTGAATCGCCAGCCAAGACCAAAACCCTGAAAAAGTTTTTAGGTAAGGAATACCATTTAGAAGCTTCCTTAGGGCACGTTAAGGACCTTCCCATAAAAAATTTAGGTGTGAAAATCGAAGAGGATTTTAAGCCTGAATATTTGATTATCCCTGGCAAGAAAAAAGTGATTGAGAGATTAAAAAAGGAAGCCAAGAAATCCAAAAAAGTATATCTGGCTCCTGATCCGGATCGGGAAGGTGAAGCCATAGCCTGGCATATAGCAGAGGAGATCAAGAGAAATAATCCTAATATTTTCAGGGTAACTTTTAATGAGATAACCAGAGAGGCGGTGTTAAAGGGAATATCTAATGCTGGCTCAATCGATATGAACAAGGTGAATGCTCAACAGGCTCGCAGAATTCTTGATCGCCTAGTGGGGTATAAGATCAGCCCCTTTTTATGGAAAACGGTTTATCGAGGGTTGTCTGCAGGGAGAGTTCAATCAGTGGCTTTGAGGATTATCTGCGAGAGGGAAGAGGAGATAGAAAAATTTGTTCCTCAGGAATACTGGAGCATCACCGGGTTTTTCGAGACCGAAAAGAAAGAGGTTTTCTCTGCTGATTTGATGAAAATAAATGGGGAAGATTTCAAGATAGAAAATCAAGCTCGGGCAGAGGAAATCCTCAGGGACTTAGAACAGAAAAGATTCGAAGTTACTTTATTTAAAACCGAGAAAAGGAAAAGATTCCCTTATCCCCCTTTTATTACTTCTACCTTAGAGCAGGATTCTGCAAGGAGGCTACATTTTTCGCCAAAGAAAACTATGCTTTTAGCCCAGCAGTTGTACGAGGGAGTAGAATTAGGTGAAGAAGGACCAGTTGGTCTGATCACCTATATGCGCACAGATTCAGTCAGGATCTCAGATTCGGCAAAGAAAGCAGCTTATGATTTTATAAAGGAAAATTTTGGCTCAGATTATCTTCCAGATAAACCCAGAGAATACAAATCCAGAAAAACTGCTCAGGAAGCACATGAAGCTATTCGTCCTACTTATTTAGAATATACGCCTGAGGGGATAAAAAAATATTTTAGCGCAGATCAATTTAAACTTTACCAGTTAATTTACAATCGCTTCTTAGCCTCACAGATGAGAGAAGCACTTTATGATACTACCACAGTTGAGATCGAGAGCGATAGATACACCTTCAGAGCAACTTCAGCGGATTTGATATTCGATGGTTTCTTAAAAGTTTATCAGGTGATCAAAGAGGATAATGAGGAGGAGGAGAAGGGGGGTAAACTTCCGATTCTGAATAAAGGTAACAGGTTAAACCTTTTAAAACTTGAACCGCAACAGCATTTCACCGAGCCAAAGCCTCGCTTTTCCGAAGCTTCTCTTATAAAAGAATTAGAGGCTAACGGGATCGGCAGGCCCTCAACCTATGCCCAGATCTTAGGAACGATTGAAGATAGAAGATATGTGGTAAAAGAGAAGAAGAAACTTTTCCCAACCGAGTTGGGGAAGACGGTTAATCGGATTTTAGTTGAGAATTTTCCTGAGCTATTTGAAGTTGGTTTCACCGCAGAGATGGAGGAGGAGTTGGACCGGATTGAGGAGGGTAAGGATAACTGGGTGGAGGTTTTAAAGGACTTTTACACCCCATTTAAGTCTATCTTAGAGGAGGCGGAGAAGAAAAGAAAAGAGATCAAAAGCACGCTCCAGGAAAAAACCGAGGAGACCTGCGATAGATGCGGAAGTCCAATGATGATAAGGTGGGGAAGGCATGGAAGATTTTTAGCCTGTTCCTCTTATCCAAAATGCAAAAATGCTAAACCCTTAAACAATGAAAAAAATCATTTGACTGAGGAGAAATGTGAGCTCTGTGGCTCTTCTATGGTTATAAAAAACGGAAGATATGGTAAGTTTTTAGCCTGCTCTAAATATCCTGAATGTAGGAATACCAAACCCTATTCTTTAGGGATTACCTGCCCAAAAGAAGGGTGTGGGGGATTTATTGTGGAGAAAAAGAGCAAAAGGGGTAAAATCTTTTTTGGCTGTTCCAATTATCCGGCTTGCAAATTTGCCACCTGGGACAAACCTGTCAAGGAAAGCTGTCCACAATGCGGGGCGAATTTTCTGGTCTTTAAAGGAAGCAAATCCAAGGGTGAATATCTTTTATGCCTGCAGTGTAAATATGAAAAAAGCCAGTCCGAGGAAAAGATAGAGGTAAAAGGATAGGGTTTGATTTTTTATGAAGGAACTGAAAGATTATATGGATGAATATTTAACTTATCTACGCGCGGAGAAAAATTTCTCTCCACATACCGTTCTCGCCTATAAAAAAGATCTTAACTCCTTTTTGGATTTTCTTCAATCTGAACTGAAGGTAAAGATTATACCGGATTTCATACACAGGAATAATATCAAAAATTTCTTGATTCATTTAAGTCAGAAAAGTTTTGATCCAAGCTCTATTGAACGAAAGCTTTCTACCTTAAGGTCTTTTTTTAATTACCTGCGCAAGAAAATAAAAATAAAGTCAAATCCTGCCTTAAGCCTGAAAGGACCGAAGAGAAAGAGAAGATTGCCCCTGATTTTGAGCCAGGATCAGATGAAAAATATCCTGGAGCCACATCTATATGAAGAAAAAGTAGCGGGATTGAGAGATAGAGCCATTATAGAGCTTCTATATAACACCGGAATTAGATTATCCGAGATAAGCTCCCTGAGAAGAGAGGATGTCGATTTTCAAGCTGGTGAAATAAGAGTTTTAGGAAAAGGGAACAAGGAAAGGATTGTTCCCTTAGGGGAAAATGCTTCCAAGACCTTGGTTGAATATCTCGACTCAAAAGATAAAGTAAGCAGTCTAAAAAACAAAGAAACTGATTTCCTTTTTTTAAATAAATATAGAAAGAGGCTCAGTCGGAGAGGGATAGCTCGAATAGTGAAGAAGTATGGGGCTAAAGTAACTGAGGATCAGAAAACCAGACCTCATATTTTAAGGCACAGTTTTGCCACTCATCTTTTAGACGAAGGAGCAAACCTTTTGGCAGTTAAAGAGATGTTAGGGCATGAGAGTCTATCCACTACTCAGATTTATACTCACGTATCTATGGATAGACTGAAAAAGGTCTATAAAAAAGCTCATCCGAGATCAGGATATAAAGCTTGAAATAAAAAATAAAGGTGATTTATGATTGAATCTGCAAAAAAATTCTACGGGACGACTATTTTAGGGATAAGGCATAAAGGAAAGGTGGCTATTGGTGGGGATGGGCAGGTGAGCCTGGAGAATACTATAATAAAACAGAATGCCAGAAAGCTAAGAAGGCTTTATAATAATACCATATTAGCTGGTTTTGCCGGGGCTTCTGCAGATGCCTTTGCTTTGTTTGATCGGTTTGAGGCAAAGATAGAAGAATTTCACGGTAATCTTTATCGATCTGCGGTGGAGTTAGCTAAAGAATGGAGGATGGATAAATATTTAAGAAGATTAGAAGCTCTCTTAGCAGTTATAGACAAAGAGCATGCTTTAATTATCTCTGGAAACGGTGATGTTATAGAGCCGGATGATGGAATCATTGCCATAGGCTCAGGTGGTCCTTATGCTCTGGCAGCTGCTCGCGCTTTAGTGGAATTCTCGGATTTAGATGCCAAAGGGATTGTTAAAAAATCTTTAGAGATCGCTTCCTCTATTTGTGTTTTCACGAATGATAAAATAACAATTGAGGAATTGTAGGATAAGATAGAGTATTATTAAGGTAGCCGCAGGCTTCAGGCCTGCGTAAGAACAGGGGCAGAGTTAACTTTTGCTTCAGCAGTGAGATGGAGTGTAAACCTTTCCTACGGACGGATCCACTTCTCGGATAGGTTTACAAAATTGATTAAATGTAAAGTTGTCCGCCTTAGACGGATACACTCCAGAAAACAAGGATAACTTGAGAGAGGAGAAGATGAAAGAATTTACACCCAAAGAGATTGTGGAAGAGTTAGATAAATATATAATCGGACAGGATAATGCTAAAAAATCTGTGGCTATCGCTTTAAGAAACAGATGGAGAAGACAGCAGGTCAAAGGTGAGCTAAAAGATGAGATAATGCCTAACAATATCATAATGATCGGACCAACTGGAGTAGGAAAGACCGAAATAGCCAGAAGATTAGCTAATTTAGCCAGTGCTCCTTTTATTAAAGTTGAAGCATCTAAATTCACCGAGGTGGGTTATGTGGGACGGGATGTTGAGTCGATGGTCAGGGATCTGGTGGATTTAGGGGTGAATATGGTGAAGAAGGAGAAATCTTTTGAGGTGAGTCAGAAAGCGGCTGAGTTAGCTGAGGAAAGGATTTTAAATCTGCTCCTGCCCCTTCCATTCAAGAAAAAAAACACAGCGAAGGAGGAACCCTTACTTTCGACTAAGAATTTAGAAGAAAAGAGAAAGAAGACCAGGGAGAAATTGAGAGAAAAATTAAAATCAGGTAAATTAGACCAGAGATCTATAGAGATAGAAATTTCTGAAGATAGATTCCCCATAGTGGAGATTTTCTCTCCGGCCGGAATTGAAGAGTTAGGGTTTAATTTTCAGGAGATGTTCTCCGGGATGATCCCCAAGAAGACCAAAAAGAGGAAAGTGAGCGTGGGTGAAGCTCAGAAGATTTTAGCTCAGGAGCAGGTGAGTAAATTGGTGGATATGGAGGAGGTTATCTCCACAGCCATAGAAAGGGTGGAGAATTCTGGAATAATCTTTGTAGATGAGTTAGACAAAATCGTAGGAGAAAAAGTTAAAGGCGCAGGTCCGGATGTGTCGCGTGAAGGAGTGCAAAGAGATTTATTGCCAATTGTAGAAGGGACAAATGTAATGACTAAATACGGTATGGTTAAAACCGACCATGTTCTGTTTATAGCCGCAGGTGCTTTTCATGCCTCCAAGCCAGCAGATTTAATCCCTGAATTACAGGGCAGGTTTCCGATTCGGGTTGAATTAGATAGCCTTACCACTAATGATTTTGTGAGGATTTTAACCGAGCCTAAAAATGCTTTGATCAAGCAATATATCGCCCTTTTAGCCACTGAAGAGGTAGAGATTGAATTTGATAAAGAGGCGATTGAAGAGATTGCTCAGATTGCAAATTTAGTGAATGAAAGGACTGAAAATATAGGTGCCAGGAGACTTCACACGGTTATGACTACGCTTTTAGAGGATATAATGTTCAAGATACCGGAAATGAAGCTGAAAAATATTGTAATAACAAAGAAGATGGTGGAAGATACTTTGAAGGCAATAGTGGAGGATAAGGATTTAAGTAGGTATATACTTTAACCCATCCCTTTCTCTACTCCCCGGTTCAAAAGTTCAAGGGTTTAAGGGTTCAAGGGAGGAAAGGAAAATAAATATGTATCGTCCGGCTTTATCCCGGACGTTTTTGTTTTCTGTAGGGACAGAACAATGTTCTGTCCTTGTATTTCTATCACAAAATTGTTCTAATGACCACTTCTCAATGATTTGATCTGGTCTAAAATTTGATCCATTTTTTGTGCACTTTCGTCTGCTCCACATTTCAAAAGGAATTCTCTGTGAATATCAGCTGTATAGTTATTGAGATTATCGATTAATTCTCCCACTGAAAGATTTCTATCAATAGTAACCTCGTTATCATATAGTTTACTTATATTGGTAAAATAATTTGGATTTGATTTATTAAGTAAGCTCTTACCAAGAATCCCTTCTAATTTAAAAATTATTTGTAGAATACCCCAATAATTTATATTCTTATAGAATAAAACTGCATAATTTAAAAAATCCAAAATCATTTCCAAAACTGAGAATATGCAAATTTTATCTTTATATTCTGTGTCTAATTCCTCCCATAAATTCTTTTTGTAGTATATTAATCCGAATTGATTAACTTCTAAATAGTCAACTTCCGCAGAAATAGGAAACATTTCTGTATATACTAAACTTTCAGGCTGTGTCTTAGGTTGACTTAAGTAAGGTGGAAATGAATAATTAAAACGTGAAAAATATGAGTTTTTTGCAACTGTTTTTAAATTTGAAAACTCTACTAAATGTGCTGAAGGAAAAACAGGTGTTGCAAATATTTCTCTGAATGAAGTTATTGATTTTCCTCGGCAGAGAAATTTAAACCTTTCTCTCGCCCTATTTATTAGCCTCTCTTTATTTTCTATAGCTTTATGTCTTTTGTTTATTAACCATTCAATCTGTTCCCAAGGTGGTTCGATTGGCTCACTTTGGCTATCTACTTTTAGATAAATCTTGGTTCTTTTGTTTAATAAATGGGGTGTTTCATCGCTCTGACTTACTCTAATTACTATTACTGCTTTCTCTTGGTCTTGGAATTGGCAGACCTTAACCTCCGGGAAAACTGGTGGATAAATATTGCTTAAAGCGATGGAATTTATTCTCTCATTCAACCCTTCCTCATATTTTATTCCTTCAAGGGGTAGTTTAGGTTTTCTATCTAATTCGTCTATCCCTATTAAAAGTAAACCACCATAAGTGTTAGCGAAAGCAGCAATTTCTTTTGCTATCTGAAAGTTAGGGTCCTTAGATGAGAAATCTCTTTTATATTCCAATCTACTTGACTCTTCCAAACCTTCCTTACAAAAGTTCTCAATGTCCTCAAATGTGATTTCCTCGATTGGTTTAGTAAATAACATAACGCCTCATTATTTTTGAAGTTAATTTTATTTTAATTAATATAAACAATCTCTTAGAATCAAGTTGAATTTTATAGTGTTAGGAATTAAATTTTCAGAACAAATTCTGTTATTTCGTCGGGTATAAAACCCGACGCTATGGTTTTGTGGTGGAAGGCCATCAAGGTCTTGAGACTTTTGGCCTTCCATTTTTTTAATGGAAACCTAAAGGTTTCCGCTACATAAAAATCCTCTCCCCAACTCTCTACTTAGAAAGGAGGGTGGATCTAATTTTTTTATTTTTCTTGACATAAAGAAAATCATCTTTAAATTAAATGCAGTTTATATTATAAAGGAGTTAAGTCGATGAAAGCTTTACGACCCGTAGGGATGAAAAAAGATTTTTTAGCGATTTCAGATTTTTCTGCAAAAGAGATAAAAGAGGTTTTTAAATTAACTGCGGAGATGAAAAAGGGGAAGATTAAATCTCAACCTCTGAAAAATAAAACAGTTGCCTGTATCTTTCATAAGCCCTCTTTAAGGACCAGGATTAGTTTTGAGGTAGGAATTCAACAGTTAGGCGGAAAATCTCTTTATATTACAAAGGATGAATTCAAACTGGGCAGAAAAGATGATCCTGAGAAAAGGGAGTGGTTTTATGATGGGGTTATGGTTTTATCGAGGATGGTAGATCTTATTGTTATCCGTACCTTTGAACATTCAGGAGTGGAGGAATTAGCTAAATTTTCTGAGATCCCGGTGATCAATGCATTAACTGATCTTTATCATCCCTGCCAGATTATGGGAGATATGTTCACTATCTGGGAAAAGAAAAAGAAGA
>CAZMZF010000003.1:0-164982 GCA_964570765.1 uncultured Ignavibacteria bacterium
TCTGAATCTGGGTAGGCTGTGGAGAAACTTCCTCTTTCTTCGCCTTGCCAAAAGCTAGGACTGACCAGATTGTAAAGGCTAAAAGAACTAATAACACTATTAAAATACTTTTCTTCATTTGAAATCCTCCTTAGTAAACTTCTAAGTTGTAAAAAAAGTCAGGTTAACCATCCTTAAATCCGTTAAATCACCTCCTTCTTTCCACCCTTCTCACCTCTAAAATTTTAAAAAAACAATTAGAGTTAGCTGGAATCCGTGGTTGTAAAGTGGGATGTTTCCAGCTAACTTTGGTGAAAAGGGTGCAAAAACTCCCTTTTACCAATTCTGTGAGATCAAAATTGGTGTGACCTTTATATGAGGTAAAAACCAACCACTCCCCCGCCAATAGCGGGGGACGATTATTCTTCTCTAAACTTTTTTATTTTATCGGGGGAAGAAAAACTCGATACACCCACCAAAGCCCGAAGGAAGATTTTATTCTCTCCCTTTCCTTCTCCAGTCCATTAAAGTCATTTTCCCTCTACGGAATTAAGTATAATATACAATAAAAAAGTTGTCAAGTAAAAAATGCATTTATTTAAATATTTTTTATATTTTTCTAAGGTTACTATATTATCGTTATTAGGGTATAAGTCTTTAATAATTTTCCTTATCATATTCAAGGGATTGCTATTCATTTAAGCTAACTGTAATATTATCATAGTGTTGTATTTTATAAAAGATAGGAACTGAGTATACTTACTATTTGAATAAAAACCAGACTTAAAGACTGAGATTAGCTAACTTGTAGTTAGATAAATAATTAGTAATATTATCTACTAAAAATTAGAAATATATGTAGTAAATGCTCTTAGATAAGCAATAGACCTTACATACTAAAAATAATGCCTTACTTCAATGGCTTGTCAATATTGACCTATTGTTATATATATCTACAATTAATCAGTTTTAGGAAATCTTATCTTATCCTCAGCCGGGGGAAGGTCTTTCAAGGGATGGAGGTTACAATACTCTTTCGGTTCCGATTTTTCTGTAAAATAGTCTGTAGCGGTATTTGGACATCTGCTTGTGGCTAAAAGCCCGCTTTTCAGACAGACAGTTCTGAAGAAAACCCCTTCAGGTTTCTGAAAACCCGAAGCTTCCTTTTTTGAAGTAGCGAATTTCATAAATTCCGTCCAGATCGGTAGGGCTACTTCTGCCCCGGTTCCATGCTTACCTAAAGTTATTTTATCATCAAAACCCACCCAGACTCCTAATTTCCTGTCTCCCTGATTGAAAAAAATTAGAAATCTTTAGTACAATCATTTCAGGCTCGCTAAAAAAGATTATGAAAAAAATCTATAAACAAAAAAAAGCCCCCGCCAGATGCGAGGGCTTTTTTTAGTATGGAGAATGAGGTTATTTCTCAACAGAATGTAGATGTAAAGGCATGGTATGTTTTGGTTTCTCAATCAGAGGTTTTGCCATAACTGGACTTGAAGACCCAGAGGAGAGGGCAATTGGAGCTGGACCACCTTTAAACAAATAGTTAATCAGATAGATTACATCCGACACCGACACCTTTCCATCCCCATTAACATCCGCTACTATAAATATCTGAGGAGCAGGTCCACCTTTGAAAAGATAGTTGATTAGATAAACCACATCTGATACTGAGACCTGGCCGTCTAAATTGACATCTCCAAGCAGGATGGCGGGGTCAAAAGTAACCAGCCCTAAATCTGACTGATCTACCTTATGATAGATCTCTTCTTCGATTTGAGTATAAAGAGATTTACCCCAGTAGTTGTAGGTAGCGGTCTGGCTGTCATTGCAATACTCTAATAGTAATTCATAGTTGATATTATCATAAATGAAATTGTGATCTGCTGAAGCTCCTCCAATTAAAACTGAAAGAACATCTGCGTTATTACCATGGGCTTCATTCAGAACGATCCCGTAGAAATTATCCTTGATTGTATTTCTCTTCAGATTAGCAGAGAGAGCTCCATAAGGATCAGTAGAACCCCAGAAACCGTAAGTGCTGTAATAACCTAATCCAACTATGTTATTATCCCACACATTGTTCTGGGCAGATCCTCCGCCATATAGAACTACCCCACTGGTGCAAGCAGTAACATTATTGAAAGCAACATTTACTGGAGCTAAGATATAGACAGTCTGGATACCCTGGGCTGAATTAGTAACAGTATTATAAGAAATGGAGGTGACCGCATCGTTACTATTCGTACCCAGGCAGACCTCTGATGAAGTAACTGTGTTAGAATCTATATTCCCATCAGAATACCAGTGATAGAAAATACCCAGGGAGGCATCAGAGACATCATTATGCTTTACATTTCCAGAAGAACCCCAGAGCATTATACCAGCAGACTGCATGGACCAACCTTTCACATTGGAAACGGTGTTATGATTAAAGTCTACTCCGGTCAGATTATTAGGTGTCTGAGCTGAGGCATAGATACCTCTGAGATAGATATTTTTCACCGTACAGTTCTGCACCTTCAGATTACTCCAGTCACCAGTATAATAATTAGTGATAATCCCATTTCGAGCGTCTAAGGTTTCTAAAGGAGTCAAAGTGGGGCTATCTCCATCAAATGTAAACCCATCGATAGTTACATTTGAGGCTTGAACTACGCACATCTGCGAGCCTCTGAAGCTTGGAGGATCCTGAGGATTAGGTTGACCGATATCAGAGAAAGCGGGATAGACTGTAACTAAAGACTGTCCGACCCCCAGCAGAGACAATGATTTGTTAATCACAATATTTTCATTATAAATCCCTGCCAGAGCTTTTACTGTGCTCCCAGAGACAAGATTAATCCCTTCTTGAATTCGGCCGGTTGATCCGACCTGAGGACTTCCAGCAAAAACATTTAACACAGAGAAATCACCCTGGAACCCTAGTGTCCCAAGTTGCATATCAACACCACTATCGAGCCATGGAGTATAATCGATATCCGCAGAAACTGAATCACCGGATCCGCCTGCATTTGAAGCAACTTTTGGCCCACCTGCACTTCCCCACCAGTTAGCTGAGGCATCTTGAACAACTCCAGTTTGATTGACAAGCCCGTATGCGTTCCCGACAATACTGTTACCCAAGACAACTCCATTTAGAGTCGCGCCAGAGTCTTTGTAAAGCACAAATCCTGCAGTCCAATTTGCTGTGCTGTTCTCGTTTGCTGAAAAGTTCAGGGTCTCAGTGCCTAAAGCATCAGCCTCAATTCCGGTTCCGTTCCCTCCGCCGTTCATCTCATTTCGATTAACCGTAGTGGTTAAAGATGTTACTGTCTTGAGCGCGGTTTTAGTTTTTATAGAGCTGAGTTCCATATCGTAACCTGCTACTGGTGGTTGTTTACTGTTTCCTTTTCCCGGATCAGCCAAAATCCCCCACCAGAATGGGGTTGAACCCATCCCAGCCAGTGTATTGGAAACCGAGTTACTTGAGACTGCTCCCTGAGAATTGATGTACCATATGCCGACCATCGATTCCAGGACGTTATTGCGGGTCACAGAAACAGTGCTGGAGGCACCCAGGATCAAAATACCGGTTGAAGACCAGGTAAAAGGCGTGTAAGCGAATCCGCTCACTATGTTGCTATCCACAATCCCGGTGGCGTTTGTACCCAGTTGAATCCCATTCTGCGCAATAAAGTTGACCGGCCCAGCACCAGTCACGTTATTCCCTTTCGCTAAGACCATTAGATTTGCGCCTAAGAGTGCCATTCCATTTTTCTGAAATCCGTAAACAACGTTGTCAGTTACTTTCAGAGTTCTGGCAGTGCCGTTATCAGTCAGCGCATATATACCGAGTCCGTGCTGTGCCCCGTCGATCGGGTTATTGCGGATATCCTTAATCGTGCAGCGGTTTACCCCTCCGCCTGCATTCCTGTACCCAACTCCCAGGAAGCGGTAATTGGCATTACCCCTGCCCGCACCATCTATAGTGAAATCGTTGATGGTTACACCGGAGACATCGTGCACGTATACGATGGGATAATTGTTATTAGTACCTGTTACGAAAAACTTTGCCAGATTAGCCGGAGATTTAATGGTTGTGGATGAAGCTCCGGCTCCCTGCAGGGTGAGCGGCTTGACAACCTCCACCTGTTCCTCATACGTCCCAGCCAGAACGTTGACAGTGCCGTCCGAGGCAACCTTAGTAACGCCGTCCTGAATTTTATCAAATGCATCGTATCCGAAAAGATGACCGCCAACCGAATCACCGCAAGGAGTTCCAGCCCAGTCATCATCCACCCAGACAATAGCTGGAGCTTGTGGATAATGGTCTATACTACCTGCAGTTCCAGAAATATTATATTGATTTGGATATCCGGAATTGTAAGCCCAATCATCCCAGAAGTTACCCTTGTCAACTCCATTGTCCCAGGTATTACTTGAGCCATTATCTGTTGCATTAGTGGTATTGCACATTAATATATTGTTAAAAATGTCCAGACCTGTAGAAGCTCCCGCTCCAGTATACCATACCGCAACTTCAATCCCTTTATTAACACCTATGATGTCATTATCCTGAATATTAGCATTGTTATTTGGTCCACGAAGACGGAGGCCGTAACTATCTGTTCCGCCTGAGCCTTTAACCTTGTTACCGCTGATGATAGCGTTATCAACTCCACCCTGAGCTGCCTCAGCCGGAGTAGTGCCAGCATTAGCAAGTATAATCCCCGCATGCTGATTCTCAGGACCGGTTCCAATCGCTTTAATCGTATTGTCTTTGATCTCCACATTGGTGAACTTGTTAACCTCTGGCACATCCGGGTATCCGCCAACAAAGTGAATACACCTGCCAGCGTAATCGGAGAAGGTATTACCATTCACCTGCTGAAGATGAGGTACATCCAATCCACCATAAGTAGTAGCAAATACTCCATAAGCTGAATAGACGGGTCCAATCGGGGGTGGTTCCGGTGGATAGATTTGCGATTGCAGGTGATGGATGTTATTATTAAGTATTTTAACTGGACCTTCGGGAAGTTCGATGAGCACAGCCGCCCACATCTGTTCAAATTCGTTGCTCTGGACAGTGACTGTCCCACCGTTATTTTTTACTACGTAAAACGCATAATCCCAGTGGTCCGGGTCTGAAGGACCGTAACCAACGAAATGGCAGTTCTGAACAGTTAACGTGGCTGTGTTGATGTAATCCACCATTGTCAAGACCCAGTCATCTGGAACAGTTCCAGTATATCCTGGATTCTGTAAGGTGAAACCATCTATTATTATTGTTCCGGTGGCTGAAGATGTAATGAGTACCGTGCCATCACCATACGTGTTTAAGTCACTTTTACCACCGTCTATGATAGTAGTCGCAGATCCTGCTCCTAATAAACTCACTGCCTTACCAATTCTGATCTGAACTACATTGTATGTTCCTGACGCTACATTCACCTTGCCACCATAAGCCACCGCAGCAATCCCATCCTGAATTTTATCGAAATGGTCATATTCCCAGCCCGGAGTGGAAGAATTGTAATTATCATCTACCCAGACCTCAGCCGGAACCAGTAAAGAGATAGCCCAGAGAACTTCACCCTCCTCCTCAGGAAACTCATACCAGCCATCCCAGTACCAATTACCATTGGCTCTCTGTTCGCTCACCAGCCAGTTGATTCCATCTATACAAGCAGATTTAGCTTGAGTTCCTCCATAAGCCATCAGAGCCATTATGGCATAGGCAGTGGTCTGATAGTCTCCTCCGGTATAATCATCACTCCAGTCCCAGGCACCTTTGGGCGTTTTGGAAACGCCATCATTTTGATAGCTCAAAAGGGTGGTAGCAAGCTGATCTCTTTCAGTGGGGTGGGTTCCTGAAACTGTAAAAGCCTCTAAAGCTCCTGCAATACCCATAGTCCACCACCACTCACTCCTGTTGGTTTCATCAAAATATCCAGGGTTATTATTATAGATGTCTTCATAGATGACCTGTGCAAAGGTATCTGCATCCGCATCATAACCCTGTCCCGGGAAATAATCATTCAACTTTGATGCTCCCACTGTTAGTAAGTTGATATCCCAGGGAATGACACCATCACCATTAATCCCTCGTGCATTTACAATCGTATCAGCCCAGGCTTTGGCTGACCCGTAGTAAGTCTTTTTAGCATCATATCTTGACTTAGCTAAATTGGCATATTTGCTGTCACCGGTTTTTTCTGACAGCTTGACCAGGAATGGAAAGTCACCACCACTATCTATTGTGGGGTCTGCTAACGTTCCAGTATATACATCTTCTAAAGCTGTCCAGGTACTGAGTGCAGGAGGATAGGGTTTGCCGCTCAGTGCCATATAGGCACCTAAAACACCTCCTGCAGTTGCCCCATAGGTATTGGTGGGGCTGGCGGAGTTACTATGAGCAGTGATAGTTGAGTCGATCTGCCAATCCCAACCACCATCCTCCAGGTCAGCATCCGGGTCATTATTTCCAGCATTATCCTCAGTTATATCAGCCTGTAATCTAACCAGACGTTTAGCTCCATTCGAAAGTGCTGCAATATAGTCGATAGAGGTAACCAGGGCTTCCGGAGCAGAAGTTGTGGTTCTATTGGCTGGAGGTTTAAAGTTATCCCGGCTTAATTTCTGGACGTTCAGAGGATCAAAAGGGGCAATCGGGAATGTTTTTGAATCTTTAAGCCAGTCGGATAGCTCTACCGGACTGGGATATTTTATCTCTCTCTCGGAATTAACTAATGACTTCGCTGGAGTAAGTTCTATTTTACGCGGTAATGCTTGTTCTCTATCTTTTCCGCTCAGCGCATAAGTATTAATAGCGATAAAAATAATGACTAAAAAGCAACAAAGAAAAATGATACAAAATTTTTTATAGTTCATTTCAGTTCCCCTTGCTTATAATTTATTAGGTATCTAACGAATTGATTAAAGCAGAAAAAAACCCTGTTACTCCAGTATCACCTCCTCTATGAAAAAATTCTTCCTGAAAACCCTGTAAATTTTCACAAAGACAAAAATCCTCTCTGTCTATCTTTGACTCTTAAAGGAAGACCATAGATTCACCTCCTGGGCATTGCCCGGTATATTATTAAGTTATCTCTTGGGTTTCATTGGACATAAAAAATCCATACCCGGACCTTGCTTGCCCCCTCCAACAAGACAGGCATGGTGTTTTTATTATAAGGGTAATAACTTACTTTGTCAAGATAATTTTTTTATATTCTAAATTTTATAAATTTATTTTCAACCATAAAAAGTCAGTATAAATAAGACTTAACTAATCTTCTTCATTATTAAAAATAACGTTTACCTGACCAGCGTCATCTTCTTTGTTTGTGTAACGTCTTTTGTTTTAATAACATAGAAATAAATTCCGCTACTGACATCATTAGCTTCTTCATTTTTCCCATCCCATATAACCTGATAACTACCCGGTAATTTGTCCTCATCCACCAAAGTCTTCACCTTCTGTCCCAGTAGATTATAGATGGTCAAGGTGGTGTGGATGGGCCCCTTGAACGTTGATCCTTGAGCCTTTAAACAGAAGGGTATGGTGGTTGCGGGGTTAAACGGATTTGGATAGTTCTGAAGTAATATATATTCAGGTTCATTTGTTAACTCCTCTCCAGACACAAATGTTGGATCAAACGTGATAATCTTACTGAAAATATCAAAACCAGAACCTGAGTTTCTATTATCCACCCAGGCAAAGTAGTAATTCTTATCGTCCGTTGCTACAACTGGTGATTGTTGAATGTTATCTCCCTGATCATTATTGACTCTGAAGTTTCCACCTAAGGGATTACCTTCTGCATCAAATCTCTGTGCATAGATATCCCAGTTCACATTTCGAAAATCACTCCAAGCTACAATAAACTCTCCTGAGGATTTCACAGCTAAAGAGATTTTATCAGTTTTTGTTTTAACGTGACCAATTGCTTCAATCACCTCTCCAATTTTTGAACCGTCTGCTTTAAACCTCTGAATCAGTATATTCCGTCCAATAGACCAGGCGACCACGAAATTACCGTCTTTGTCCATTCCTGCATCCGGGTAGGAATTCCATATACTTACACTGCTATCACTTATCCTGAAGTTTTCACCTATTTTTTCTCCTGAAGGGTTATATAACTGCCCCCAGATCTCTGCTTCATAATCGATTTGATGAGAACTTTGCCACACCACTACAAGATTACCACTGGGAGCTGTTGCTACTTTTGGGTGATGGCTATATTGAGTAGTATCTATAAGACTGTTAACTATAAAGTTAGAATTCACTTTATTTCCTTGGAAATCAAAAAGCTGGGCAAAGATGAGTCGTGGTAAAGAATCAATCTTTTGATCCCAAACAACTACAAAATCTCCCTTAGGATTCATGGAAACATCTGGCGTGGGTTCCCAGTATACTGGAAAATTCTCATTTACTCGAGTGTTCTCTCCTGACTTTTGACCATTAGAGTCATATCTTTGGAAGAATATCCCATAATAACCAGAGAAAGCGATAACAGAGTTACCTGAACTATCCATGGAATTTGAGGAATATACCGTAAATCTTGTCTCATAACTTTCCTGATTCACTTTCAAATTAGATCCTAGGAACTCTCCTGAAGAGTTAAATATCTGGAAGAAAATATCCGTTTCGCACAATCTTCTATCATCCCAGGAAATTGCAAATCTACCAGAAGGACTGGCAGCTATGGCTGGATTCCCTTGCGAAGAGCTACCTGAATCATCGTTCACTTTAAATACTTCGTTTACTATTTCTCCTTTTTGATCTGAGATCACTAAATAAACATCTCTATTATATGAACATTCATATCCCTCCCAGCTTGAAGCTATGCAGCCTGAAGGGGTTTTAGCGATACTTAAGTTTAAAGGATAATAATCTTCTGTTTTAGTTATTTTTACATTATTGCCTTCTGGCTCTCCACATTTATAATAATATTGAAGGTAAATACTTGTTCCGCCAGCTCTCGAATCTAACCAGCCGATTACGAATTTCTTTGAAAGATTCATAGCTACTTTTGGGAAACCCTTGAAAAATCGCCCGGTTACCTCATTTACTCTAAAATTTGTATCTAAAGCTTCTCCCTTGAAATTGTACCTCTGGGCATAGATATCCTCAGAACCATCTTTTCTTTCTTGCCAGGTTATTACAAAATTACCGGGGGCATCCATTGCGACATCTGGATTAAACGCAAAAGCTAAACTGTCGCTCTCGTTAATTTTCAACTCAGAACCAGAAATCTCATTTACCGCATTAACTTGGATTGCATGAATATCTATTTTAGACTTAGATAATGATGTAACCCATGTTACTACAAATTCGCCCTTTGGATTCACAGCCAAAGCGATTTGAGACCTTCCAGGCACTCCAATACGTGACGGTTCGGTGGAGATAATTTTAAAATTGCTACCAGATACCTCACCTGAAGAGGAATACCTTTGTCCATAAAGAGAGTATTTACTTTCTCGATAATCTCCCCAGACCACGACGAATTCGCCTGAAGGATTCATGGCTACAGCAGGTTCAAACTGGTTGGCACCAGACAAATCATCATTTACCTTAAAATTATTGCCAATTGCTAAACCATTGGAATCATATCTCTGTGCATAAATATCTGAATTGTTATTCCTATTATCCTGCCAGACCACCACAAAATCCCCATCTGCATCCATAGCCACTGAAAGGTTATACCCGATATATTTACCTGTCACCTGAGAATCATTTACTTTAAAATTCTCTCCTAAAGGATTTCCCCAATGGTCAAACCTTTGTCCATAAATATCAATGCCCTCATTCCTTTCATCCAGCCATACCACTACAAAATTCCCTGCATTATCAATTGCTATAGCCGGGTAACTTTGATTGGAGCCACCGATATCATAATCATCATTCACCTTGAAATCATCCTTGACTACTGTCTGGGAAAAAAGACAACCAGAAAGAACAAAAAATAGACCAATCCCAATAAACATTACTTTCTTGAACATAAAGCCTCCATTTATTATTTAAAAATGTTTTTACCTCCCCCTCTTATCTAATATAAATATATTACGAATTATAGAAAAAGCAATATATTTCTTCAAAAAAATAGGCAGGGGCAGGTTTAAAACCTGCCCCTGCAGCAAACTCCAAGCGTCATTCTGACTCAGGCGGACAAACTGTATTCTAACAGGCTGGTTTTGGTCCACCCTTGAAAAGATAATTGATCAAATAAACCACATCACTGACCGTTACTTTAACATCACAATTTACATCCCCGGTAGAAAGCGGCGCAGGAGCAGAACCTCCTTTGAAAAGATAGTTTATCAGATAAATCACATCTATAACATTTACCATTTTATCCCCATTTGCATCCCCGGTTATATATGTGGCAACCATAGCCCTGGCTTTACGAACACTTACCTTCAGGGAATCAAGACTTGTCCTGGTGGAAACCAATGCAAAATCAAGTTTAACTGAATCACCTGGGTTAAGATCTATCATTTTGGCGGTGAGAATTGAGTTCAAATCTTTGTTGGAACCTTCAATAAAATAACCCGGAGTTGAGGTGAACTGATAAAGTTCACCAGTCATAAAATCATGAGTGGTGGGATAAATATGTAAGTCATTCCTTATCGCCTTAGCGCCATACAAAGCATCATAGGAAAGATAGGCTATCCCTGCATACCTCTGATTAGCTGTGCCTTGCTGCCATAACAGATTCAGAGAGGAATCATATCCTGCATAATTATCGATCCAGTTCGTAACATCCCAGTCTATAACCATTCCCAAGTATAGGTTTTTAATCGTATCTAGAGTCAGGTTAGTAACCAAATATTTATAAATCATCAGCTCAGAGGAATCTGGATGAGAGGGTGCTAAGACCTCAGCTTTTATCTTGAGGTTACATCCCAGATCAGCCGAGCTGAAATCACCTTTCTGCCAGTGTGGGTTTGAGGTATCGATATTCAGGGTCGAAGAGGCTCCAAAGGAATGAGTTTGGTATATATCACGGTAGACGATTGTATCTGAGGGGTTTTTCAGGTAAGCTAAGAATAAAGATCCATCAAATAGGCAATCGTCCCACTCGTCTAAATATCTCCAGCCACAACCCTCTTCTCGTCCATAGCCATAGATGTTAGTTACATTAGTGATATCACTTCTTATCCTACCGGTGTAAATTGAGTTCACCTGTTTAGTAGGACCGTTCATTAAGGTAACCGGAACAATTATACTATCGGTAGCTATTCCATTGTTCACGTAGAAAACAATTGCTCCATTAACCGACGTACCCACACACTGGCTGGGAAGCAAAGTAACATCTAAAACCACCTGATGGTCAAAATACCCACCCGGTGAAACTACTCCACTTTTTGGCTCTACCCTTAACCAGTTAACCACGGGATAAACATTTGAGATTGATTGTAAGTTATACCAATTACTCGCCTCTTTATCTAACTTACCCGCAGGCTGATTTTTCGAGTAACTGAGCATAGCTAAAATCTCAAAACTATCCGGATCCGATATTGTCCAGCTCAAATTCCCTGAGGTTTGATGTCCAGTAACCCTCAGATTTAAAACCAGGCTATCCCCTGTAACTAAAAAGGTATCAATGAAATTAGGCTGGGTCTCAAAAAAACGATAGGGATGATTATAAAGCTCACCTGCCTTTTTGGCTATATATATATTCGGTCCCAAATTCTCCTGACATAAAGGCAAAATCCTCTCAGAAGGAGGCCAGAAACCATCATCATCCCCACCAACCTCAGGAGTGAACGAGATTATCTTATTCTTACCTGACCAATCACCATAATCCCAGTCATCGATATCCCCATTGGTAAGATATAAAGTTACCCAACCCGGAGCAGAGGTATATCCATTATAAGCACTCATACTATCCCCGACCTCTTTAAAATTCCAGTAATCCTCAGGATATTCAGTTTCATATCCCCAGGGGTAGATCAAGAGATTATTATAGGAATGATAATTAAGTGCAGTTATGAAGTCGTGGGCGTTTATAAAATCCCTTAATGCCTGGGTTTCTGGCTCAGAAAAAGGTCCTGATCCTCTATAAGTCTCAGAGCTGGTATAAGGTGAAGAGCCCTCATTATCATACCCCCACATATAACCGAAATTGCGGTTCAAATCAATCCCGTAAGTTCCATCCCCGTTATTCCTTCTGTTCTTCCTCCACATCCCTCCGCCACCTGGATTTGCAGTTTGATTGCGAACATACCCGTCTGGATTGATTATGGGAACAAACCAGAGCTCACGGTTATCTACAATGTCTGTTGCCTCGGGATCAGTTCCGTAATTATTGGTCAGGTATCTCATAAAGTAGAGCAAAAGCTCAATGGTAATAGGTTCCCTCGCATGGATCAAACCACTGTAAAATGCCTCCGGCTCTTCTTCGTCTACATCTGGATTATCCGAGATCTTCATTGCCCAGATGGTCCGGCCCTCGATAGTAGTTCCAATATTTATTTTAGCTGTAGTGATGGAAGGATGTTCGTTATGAATAGAATCTAATGCTGAATTTGTCTCATCATAAGTATGATACCCTCCCATAGATAATGTTTTATCAAATCTGCTCTGATAAAATTCTTCTAAATCTGGATGAATTATTTCAGTTTCAAAGCCAAGAAACTGTAATCTGTTCAACTCCTCAGAGTTTGTGACTATATCTATATATTCACCCAGCTTAATCTGAGCTATATCTAAATTCAGCTTTTTTGCTTGCAGGTATTCAGCCTGAGTAGAAAGATAAAGCCTTACCTGCATATACTGCTCTTTAGCTGACCCTGAGTTAAACAGAAATAAAACCAATAAAACCCCCAATCCCAATCTGAAACATTGCCTTAACATAATACTCCTTTTGTTAGAAAATGTAGCGGAGGTCTTCAGATCTCCAGTGATATTTTAGTAGATAAATCCCTTTTAATTTAGAACAAAGAACAAAAATCATCCCCTTTTTATTTCAAAATACATCAAAACCAAATTTTGTCAATAGGTAAAAATCGAACTCCCCCATAAATCAATCATAAACCAAGGCTCCTCTCCAGCTATATGCATCTTTAAAATTACAAAATTGAAAAGATGGAATCCTCCTGAGCAAATCCTGTCCCTGAAGTATGTAACAAACAAAAACGTCCCGGTTCTATTTTCGAACCAGGGCTTCCCACTACGCAACCAATCCGTTGACTCTATTCCTCTACTGTATTCTTCTCCTCCCGTATATCCAGGATCTCAAATTCATCCTTCAGGATCTTATTTGCCACCTTGATAAACTGTTCTAAGGTCAATTTCTGAAGGTTGTAGGGATGCCAGCAAGGCTTCTCTGAGATCAGCTCGATCTCTTTCTTCTTGGATTTGGACATCCTTCCCCTCAAACCTAAAAATTGCCTACAAATAATAACAATAACCATTATTATATACGAAAGAAAAAAAATTATTGCTTAAATTTTAAGCAATCTAAGCACAACCCGTGAAATTCCACCTCAATCTCTTCAACCTTAAACTTTTTCCCTTTTTCTACTTTAGCTTTGAGGCTCCCCCCCAGATCTATAAAAAGGTCATAGATCTTCCCACATTTTTTACAGATGAAATGCTGGTGTGTAGAGGTGTTACCGTCGAAATGTTCAAAAGGAGTGCCAAAGTTGTACTTCTTTATTTTACCCTTTCGCTGTAGCTGGTTTAAATTGCGATAGACCGTGCCTAAGCTCATCCTGGGTATTTTTTTCTTGGCTTGAAAATAGACCCATTCCGCAGTTGGATGGATGTTTGTCCCTTTCAAAATTCTCAGGACCTCTTCCCTTTGCCGGCTATATCTTTTGAACTCTTCTTCCATCAGCTTCTATATAAATTTTTAGCCCGAATGAATTCCTCGATTCCAGGTGGAACCAAATACCGGATCGATTTCCCGGCTTTGACCTTCTCCCTTATCTGGGTAGAGGAAATGTTCAATCCAGGTATCGGGAACAAAAGACTTTTTTTCACAAATCTACTCTGCGAATCTATTTTATTAAGCCCGGGCCTTAAGGCGATTACCACCTTTACTTCTTCAAAAATCTTATCTGGTTCTTTCCAGCTTTTAATCTCATCTAAAACATCCGAGCCTAAAAGAAGGAAAAGTTCTGAGCCCGGATAAAGCTTCTTAAATTCATTTAGAGTATCGATGGTATAAGACTTTCCCTCCCTTTTTAGCTCCAGATCAGAAAGGATGAAATCAGGATTATCTTTGATGGCGATTTTGGCCATCATCAGGCGGTCTTTAGCTGAAGAGAGCAAAGAGTTCTCCTTATGGGGAGGATTAGAAGGGATAAAGATCACCTTTTTTAAATTAAGCCACTCTTTCAACTGCTCCGCTAAAATCAGATGACCTAAGTGAATAGGATCAAAGGTACCTCCTAAAATTCCTAATCTATCTTTTTTATCTTTTGGCATCTTAATTAAATTTTTGCTATTTCCGTGCCTGGATTTTATTCTCATCTAACTTTTTTAACCTGTTTTTTACTTTACTTACTAATTTATCCCCGGGATACGTCTCTAAAAATTTACGGTATCCCAGCTCAGCCAGATCATATTTTTTCTGCTGCCAGTAGGTCTCAGCTATAAGGAAATTGGCTGAGGAAGAAAACTTAGTATCAGGATATTGGTCTAAAACTTCCTGCAGATATAGTAAAGTTGCTTCATAATGTTTCATCTTAAAATAAATACGTCCGCTCTTATAGAACTTCTGAGCCATCTTAGACCGAGCTTCCAATGAAAGCTTTTGTGCCTCTGGGAAATACTCGCTTGCCGGATATTCATCTAAAAAGCTTTCTAATTCTACAATGGCTTGCAGGGTATTTTTTTGATCCAGCTCAGCCTTAGGTGAATCCTTGTAATGGGCAAAGGCTATCATAAAAGAGGCATCATCTGCCAGAGGGCTTGAGGAGAAAGAGGTAAGTAATTTCTTGAACTCTCCCACTGAGGCTGGATAGTCTTTCTCTTTGAAATAACACATTCCTAAAAGGAATTGGGCTGAGTCAATAAAGGCGGCACCTGGATGGTTAAAAATTAACTTCTGAAACTCTAAGACCGCTTCAGAATAATTTTTTTTCTCATATTCCCTTTTGGCTAAATTAAACTGTTCTTCAGCACCCAATATCAGGCCTACTTTATGACCAGCACAGCCCAAAACTAAAAGCAAAAGCCCGAATAAATACCATCTTCTTATCATCTTTCTCCCTTTGTTAGCGATTAGCAAAAAAAAGATAAATTAATGCACCTACCACTACGGTAACCACTGCTGGCTCAACCAACCTTCCCCAGCTACCTTCTGGAATCTCAGGACTTAAAAACGAATACTGTTTGTTGTTCAAAGAATAAATCTCTTCTATTTTTAAAAGGTCCGAGCTTCCCTTTTCCCCTCTTTTACTCCACAGAACTTTCCCTTCAGAATCGCTTAAGTTAAAGGATAGTGCTACCTGTGCTTCTCTTCTTACCCAGCTTCTCCCAAAAAGGTTTTTCCTTTTTATCTCCGGATATTCTAAATTCAATTTGATGATCCTGAAACTCAAAGTTAAGAAAGATTTTCCTATTTCTTCTTTTTTTATAATTCCCACTGGTCCTCTTTTTTGTAGAAAAGAGACTACCTCTTCCTTTATGATCCAGGCAGAAGGATTTCCCTCTTCCTCTTCTATCCAAACCAACTGAGAATCAAATGGAGCTTCCGTTAAGCAATCCCGCAAAACATCATTTATGGTCTTCCTCAAGAAATTCTCGTTGGTTAAAGGGATAACCTTTTCCTGGGCTAAAATTGCAGAGGAAGATAGGATGGAACTCAACAGCAAAAGATTGAAAGCTATCTTTTTGAATTTTAATATAAATTCAATCATATTTACTTTTGAGCTCCTTATATTTTTTAAGAACTCTGGCTAAAAAAAAGGTGGGGAGCTTCTCTCCGGATTTCATTTTTAACCTGAGGGCATCCTCGCCTACATTATAAGCAATCAGTGCTTTTTTCACATCCCTGAATTTTAAAATAAGCTCAAAAAGATGTAATGCACCTAACTGAATATTGAAAGTCTCTTCAAATAAAGATAGATCACCTTTCCACTCCAGCCCTCTTCTCTTGGCTAAGTCCTGAGCCACTGAGGGCTTGACTTGCATCAGCCCTTGAGCCCCTAACATCGATTCCTCCCCTTTTCTGAAAGAGCTTTCCGTCATTATTAAAGCCAGGATCAAAAGAGGATCATAACTATATTTTTTACTTTCAGCATAAATCACCTGAGTAAGCTCCTGCACCTCATCTTTCTTAAACCCAACCTGAAAGTCCTCAATTATTTTCAAAATCTTAAGCTTTTCCTCCAGCTCCTTGATCTTCTGCTCCTGTTGATGCAGGAGTTTATCCTTTTCCCCTCTTTCATACAAAAGATAAACCAGTCCTGCAGTTTGAATTACCCAGATGAAAATTAAGATAAAAGTAACCGACTTGGATATAGTCAATCCAGCTTTTCTAATGATTTTTATGCCTAAGACCATAAGCTACCTCCTGATTAAAACACTATATTCAACTCAAAGGAGGAATTATTAAAATGTTTATTGACCTTTGCTCTTAGTTTTTCAGCATAGGTCCCGTTATTATTATAAGTACTCTGATAACAAGATAAAAGTTCTGGAAAATTTAGGCTCAAAAATTTTCTTAACCTCTCCCAGATTGAAGGGGTATAGTTCATCTTGTCAACATAGATATATTTAACCTTTGCCTCAGTAGCCTTCTGGAAAAATAAATTCAAACTCTCATCTTTATCCGAGAAATAAGGAAGAACCGGACCGAAGAAGATAAATGTATCTATATTTTCTTCTTTTAGCTTTTTTAAAGCTTCAAATCTTTTCTCCACCGAAGAAGCCACCGGCTCAAATCTTTTCTGGACTTTAGGGTCTAAACAAGTAATGGTGAAACCCACCTCACAATTCTTTATGTTTTTCAATACATCTATATCTCTTAAGACCAAATCCGATTTTGTTTGAATCTGCACTGAGAAATCAGATTTAGCTAAGATCTCCAATGCACCGCGAGTTAGTTTATATTTTTCCTCTAAGGGCTGATAAGGGTCAGTCACCGAGCTTAACATCACCACACCAGATTTTGCTTTTTTAATCTCCTTTTCCAATCTCTCTAAAAAATTAACCTTAACATCTACAAAGGTACCCCATTCTTCACTGTGATCTGTAAACCTCCTCATAAAAATAGCATAGCAATAGGCACAATTATGCTCACACCCTCCATAAGGGTTCAGACAATAATCCACTCCCTGAATCCTGGACTTAACCAGGGCGTTTTTGCATTTTATCTCTTTGAGTTTGAGCATAAAATCGATTGAATATTTTCAATATTATTCTTTTCCAAATCCCATTTTAAAGGATTATTAATGATATATTCCCGAATTTCATATAATGATTTCTCATTTCGAATAACGTGATCATAAAAAGACCTCTGCCACTGGAATTTATTATCAGAGAATTTTTCATGAATATCTTTGATTACAACATTTTTAAATGTTTTTATGATTTTTGACAATAAACCATATCTTCTTTCAGTATTTGTTGTATTTGTAGGGACAGAACAGTGTTCTGTCCTGATATCATTATCATCATTGATGATTATAATCCCATGAATATGGTTAGGCATTATTACAAATTCATCAATTTCAACATTATCATAGTGGTTGGGAATTTCCTTCCAACACCTTTCTGCAGTTTCACCAAATTGATTCAAAATCATTTCCTCATTTTCAATTTTACCGAAATATTCAATCCCATCTTTTGTGCATAGGGTAATAAAATAGTATCCGTTTTTAGAATAATCATAATCCTTTAAGCGATTTAATTTTCTTTCTTTTTGGATTGAGTCAATCATTCATTATTCTTTAGAATAAATTTTGAAGGATTTATAATCTCCACCTTCCCTTGTTGGTGCAAGATACAATAGGTAGATGTAGCGAAAGCAATGTTTCTCTGGAATTTTTAAAGATCGTATACAGTTTTTAACTGAATCCTCATCACTTAATGGATTATCTTCTTCTATACACAATCTGATTTCATCAACTCCAAAATAGTCCTTGCTACATTTATCATTTATCTCATTTTGAATTCTTTCACTCATTAATTTATCAAGGTAAATGGGTTTATCAAATAACCATTCGTACCCCTGTTTGGGAAACTCCCTTTCACCTCTTGTAAGTGTCCATCTTCGCCTTGCATATTCATCTTTAGGGTAAGCAGTAGCCACCTCAATTCCTAATAACTGTTGATCTAATTTGTAAATACAGTCTGGTTCATTTATATCGTTGCCATATCTTTCGAATTCAGCGTTCAAATTCAATGATCTAAATAGAATATCACAAACACTTTTTTCATGCTGTTTCTGTAATTCTTTTGCAGAGTTCACAATTCCAACCCTTTAATCCGGAATTTATTGGACAGAACGATGTTCTGTCCCTACAAATTACAAAACCTCTCCTATCAAATCATAATCCTTCCACCCGGTTATCTTAACTTCTAATAAATCCCCAATCTTCAAATTTCTTCCTTTAACCAGAATCACCCCATCAATCTCTGGTGCTTCTTTCTGACTGCGGGCGACATAGTACCCGTTTTTTCCGTGAGAACCATCAGTTTTGGACTCAATCAGAACCTTAACTTTCCCCCCTACTCTTTCTTTATTTTTCTCAAAAGCAATCTTCTGCTGAAGGCTCATAAGTTTATCTAATCTTTTTTCTTTTTGCTTGAAAGAAAGGTGCTCTTCCAGATTGAAGGCTTCAGTTCCTTCTTCTTTAGAGTAGGTGAAAGCCCCTAATCTATCAAACCTTTCCTTCTCCGTAAAGTTTAAAAGCTCCTCAAACTCTACCTCACTTTCACCAGGGAAACCAACTATAAAAGTAGTCCTCAAGACCAAATCTGGTATCTCGGTTCTCAAAGTATGGAGTAATCGTTCAATCCCTTTACGTTCAATTTTTCTACCCATCAAAAAAAGGAGCTTATCCGAGATATGCTGTAAAGGAAGGTCTAAATATTTGCAGATTTTACCATTCTGGGCGATTTCTTCTATTAGCTTTTCAGTGTAATGAGCAGGATGCGTATAAAGTAACCTTATCCATTTAAACCCTTTTATTTCAGATAGTGAAGAAAGTAATTCAGGAAGTCTTTTTTCTCCGTAGATATCCTGTCCATAAAGAGTAGTGTCCTGCGCCACCAAATTAATCTCCTTAACCCCATTTTCAGCCAAAGATTTTGCTTCCACTAAGATATTTTCGATCTTCCTGCTTCTGTATCTTCCCCTGATTTGAGGAATTGAGCAATAAGCACAGCAATTATCACACCCATCCGCAATTCTCAAATAAGCATAAGGTAAAGCTTGAGGGGCTCTTCTTTCAACTCTTTCTTCATATTCTCTGGGCAAAGGTGAAATAAAAGAAACTCTATTCCCCGTTATCACCTCTGAGCATAGTTTAGAGATATTATCTATTTCATTCAGTCCTAAAATCCCATCAATCTCTGGCATAGATTTCCATAATTCAGAATTATATCTTTGAGCTAAACATCCGGTAACCACGATTTTCTTTCCATTGCTACCATTTTTAAAACGAGAAAGCTCTAAAATAGCTTTAATGGATTCCTTTTTAGCTTGTTCGATAAATCCGCAGGTATTGATGACAAATATTTCTGCTTGTTCTTTCTCTTCAGTCAATTCAAACCCGGAAGCTTGAAGTTGAGCTTGAATTACTTCCGCATCTAAATCGTTTTTAGGACAGCCTAACTTTACTACATTTACTTTTACTTTCATTTGTTACCACTCACTCAAATTGTCATTCTGACCCCACTTTTGGAGATTCTTCGCCCTACGGGCTCAGAATGACATTTCTTATACTACGTCTGCAATATAATTTTTTATTTTCCTATTTCAGTAAGATCCACCAGTTCTACTCCTGGTAGTGGATTAAAGACGAACTTGGAATCACTGATAACCTCATCTGGTTTAACTACACTGAAGCTCAAAGTCGTATAATTATCATTTTGATCCAGATATTCTATCTTCTGGGCTAAGAGGGATTCTCTTTCAAAGAAAACTGTAATCTTTTTGAAAAACTCCTCCTCGGTCTTTGAAGTATAAACCATCTTATAACAGCTTTTCTTGCTTATATTTTCCTCCCCTTTAAGCTCATAATTGTAATTCTTTCTGAAGTTGAAAAGATAATCGTTTGGTCGAAAAAGATCTTTGGATTTATCAACCCGGTTTTTAGTAACCTGTTTATTCTCCTTAGAATAAACCCAGATGAATTCTCCATCTGAAACCAAAACCTGAGAGGGTAATTCAATCCTGAACTTATTTGGATTTTTCAAATACATCTTTCCCTTGAATTTACGCAGTGTAGTGAAGTCCTGGGACTTAATTAACTCCTGGAAACTGACAGAAAGAGTTTTTAATGAATCGTATCTCCCCTCTATCTTTAGAGCTAACTCCTCTGACGTAATTCCCGAGCTTAGGCTTACAAAAAAAAGGGAAAGTAATAAACTAAAAATTATTGTTTTCGTCCCTCTTCTCATCTTTATTTTCCTCAAAAGAAGCTTCTTCTTTTTCTAAATAACTACGATCAACCAAAACCTCCCTGGCCTTGCTCCCATCATAAGGACCGACTATACCATCGCTTTCCATCTGGTCTATCAGGCGTGCGGCTCTTTGATACCCTACGCCTAATCTCCTCTGTAAAAGTGAGACCGAACCCTGTCGGTGTCGAACCACAATTTCTACTGCCCGTTTATAAAGGTCATCTTCTTCTTTATCCTCCCAGCCCTCTGAAACCTCCTGTTTATCATCCTCCCTGGCAAAGACCCCGATGGGAGTTGGCACATAATCCTGAGACTTGATGAAATCTACTAACTTCTGGGTCTCCTCGCTGGTGATATAGGCGCCATGAATCCTTCGTGGCTCCGGATGACCAGCTTGAATAAAGAGCATATCCCCATTACCTAAAAGCTTTTCAGCACCCGCTCCATCGATAATCGTCCTCGAATCTATTCGGGAAACTACCTGAAAAGCTATCCGGGCAGAGAAGTTAGCTTTGATTAAGCCGGTGATCACATCCACCGAAGGTCTCTGGGTAGCCAGGATCAGATGAATCCCCACTGCCCTTGCCATCTGAGCCAGGCGGGTGATTAAAGCTTCAGTCTTCAAAGAGCTGGACATCATCAGGTCTGCTAACTCATCCACAATGATTATCAAATAGGGCAAAAGCCCCTCTTTCTTTTTCTTTTTATTATAATCTTCTATATTCCTGACTCCAGCCCGGGCTAACTTCTTATACCTTTCCTCCATCTCTACCACTGTTTCAGCCAGAACCCTTTCTGCAACCTTGGGATTAGTTACCACTGGCCTTTCTAAATGTGGAATTTGATTATAGACGGTTAATTCTAACATCTTTGGGTCGATCATTATAAACCTTATCTCCTCTGGATGAAGACGGTAAAGCAGACTGGCTAAAATCACATTTATACACACACTTTTTCCAGAGCCAGTTGCCCCGGCTATCAGAAGGTGAGGCATTTTGGAGAGGTCAGCCACTAAAGGCTCCCCGGAAATAGATTTCCCTAAGGCTATGGCTAATCGATAAGCTGTGTTTTGAAAAAATGGAGAGACTAATATCTCTTTCAGATTAACTATCTGCGGGGTTTTATTCGGTATCTCCACCCCCACCGCTGCCTTACCCGGTATCGGTGCAACTATCCTTATCCTTTTGGCTTGCAGGGCTAAAGCCAAATCATCGGACAGGCTCATTATCTGGTTTACTTTGACACCTGGCGCAGGCTTGAACTCATACCGGGTGATAACCGGACCAGGGCTTTTATCAATTAATTCACCCTCTATTCCAATATCAAAAGTAGCCAAGGTATCTCTTAAAGCTTTTGCAGTCTGATTCAACTCATCATTTGTAACCGAGGGCTTTACAAATGGAGGGTCATTTAAAATACTTAGACTTGGATATTGATAAGCCCCAATTTTACTTTCCTCTTTACCCCGGACCAAATTTAGAGAGGTCTTTAACTCTTTAACTATATTTACCGGCTCTTCCTTTTCTTCTACTGAATGAATCGATTCTGGCTTAACCTCTTTTTCTTTAAGGTACTCTTTTAATATCAATCCCTCCTTTTTCTCCTTTTCAAAAGCTGTTTTGAGCTCCTCTTCTCTTTGAGTTCTCCTTTTCTGCACTCTCTTAAGCTCCCACCATCTACTTCCCCGATCATAAAATCTCTGGAACAAAGTCTTACCAAAGATTAAAGACTCAGAAAATTTCCAGGGAGTAGCTAAGAGGGCCACGATTATCAATAAGGCCAAACTCAGCGTATAGGAGCCGAAAGTCCCGAAGATCTTAACCAGGATTTTGGCGAAAAGCAGGGAGCTCCAGCCCCCTAAGGATACTCTTGAAAAATCCAATCCTATACTGGAGTGAGCTTGGGATATGCAGAAAAAAATCCCTAAAAGGAAAATAAATGTAAATATATAAATGGTCTTTTTGAAAATGGAGAATAACTCGGTTTTAAAAAGATAAACCGTCCCCCAAAACCCTAAGCTTATGGGTAGTAAAAAAGAAGAGAGTCCAAATAAATAAAATAACAGATAAGAGATCAAAGCACCTATGATGCCAGCTTGATTTCTTATCGGTTGAGTAAAAAGCTTTTCCAGATTACTCCAGGAGAGCTCCTGGTTTAAAAACTTGGCATCCTTAGAATAGCTGTAAGTAAAAAGGCTTAAAAGAATAAATAAAGCCGATGCCCAGAGCAGAACCCCAAAGATCTCATTTTTTCTCTCCGATGAAAAATTTTTAAAAAGCTTCACTTAATCTTCCTCTCTGCCTATCAAAATTTTGTGCCCTTGTCTTTTTTCCCAATAAATAAGAGATGAAAGCTCAAAAGACCTTCAAATTTATATTATCTTATCATCAAATTACGTAAAAGTCAATTATTTTTTCAGATAAATCTGGACTTCACAGGTAGATACTATCCAAGTATTTTTCAAAATAACTTCAATAAGTTTTGCATCTTCGCCACTAAAGTGGCTGAGAACTGTTTTCTTGTCCTAATCCTACGGTGTGGCTACGTCAGATGCTCTAAGGGCGGGCTGGCTCGCAGTCTCCGCTTCTCGGACTGACTTTAGTAAGGTCTCGAACTTATACCGGTGGAGAGCATGCAGGTCAACCATTTTTAATCTGTCATCTGTCATTTTATTTTTATTTGACCAAACCTTTTATAAAAAAACAAAAAAGGCAGGCTCCCGTAGGGGACTGCCTTTTTTAACTCATTGAAAATCTCTTTACCTCACCGCATCCTTTAACGACTTTCCAGCCTTGAAACGTGGCACTCTGGCGGCAGCTATTTTTAACGGTGCACCGGTCTGAGGATTTCTTCCCATACGGGCTTTACGCTTTGCCACTGAGAAAGTGCCGAAACCCACAAAACTGACTTTCTTTCCTTTCTTCAGGGCGCTGGTTACCCCCTCGAAAAAGGCGTTCATAGCCTTGTGAGCTTGGGATTTGGTTACCGCGGCTTCCTTTGCTATCTTGGAAACCAGTTCCTCCTTCGTCATCGACTCACCCCCTTACTCTGGGATAAAGGTTAACGTTTTAAAGTTTACGCTTGGTAGGATATAGTATCTATGCGGGTTTGTCAAGAATTATTTTCATTTTTTTAAAAATATTTTTATACCCTCCATTTTAATGTCTCTATAATAAGGGTTATTAGTAAACCAGTTCCCTTATACCTGCCATCCCTTTTTCTATCTTAACCTCAGGTAAAGATTTTATATTTATCCGGAAATAGTAACCCTGTCGATACCCGTTTACTATCCAGGTAAAGTGCCCTTCCCAGCAATGCAGGTCCCGATAGAATGTAAAAGTCTGCTCGGTAAGTTGCTTCATGGAAAAATCGTATCGGGTCAGATAACTTATATGCCACTTCTGAGTTAACCAGAAATCTAAGGAAAGGCTTACCCAGTGATTCTTAATAGTCCCGGGGGAGTATCTGGTCTCAGAATATCTGTGGCTCAAGGAGAGATTATACTCTCTACCACCCCTCTTTTGCCCTTCTTCATCTTTTTGCGCTCCCCAGATACCATTATATGATAAATCGGTGTTCAGGCTAAAGTTTAAAAGACGTAGATGAGAAAGGTCAAGCCCTTTAGTGGTTGGATTATATGGATCATGTGTAAAAGCTAATTCAAAACCTATTCCAGGAATGGCATTAGACCTCAAGCTGGATGCAAAATTAGAGAGCTTATGCTCTTTCGCCAAGAAATTGTAGCTGGTGTTAAGAGTATAATTAAATAGCTCAAATTTTTTCTCCTTACCCTCCTTCTGGGTCTTCATTTGCAGAAGATGGGTAAAACTAAAGTTAACTGATTGAGCTTTTCCTCCTCCACTTCCTACCCCAGTATAGCTGACATAGGCTTGATGTCTTTTTATCTCTGGAACAAAGACAAAAGCTAAGCTTGGAGTCATAACCTGCCTGATTCCGGTTATAGAGCCCAGTTTGGGATAGAAAGTACCATAAATTGTGGTACTGGCATTTAAACCTAAGGAATAAGTACCTCTTCGAGCAGGTGAGTTGGCTTTTACCTTGCCTTTACTCTGGTCTGTTTCATAAACATAATACCAGCTCTCCCGATAATTTAACCCCGGAGACAAGACTAGCCAGCCAAAAAGTGTCTGAGGGAAATCCAGATGCAGGGCATTATCCACAGTCATAAATTTCTTCCGGGTGAAATTCTCATTGAGCCTGGCTTTGCTGTAATAGTTCTGAAAAGAGGAGGAGAAAGAAAGATAAAGGCTTTGATACCATCTTTTGGGTTGGTCAGATTTGGACTTAAAAGGTGAAAAAGAGGGTTGGGTTATCTTGAATGTAGGAAGTCTCAAGGTTTTTGAATCGGTATCTAATTTCTCCACCTGGTCAAAAGCTAAATATATACCTGCACCTGCATACTTACTGTTCAAACTCGCCTGGGAGTGGATACTCCGGTCTCTTCTCTCCTGGGCATTGAAGCTGTAATCCCGGTAATATGATTCATCGCTGATGAATCTGCCATTGGCTGAGAGTTTTGTAATAGGGGAAATATTCTGTGAATGGCTTAAGACTAAATCCCAGCGATTATTTTTAATTTTAGTAAATCCGCTCTCCTGAACTTCCCTTTTATAAGAGCTGGCGATACTCCCATTATATAAATACCTTTTTGCATATCTGAAATTCTCCCTTAAAAGCCAGCCGGTATTCTCATAATAATCCAAACTGGTTTCTAAATCCCAGTAATCTGAAGGAGCCCAAAAATACCCTAAGTTCCGTATAAACCTTTCACCAGAAACAAAGTCTCCAACCTCGAAGGTTAAAAAGCCAGAATGTCTGCCTGGTTTGATGGGGAAGACATAAAAAGGGATTACCGCTACAGGAAGTCTCCCGATATATAAAACCACGGGCCTGGCAATCACCTTATCCTTGGTAATTATTTTCATCTTCCGGGAATAAAAATGGTAATGAGGAGTTTCCTGGTCACAGGTAGTATAACTCCCCCCGGCCGCTAAGAAAACCTCCTCCTTTATCTTCCCTAATTCACTTCCATAGTAATAACCATCCTGAAACTCTGTCTGACCAGCTTTAACCTTACCTTTACGGGTTTTAAGATAATAGCTCATCTCCTCCCCTTTTATCTCCTCTTTCCCATCTATAAGAACCGGAAGTTGAGAAATTGTTTTTTTACCCTCTTCCTCTTTATAAATCCCTTCTGCTTTCAGGTGCTCCTTTTCTGTATGGTAGGTTACCTTTCCAGCTTTTAAAGAAACCTGCCTGAATCTTAAGCTGCAGTTATCCTCTAAATAGATTAAATTATTATCGATCTGATAATCTATCTTCTCAGCCGAATAGTTAACTGTATCTATAGAATGGAGTGAATCTTTGTTCTCTGTTAGAGAATAATATGAGCCTATCGCCCCACCCAAGACCATTATCCTTTTCAGTTTCTGTTCTTCAAAATAAAGCTCTAAACTATCACCGGAAGCTTCATTTTTAACCTGCGATAAACTATCTCTGGATGAGGGATAATATAAAGATGTGGCATTGTTTAACACCTTCACTTCTCTGAGCTTCTCATCTTCCCCCAGGAAAAAATAAAGTGACTTTCCAGCTAAGTAGCTTTCATTATATTTCTGATTTAATGAATCAACTAACTCCTTATGAGAAGCTTTAGCCTGTCCGGTAACAGTTATCTCATAGATTTTATTCTGTTTATACAAAACTTCGATTTCATCTCCGGACAGCTCTGAAGTCTCTTTTTTCGCCAATGGATTTTCAGTAAGAGCTATCCTCTCTTCTTTGCCAAAAAGCTCCGCTTTCCCACAAGTAGCTACCATATCGCCTTTAAGGATATGAACATTTTTTATCGCTTTTCCCCTTCTAAGCTCTACATAATATTCTAACGTATCCGCCATAACCGTAAGGGAACTGTCTTTTGACTGGGGATTATAGATTAATGAAGGAGACTCGGTGAATAAAAGATACTTTTTGATTCGATTATACTCTCCATGACCTCCTAATACAACCGCCTTCTCCTTTTTACTCTCCAGTTTCACGTTTTCATCCGCCACTATCTTTTTCAACCTCTGATAATAGGTAACTCTTTCTGCGGACAATACCTGATCAGGGTCCTCGACTTTTACATTTCCGATAAAGACCAAAAGCCCAGCCAAACGATACCAGACCGCCCGGTCAGAATAAAGTTCCGAGTTGCCATGTCGAAAATGGACATTCCCGTTCAGATTCACAATTACATTTTCTTTTTCCATCCGTAATTCAGACAGGTCAGCATGTAAAAGCTCAACCGGCTCTTTCTCATTCACCTGAGCGGGTGTAGAGTTGAAAGCTAAGAGAAATCCTATGATTAAAAAAACTATCTTTTTCATTTACTTCTACGCCTGTGTAAGGACACGGCATGCCGTGCCCCTACCATCTTATTAATATTTCATCCTAAAATATCTTTTAGTTAGAACAAAATCAAGAACAAATGAAGCCAGAGCAAATTACATCACACTGTAATAGTTCTTCTACCTAATTTATACATCTGTCATCTGCAATCGTTTCTTCTTTTATACTCTTGACTTTTTGAAATCAAAAGATAAATTAACCCAATCTGCCTCAGGCGGATTGGTCACAGTGTAGCATCGGGCTTTATTGCCCGATGGATAAGAATTTAAAGTTTGGCAAATTTAAAAAGAAATTTGAGCATAATAAATCCAATCCTTTTCACCTTAGTCCTCATCACCAGTTTCTGTTGTTTACTTTCCCTTTACAGCGTCCTTAAAGTTGTAAATCGGTCTAAAAAACTAGCTTCCCTCCCTAAAGGTACATCTTCAAATCAGGTCACAGAGGGGGAAAATGTAAATCAACTTGAAGCAAATTTTCCTCCTGTCTCCATTTTAAAACCACTACAGGGAACTGATCCTGGATTAAAAACAAACCTTTCCTCCTTCTGTCAACTGGATTATCCAGTTTATGAGCTGATTTTCTGTCTGGAAAAAGAAGAAGACCCGGCTTTAGATATCGTAAGAGAGCTTCAGAAAGAATATACCCAAATCTCCATAAAGACTGCCATAGATAAGAATCGCTATGGTTATAATCCAAAAGTCAACAATCTCATCCGCGGGCTAAGTAAAGCTTCTTATGATTTAATCCTGATAAGCGATGCGGATGTCTGCCCGGATAAAGATTATCTACAGGATACTGCCATCCTCTTTCAAGACCCATCTGTGGGAATGGTTACCAATCTCATCCGTGGAAAAGGAAAAGGCTCCTTAGGAGCAATCTTAGAAAACCTGAACCTGAATTACTTTGTTTTAGGAGGAACTTGCTTTCTTTATCATTTCTTCGGATATACTTGTGTTACAGGAAAATCTGTCCTTTTAAGAAAAGATGATTTAGAAAAGATCGGCGGGTTTTCCAGCGTAAAAAACTTCTTAGCGGAAGATCAGATCCTGGAGAAGAAATTAATCCGTCTCGGGAAAAAAGTGGTCCTTTCCAATCACCTGATTACCAGCAATAACTACAAAAGACCATTATCAAAGTTTTTCACCCGTAATCTCCGCTGGTCCCAGATGCGCATGCAGTTAGGTGGTTTGGGCTACCTTTCGGAGTTTCTGGGAAATCCTCTCCTCTTCGCCCTAATCCTGTTCATACTTTCTTCATTTTCTACTTTCTCCTTTTTAGCTTTAGTAAGCACAGGTTTTTTTAAGATAATTCTGGAGTCGATACAGGGAAAACTAATTCAAGCTGAGGCAGGTTTCCTGCCTTATCTTTTAATCCCTTTGAAAGACCTGTTGATAGGCTTACTCTGGTTTTTTCCATTTTTTAAAACCTCTATCGAATGGCGAGGTAGTAAATTCAAGCTCAAAAGATATACCGAATTAGAGCCACTTTGACCTTCGTGCTAACCTGTTTTAGCAGGTATGAAAATCACAATTGAGCATCCTGAAAGTTTATGTTCAAGTTTTTCTCATAACTTCATTTTTTGATTGACAATCAAACATTCTCTTAATAGCTTTAAAAAAACTAAAGGAGGAGAAGATTATGAAAGCTTTAGTCTTCGGTGGTACCGGAAAAGTTGGGGCTGCAGTAGCCTTGGATTTAGCCAAAGATAGAGAGATTATAAATGTAGGGATTGTAGGCAGGCATAAGGATGCCTTGCAGAAAACAAAAAAGTGGATTGGTAGCGATAAGGTAACACCGCATATCCTCGACATCGCAGACCAGAAGGAAACCAAGAAATTAATGAAACAATACGATGTGGGTGTGATTGCACTACCGGATAGGAGGACAAGTTATAAAGTTGTCAAAGCCGCAGTTGAGTCTGGATTGGACGTTGTTGATATGTTAGAGGAGTACCACCGCAGACCAGACCAGTATGAGACCGAAGGGCTGGAAGTTCCTAAAGGGATGACGCTGGATCAATATGGAGATTGGCTTCATAATAAAGCCATAGAGAATGGTGTAACTTTCGTTGACGGGATGGGATTTGCACCCGGTCTAAGCAATGTAACTGTTGGAGAAGGGATCAGGAAACTGGATTCCACTGAGAAAGCTATTGCCAGGGTTGGAGGAATTCCCTGCAAGGAGGCTGCGCAAAAACATCCGTTAAGATATATGATCACCTGGGCATTCGACCATGTGCTAAGAGAATATATGATTAAGGTGAAGGTGATTAAAAATGGTAAAGCGGTGGAGGTAGACGCAACCAGCGATCTGGAAAGCTTTAGATTCAAGCAATTAGGTAAAGATGAAGAATTACAGTGTGCAATTACCCCTGGTATGCCGAGTTTTCTTTATACCCGACCACAGCTTAAAGAATTTGCTGAAAAGACTGTCCGCTGGCCCGGGCACTGGCAGGGAGTCCAGACCTTAAAGGAGTGTGGGCTGCTTGACATTACGCCAACCAAATTCAAAGGTGTAAAAATTATGCCACGAGAGTTTTTATTGTCTCTAATAACCCCTAAGCTCCAGCAGCGTGAAGGTGATACGGATGTATGTGTTATGTATAACAACCTGACCGGAGTAAAAGATGGCAAGAAAATGAAAATCGAATATTTTATGTGGGATGAAGCAGACAAAAAGAACGGTATCTCCTCCATGGCCAGAGTAACCGGATTCCCCTGTGCTATAACTGCCAAGCTTTTACTGGAGAAAAAGATAAAAGAAAAAGGGATAGTTCCACCTGAGGATTGCATAAAAGGAGCGCTTTACCCGGAATTTATGCAGGAGTTAAAGAAAAGAAACATAAACATACTTGAGATCATTACAGCTATATAAAATAACTGGAGTATAAACCTTCAGGCTTACTATAAATAACTAAGGTAGCCGCAGACTTTAGTCTGCGTGAAATTCATTCGATTGAATTTTTAGGTGACCGTCGGGTCCCCTGACCCGACGGCAGCCTTGCCAGGTCAGGGGACCTGATAAGCACTGTAAAAAGCTTACGCACAGAGAAAGATATGTCAGGACTAAGGTCCTGACATAACGCTTATTCCAGAAGTTTCTTATAAACACTTTCAAGGAAGAATATAAAATGAGCCTTAAAACCTATTTTCTCGAAACCCGTCCTCAGTTTCTCATACTTTCTTTGGTCCTGATAATTTTAGCCACTTCTATGGCCTGGTATGATGGAATTTTTAATATTAAATATACCCTTTTAACTTTCTTGGGACTTCTCCTCCTGCATATTTCCGTTAACACTCTGAACGACTATTTTGACTACAAAAGTGGAATTGACCTTAAAGTTAAAAGAACCCCATTCAGTGGAGGTACTGGCTTAATTCCCTCTGGCAAAATCACAGCCAGACAAACCTTCTGGCTGGGGATGACCTCATTTATCCTGGCAGTGCCTATAGGAGTTTACTTTGTTTTGAACAAGGGATTTTATCTTCTCCCCATTTTCATCCTCGGTGCGATTTTTGTTCTTTTTTATACCAGCCTTTTGGCCAAACTCGGGTCTGGAATATCTGAAATCTCGGCGGGTTTAGGCTTGGGCACCTTACCGGTTTTAGGGGTATATCTGATCCTGAATAAAGGTTTTTCCTTCCCTGTCCTTTTTGCCTGCATCCCTTCTGGAATTTTAGTATGCAATCTTCTGTACTTGAACGAATTTCCAGACGTGGAGGCAGATATAACGGGCAAGAGAAAAACCCTACCTATCATTTTAGGCAAAGATAGAGCCGCCATATTATACTCAGCCTTAACCCTGCTGGTTTATCTCTGGATTATTCTGGGCGTGATATTGAAAATTATGCCTCCCTTTACATTGATTGCTATACTCACCTTGCCCATAGCTTTCAAAGCCATCCGAGGCTCCACCGAGCATGCTGATATGAATAAATTTATCCCGGCACAGGGTGCAAATGTCCTAATAGTATTACTCACTCAATTTCTTTTAGGGATTGGCTATATATTAGCAAAAGTTATATCACTATAACCCTTTTAGTAAAGTAGTTAACTTACGCCCCAAAAAAAGTGCCTGTCAAAAAAACACCTGACAGGCACTTTAACTTCTGGTAGCGCTACGGGGAGTCGAACCCCGGTTTGATGGCTGAGAACCACCCGTCCTGGGCCACTAGACGATAGCGCCACGCGAAAAAACGGTTAATGGTTCATAGTTGATAGTTCATAGTAATTTTCTTCTACTATGAATCATGAACCATCCACTATCCACTGTTTTCCTGGCTGGGCTAGTGGACGATTTTAGAACTTTTCTGATCCATAATCCCCAGTTCGTTGCCACTAATATAGCTCCTATTTGAAATTAGGCAAGTGAAAAATCAGATCTTGCAAAGCGTCCCCAACGAGATTTGAACTCGTGTCACCGTCGTGAAAGGGCGAAAAAGACCACAAAGAAAGACACCAAGTTATAGAAAGGCTCTGCCCAACAACCTTCTAACTCGATTAAACATAATAAATTAAACCGAGACAATCAATAACAATCCGAAAATTGATTTTTCTGAATTTCGGGTTATTTTGGCATATTTTGGTCACAAAATGGTCACAAGAACTTGTTACAGAATTCTGAATACCCTATTGAGCTAGATGAGGCTATTTAACTACAATCTCGTCTACAAAAAGCCATGCTTTGTTCCCTTTGCTTGAATGCCAATCCGGGAGGGTCCCAATGTTTTTTGCTTTGATTCGGATATATCTTCCGTTTACTTCTTTCAGGCTCACGGTTAAATCTTTGACAGAATTCCCTTGACTCTCTTTCGGAGCTTCGTAGGTCTCAACTGCTACGATCTTAAACTTCTTTCCGTCATTTGAAACCGCCACCTCTACAGCAGTGGGAAGAAAAATCCAAGAGGGATTATCAGATAAACAACCCAGGGTAACTTGATTTATTTTTTTCTTTTCGCCTAAATCTAAAATCGCTTCTAAATCATTCCTCTCAGATCCCTGCCAGGCTTTGTCCGAATAAGAGGTCGACCCTCTTCTCGAGTCAATCAATGCCTTATCCCCGGCACTGGGATAATCTGGAGAATAAGTGGACAGATATTGAATACCCTTGACTATGTATGCATTATAATAATTAGCAGTTGATATTGGGCTGGGATTTTTTCCTTTACCCAGGGCAAGAGCCTTTACTGTGGTAGGTTTATCAATCCTGAACGGTTCCGAATATAAGGGAGAATTACCAGTGGGCTCAGTCCCGTCTATGGTACACCTTATTGCTGCTCCAGAATCTGCAGGTACAATACTTACAATAGTTGACTTCCCCTCCTCAATTATGTAGAACTCCGGTGTTATTTTAGGTGGCGCGCAGACCTGAAACCTCTCATAATCTGCCGGATTATAGTTGAGCGTGTCAAAAAGTGTGCTTGCGGGAAAGGTTGCGTCATTTTCATTCTCTGCCAGAGAGACTGCTAAGATCTTTATCTTTTCATTCTGGGGCAGGGTGATTTCCTTTGTGCCGATGGGTAGATCAAGCTTACATTTGTAGAGGTAGGCATAACTGTAAGGGTCGTCTTCACCGTTTTTGAGATGACGATGCGTGGTAAAATAAGCAACATCACCTTTTCTGACGTAACCAGGAACAAGTCCCGTAAAGAAAATGTTATCCCATTCATAGTCCCATTCCTGCCATCTGTAACCATACCATTTGCGATTGTCCCACTGGCCTATAAAACCATCCCATTTTGGAATGCTGACCCGAGAAGGTTTACCATCGAGCTTGAAGTCTCCCCTGGTGTCATCCTCGGTCGAGGCAGCAAGAAGATAAACCCAGCTGAATTTTCCTTCAGGCAGAAAAATCGATTGCCCATTGCAGGAAAATGCATTCTTTTCACCATCGGTTTTTGAACCAAGGCTGAACACGATTCCTTCACTTATTATTGTGTCAGGTAACATCTCAGCTGGCAGGGAATTTCCAGAAAGGTCAAAGCTCCCATCTGATCTATTATCATTAGTGCTGATAACGTCTGCATTATAGTTAAGCTTAACTGTCTGGCATATGGGTGGGCTTAATTTCTTAGAGGGGGGAGCAAGTTTGACCGCAAATGCCTTAATATGATAAGGCTTCATATCAAGAACCAGTTCCCCCTTCTTAATCACAGCCTCAGCTAAAGGTTGTTCCTGTCCATTCACTTCTTTTGCCGAGATAAGAGGCTTAGCTATTGTAAGCTTTATATCTTTAGAGAAGACCCCTTTGGTTTCCTGAAGGCGAATTATGATCTCATCGCTATTCTCTCCCTTCTTAAGGGCAGTAACAGCTATATCCGGATTACTTAGATGAAGAAATGAAAAAGTTTTTCCCAAGAATCCTTTGTGCGATGTGGTTTGAAACACCAAAAGGGGCTGATTAAGTCTTGCACCCTGCCAGTTTGAATTCCCATCTCTCCAATCTCCTCTGTGTCCATAAAGGGCGTAGCAGATCTCGTGTTTGCCAAAATCCTGAGTTGCCTGATCCTTGTAGTCGTTTCTTACACCAGGTGTATACAGGAGGGTGAGACGCAGAACATTGTCTGTTGGCTTATCAGAGCCGTACTTGCAGTCTTCTAGGATTGAAACACCATAGGTTCCACTTGAATCTGTCAGGTCGAACCACTGGTGAGATGGCACCTCGAATTTCTTAGGGTCGTTATTTCCTCGTTGGACAATCCCCACACCAGTATTATAAGAAGCAAGATGATTTGAGACCGCAAGAGGAAATGAGGCTTTGAGAGATGCCTCTTGTGTGAACCAGTCTATGTAGTTATAAAATACAATCTGATCTGCACTTCCTCCTGCAGACAGACGAATAAGCTGAACGAATTTTGATCTGCGCGATTCACGCTTTATTTCCAGAGCAACCCGTACCGGACCTACCTCAACTATGCGAATGGATGCTGGACCTTCGACATAACCGACAGGAGGATTTTGTCTGTCGTTCCAGTCCATATTCCAGGCTGGCCACTGCTGCGGGCACTCATGCAGGAAGGCGAGCCTGGCTGGCTCGGATAAAAGCTGGTGATTGGCGCTCTTGTCGTATATGCTTTCAACATCCCCGGAAGAATTAACTTTCACAAAATATCTAGAATTTTCTAAAGCTGAATTTGTGATTTTTAAGCCTGTTTCCATTCCGCTGCCTGTTTCTGAAGCACGAACATCGTAAGTTCTGAAACCCAAGGAGGGAACAGTCACCAGAAATAAGACCGTAATCTTATTTCCTTCAGTTTTAGTAATCTGAGATGGAACTTCTCGCTGATTTGGGTCAAAAACCTGTACAGCCTTTGGCACGTTAGGAAAGGTTATTCGGGCTTCAACTACGTCTTCTCGTTCTATGGATAAAGGGTTGAACACTACTAAGGGAATTCCTTTCACCTGCGTATCCAGACCCCTGGCAACCGCACCAACCGCATCTGACAGAACTCCACTGAATTGATTGGCTGCGAGCAGCTCATCGTTCCAGGAATATTCATAAGCTTTTGGAACGCAGGTGCCAGCCAGGATGTCATGAAACTGTCCGCCCAGAACCAGGCGCCAGGCTTCGTTGATCTTATTCCGGGGGTAACTGATTCCTCCTAAATAATCGCCGATAACCGAAGATGCCTCGGACGAATAAGCTAAAAGCTCATTTTTACGATTCCAGCGCTTCATATAAGCTTCAGAAGATATTGAGCCTGCAGAGTGATTGGTAAGCAGAAGCTCACCCTTATAGGTAGGAAGTTTCGATTTCTGCTCAGTTGACAGGTCACTAAAGAATTTGTCAGTCGGCGCTGAAACGACATGAATCCCTTTGTCGCTGGCAACGCTTTTCTCAATCCATTTCACTGACTCCTCTGTGGGTGAGCCTCCCATATCCCCTGTGCCATAATACATATATTCGCAAAAGATTCCAGCCCGGCTCCCCAGATCAGAAATTCTTTTGGACCATTTTAGACTTTGGCTCAGATCATCTTTAACCTCAGTTCCGTAACTTCCAGGATTGAAAACCGAAACCACTGATTCGGAATCCGGCCCTATCCAAGAGCCGATATTGAAAGGCAGGCCAACTGCCAGACCCCAGGAAAGTTTCTGGGTAGAGAACCCTTTTATACCGCAATGTACCAAGATGGAAGGAAGCGAGGCTGGAAAACCGAAGCAATCAGGGAGCATATATTCAGAGCTGGATTTGCCAAATTCCTTTCTGAAATAATCGTTGCCATAAAGGACCTGACGGATAATCGATTCAGGAGAAGGTACCAGGGCATCGTTTTCCTCCATAGATGAGCCGCAGGGAAACCACCTGTTTGCAGCAACATATTCTTCGAGCTTTTGATATTCCTGGAGATAATATTCCTTCATCATCCGGTATCTATTCGCCCCGCTGAAATTGAAAACGTAATGAGGATATCTCTGGAAAAGTTTGAAGTTGTCCAGCAGTGTATTTTTTACATACTTGCGGATGGTGGTCTGATAATCCCAGCGCCACTCGGTATCCAGATGGCTATATCCGATGGTATAAAGTACTGAGTCTCTGGAGAGATCAACCCTGGGTAAATTGAGAATTTCAATTCCGGTCTGGGCGGACACTGCAGACAGGATAAAATACTGCAGAAAGATCGCAATTAAGAATCTTTTCAAAGGTTTCATCTCATTCCTCCTTTGGTTTGAAGATAAACTTTGAAAACACCAAAAAGTCAAAATTGAAACCACCCCTCATCTTCCTCTTAACTGGTCAAGTAAGACTGCCAGAAGAATAACCACCCCTAATACCACCATCTGCACGTAAGAGCCTACATTCAGTAAATTCAAACCGTTTCGCAAAACCCCGATCAGCATTGCACCCAGGAATGTGCCGACGATCGAGCCTCTGCCACCAAAAAGACTCGTGCCCCCGACCACCACTGAGGCAATAACATCCATCTCATACATCAGTCCGGCATTCGGCTGTCCTGAATTCATGCGTGAGGCTAACAGCACTCCGCTGATAGCAGAAAGCACTCCGCAGATTAGATAGACTGACCACAGCACCCGATTTATGTTTATGCCAGCTAGCCGTGCCGCTTCTTTGTTTCCACCCACTGCATACACATAACGACCGAATTTTGTGTGCCTGAGCACAACGAAAGCACACAGATAAATGCACAGCATGATAAGGGTAGGAACGGGTATGCCAAATAATCTGCCGCTTCCTAAAAAGCTGAACTCCTCAGGCAAACCCCAGATCGGTCTTCCTCCCGTGTATATATATGCTCCTCCTCGCAAAATGGTCATCAAAGCCAGGGTGACGATGAATGGGGTAATATTGAATCGGGTAACAAACAGCCCAGCTAGAGATCCGGAGCATGTTCCCATTAAAATTCCAGCCAGAAGGCAGAGTGGAAACGAAAATGAGAATGGTATTCCCAGTTTCAAGATGCTGGTTACTACCACCCCGCTGAAAGCAACCATTGCCCCAACTGAAAGGTCGATACCCGCGGTGAGAATGACAAAGGTCATCCCAGCCGCTATGATTGCAGTTATGGAGGTCTGAAGTGTCACATTCAGGATATTCTCCGCAGTGAAAAAATAAGGAGAAAAAACTGAAAAAAGAATCACCTCTAAAAGTAAAGCAGTTGATATGCCCAGATCTCCGATTACGGCCTTGAGGCGTTTTTTTTCAGGCTGAATAGCAGTCCCGAACATATTCTACCCCCAACTGGTGCCAATTGCTAAGGTCATTACTCTCTCCTGGGTTGCTTCCTGACCAGAAAGTATTCCGGTTATATGCCCTTCCCACATCACGGCAAGGCGGTGACATATACCAAGTAGTTCAGGCAGGTCAGAAGATATAACGACGATTCCGATACCTTCCTTAACCAGCTGGTTAATCAAGTTATAAATCTCAAGTTTTACCCCAACGTCAATTCCCGCAGTAGGCTCGTCGAAAATCAGAACCTTCGATTTTGTGAAAAGCCAGCGAGCCAGGACGACTTTCTGCCTGTTGCCTCCACTCAAGTTTTCCACTTTCTGGTTGATCGAAGGCGTTCTAATTCGCAAAGCCTGTTTAAACTTCTCGGCAACTGAATTCTCCTCAGCCTGATTGATAAAAAAACGACCTGTTACCTGGCGCAGATTTGAAAGGGAGATATTTTCCCTGACGTTCATCTGCATTATAAGCCCGTATTTGTTTCGATCCTCTGTGAGCAAGCCGATCCCCAGGTCAATTGCCTCACGAGGTGTTCGCGCGGAGATTTCCTCCCCTTCCAAAAAGATTCTACCCTTATCTTTCGGGTCTGCACCAAATATAACCCTTGCCAGCTCGCTCCTTCCTGCTCCGACCAGACCAGCTAATCCTAAGATTTCTCCCCGATATACCGACAAGTTGATATCTTTCAAGATTCCTGAACTCAAGCCCTCTACTCGTAGAACTTCCTCACCCCGGTCAGGCTCGATCCTGGGGAACTCCTGCTCTAATTCTCGCCCCACCATCCAGCGAATTAAGTTTCTGCGGTCAGTTTCAGACACCGGGCAACTATGTATGAACTTTCCGTCGCGCAAGACTGTAAGGCGGTCACCGATCTCAAAGACCTCTTCAAGGCGGTGAGATATGTAAATGATCCCTATCCCTTCGGTTCTCAATCTGCGGATAACTGCGAACAATCTTTTAAGTTCGTTCTGGCTAAGAGAAGTGGAGGGTTCATCCATGGCTAAAATCTTAACCTGTCTGGATAATACCCTGGCTATTTCCACAATCTGTCTTTGCGCCATACTTAAGGAGCTTATCCTGGCTATAGTTGGAATCTCTTCTCCCAGTTGAGCAAGTATCTCCCTGGCATCTTGGTGCATTTTCTTGTGATCAACCAATGGTGACTTTCCTCTGGTGGGCTCGTTGCCCAAAAGAATATTTTCCGCTACAGAAAGCTCCGGCACAAGTTTGAATTCCTGATAGATCATGCTGATACCGTATTTCTGGGCATCCGCAGGTGAATTAAACTCAATTTCTTCCCTTTCGATAAGAATTGAGCCCGCATCCTTTTTAACGGCACCGGACAATATCTTCATCAAGGTAGATTTGCCAGCACCATTTTCTCCCAAAAGACAATGAACCTCGCCCGCATTCAGCTCGAAATTCACATCTGCCAGCGCCACCACTCCAGGGTAGTGCTTGTAAATGCCTTTCATCTGCAAGAGAGGCAGAGCGTTCACTTAGTGGTTTCCTTTTGCAGGGCTTCCCGGTCAACCATCCCTACTTCCACCGGAACGATCTTCGGAACCTGGATACCGGAGAAGTAATCCTTGATTTTATCGATGGTAATCTCACCTATCTTCTTAGGATACTGGATCACGTCGGCTTTGAGTGGAGTTTCTTTCAAAATGGCATCTACTGCAGGCGGTGTGGCATCATAACCCACGATTTTGATATTGGACCGCTTAAACTGCTGGACCGCATCCAGTACCCCCAGCGCGCAGTCGTCATTGATCGCAAAAATCCCGTCCAGGTCAGGATGAGCTTGAAGAATATCGGAGGTTACCTGCATGGCTTTATCCCGAACACCTTCACCATTCACTTCAGCCACAATTTTCAAATCGGGGTATTTCCTAATCACATCTTTAAACCCCTGAGTACGATCCAGTACTGAGGTAACAGTTGGTTGTCCGATAATGGCTACCTTCCCCCTACCATTCAGGGTCTTGGCAAGATATTCACCTGCTAATTTTCCTCCGGCGACATTGTCGGAGGCAACGTGACAGACTATTTCACCCTCTTGAGAGGCGATATCCGCAGTGAAAACCGGAATTTTGTCTTCATTTGCCTTCCGGATAGCAGGTCCTACTCCACGCGAATCCACCGGGCAGACGATGATCGCATCCACTTTCCGGGTTACGAAATCCTCTATCTGGGAGCTTTGTTTGCCTAAATCGAAATCACCAGCCGTGATGACTAACTTATATCCATATTTATTCGCTTGATTTTGCAGCCCCCCCTCCAGGTCTTTGTAGAAAACATGTGCCCGAGTCAAGAGAGTAACCCCTATGATTTTCTGGGATTCTTTTTTCCTGACACATCCGCAAAATAGCATGGTCAGAACTAAGAATAATAAAACCAAGTTTTTCAGAATACAATTTTTTCTCATTTTATCTCTCCTTTTTATATTTATTCATCTTTCTGCATGTTTCCTGCTATTGGGAATTTATTCTCTAAGGTTATTTTCAATATAAGTTGGGCCAATCATAAGTCAACAGTTTTATCGAAGGAATTGTACTTCATCAGAGCAACCAGTACATCTGAAAGATCTTCAAGTTTTACTTGATTGAGGCTTATCTTCTTTTAGATATGGGTATAAAATGAAATAAACTGATTGCCAATCATAACTATATTTTGAATAACCCTCTACATCTGTCCTGCCCCCATCTTGCTGATGTTAGAACCTGTTTTATGAGCCAAAGAGTGTAATCTTACCCCCACCTTATTTACAGTATCTCCTTTCTTGATCACGCACAGGGTGTCAAAATATTTTAAGGTTGTTCGAAATTCTTATTTGTATTAAGAAGGTTTTTACATTGATTGATTTGCAGACCAGATTTTATTCTGGTTGACTATGCGAATCAAGAATCAGTCGAAAGAGATGTTGACCTTGCCTCTCCACTGTCACTTAATGCACTCACACCATTTCTCTTTTTTTCATTTTGGCCAGCGCTAGAGAAAAAGAAAGATTTTGAAGTCAAAGTAAAAAAGTCGATACTGGGGGACAGGGATTCGAACCCCGGTTTTGTGGTCCAGAGCCACACGTCCTGCCGCTGGACGATCCCCCAGTGAATTAATATACGCTCCCTGCCGATATTATATATGGCTATAAAGAGCTTTTTTAAAATAAAACTTGAAACCCTTTTGTCAAGCACAATCTGTGAGGTATTATGGAGGACTTAAAAAATATCCTGGTGGTAGATAATCACCAGAACATCCTGGAACTTATCAGTAACCTTCTGCAGATGTTTAAATATCAGACCTTTTGTGCTCTGGATACCCAGACTGCCCTGAGACTTTTAAAAGAGAAAAAGGTCGATTGTATAATCACTGACGTAGAGATGCCCAAACCAGGTGGCTTTGATTTATTGAATGAGGTCAAGAGTAAATATCCACAACTCCCGGTTATAATGATCTCCTCCTATGCCAATCCCAAAATGGAAAAACAGGCAGAAGAAAGCGGAGCCTCTGGTTTTACCGCTAAACCTTTCCGGATAGAAACCCTGCAGAAGATGATAGAGAAAGCCTTAGAAAAAACGGAAAAGGCTAAGGTCTGTTAAAAAACTCTTTTATTGAGAAGCAGGGATATATTTCAATAAATCTATACAAAACTCTTATCCTGGAGAGATGCAGGGGCAGGTTTCAAACCTGCCCCTACCTTTATAATTTAATGACTACTGAAAGGAACCCAATTCTATAGGTAACGCACAATCATCAGATTTTCTTCTGGCGTAGAAACCTATAAAATGATATATTGATTTCGTAAAAATGTGAAAAATTAGTTACCAATACAACGAAACACGAAATAAAAAAGGTATTAATCCAAATAGCAACAAATCAAACAACAAAAAGAAAAAGAATAGAAATATGAATATGATCAAACCAAATTCTACCAGCCCTTCCGATTTTATCCGGGAGATTATCAATGAAGACCTGAAGACCAGCAAATATAGCGGGCGGGTGCAAACCCGATTCCCTCCGGAGCCAAATGGCTATCTGCATATTGGACACGCCAAATCGATCTGTCTCAATTTTGGTATTGCTGCTCAATATGGAGGTCTATGCAATTTAAGATTTGACGATACTAACCCCAGCAAAGAGGAAGTCGAATATGTGGAATCGATCAAAGAAGATGTGGGATGGCTTGGGTTCGACTGGGAAGATAGAGAGTTCTATGCTTCCGATTACTTTGAACAGCTCTACGACTTCGCTGTACAGTTAATTAAAAAAGGTAAAGCCTATGTGGATGATTTAAGTGCAGATGAAATCCGGGAAACTCGAGGTACCTTGACTGAACCCGGTAAGGAAAGCCCCTATCGTAATCGCTCAATCGAAGAAAACCTGGAGCTGTTCGAACGCATGCGCGCAAGTGAATTTCCGGATGGCTCCCGGGTTCTTCGTGCAAAAATCAATATGTCCTCTGGGAACCTGAATATGCGTGATCCAGTTATGTATCGCATCCTGCATGCCACCCATCATCGCACCGGCGATAAGTGGTGCATTTACCCAATGTATGATTGGGCACATGGCCAGTCTGATTCTATCGAAGGTATCACTCATTCGATCTGCACACTTGAGTTTGAGGACCATCGCCCTCTGTACGACTGGTACATAGAGCAATTGAATATCCATCATCCACAGCAAATAGAATTTGCTCGCCTGAATCTTAGCTATACAGTCTTAAGCAAGAGAAAACTTTTACAATTGGTAAATGAAGGGCATGTCAATGGTTGGGATGACCCGCGAATGCCTACAATTTCTGGTTTTAGAAGACGTGGCTATACTCCGGAGTCAATCCGAGACTTTTGTGAGTGTATCGGAGTTGCTAAAAGAGATAGTGTCGTGGATATCGCTTTGCTCGAACATTGCCTGCGTGAGGATTTAAACAAGCGAGCACCGCGGGTTATGGCTGTTTTGCGACCACTTAAGGTGATAATAGAAAACTATCCGGAAGAAAAGGTGGAAGAGTTAGACGCCATAAATAATCCAGAGGATGCCAGTATGGGGAAGCGTAAGGTTCCTTTTTCGCGGGTGCTACATATCGAAAAAGATGATTTCAGAGAGGTTCCACCAAAAAACTACTTCCGTTTAGCACCCGGCCATGAGGTTCGTCTGAAACATGCCTATATAATTAAATGTGAGCAAGTGGTTAAAGATAAAAAAACTGGTGAAATAATAGAACTGCACTGCAGTTATGACCCCGAAACTAAAAGTGGTGAACCCAAAGCTGACCGTAAAGTCAAAGCTACATTACACTGGGTCTCCTCAGCCCACGCCCTTGAAGCTGAAGTCCGTTTATTTGACCATCTTTTCTTAATACCGGATCCAGATGAGGTGCTAGAAGGACAAGATTTTAAGGCAAATTTGAATCCGAAATCCCTGGAGGTTTTAAATTCCTGCAAACTCGAACCAAGCCTGAAAAATGCAAAACCAAAAGATAAATATCAGTTCCTGAGATTAGGCTATTTCTGCGTGGACTCGGATTCAACTCCTGAGAAACTCATCTTTAACCGCACCGTAACCCTGCAGGATGCCTGGGCGAAAATCGAGAAAGCACAGAAAAGATAGCAGAGAGCAAGTAGCAGTTAGCAAACGGTAGGTATCCGCAGGCTTTTAACCTGCATAAACACGGTGATCCCGCTGCATGTTATCATCAAGTGGAGGAATGGGCGGATGATGATATCCATCAAAGAACAGGAGACAACCTATGTATGAGCACAAGACACAACCACTACTTCCAAAACATCTTTACATTCGCCGCCTAATTGGGCACATACTAATTGCTGTATTGGTGATTTTTGCATCACTATTAATTGGAATCGTCGGTTACCATTTTACCGAGGGACTCCCCTGGCTCGACTCTCTTTTGAATGCCTCGATGATCTTAGGCGGTATGGGACCGGTGAATGAGCTCCATACCAGTGGAGGTAAATTTTTTGCGTCCTTCTACTCCCTCTTTTCCGGGATTATCTTCTTAGTAACCGTAGGAATCCTTATAGCCCCAGTTGTCCATCGTTTTCTACATCGCTTGCACCTGGAGGAAAAAAACTAATAGACATGAAAGCAGAAATGCAAAAAACATCTCAATGCTCTTCTTTTAGCCAGAGAGTAAAGGAAATCATCAAGAAGATACCCCGGGGAAAAATCGCCACCTATGGTCAGATTGCGGTTTATGCAGGTCATCCCCGTGCCGCCCGTCAGGTTGTATGGATACTAAATTCATCCAGTCGAAAAGATAAATTACCCTGGCACAGGGTTGTTAACCGAAAAGGACAGATATCTTTGAAACCAAACTATGGTTATGAAATTCAAAAAATGTTATTACAGAAAGAAGGTATAAAGTTTGATAAAAATGACACTATAGATTTTGAGCTTTATCTTTGGTCTCCATCTTAAAATGCTTCGTTCTTACGAGAATTGAAATTCAGGTAATTTTATATGTGCCTGTCGGGTCCCCTGACCCGACAGGTAATTTCATCTCAACACTGTAGAAAAAGCTGAAAAAGTACTCACCAGGTCGGGGGACCTGGCGGACACAACTACAATATCTATTTAATGAAAATTGTCAGGTGTTAGGAGCACAAGGCTCCTGAACTGCCACTGCTAAAACTCACCCACCTTGATCCCCCTCTCTTGCTAAGAGAGGGGGAACGGGGGTGAGTTCAAAAACCTCTTTTGTATTAGAGAAGTGTCTACACGACTAAAATCGGATAAAATGACCCAGCCATAGCATAAACCCTATCATCACCACATGCAAAATCCACCAGCCAGTTCGTCCGCGAATAAAATATTTTAACATTGGTTTATCTCCATAAAAAATGTACCAAAGAAAACACCGCGGTAAGATACAAAAAATGTCTTATCCACCAACTGAGGGTAAACATCCGGCCCAATCCCGCGGGATAAAAATGCGATAAAATCATCTGCCCGATGAAAAGCTTTGAGAAGAGAATAAGAATATCTGCTAAGGTGGTTTTGAATATTACATTGGTAAACGTTAACGGCTCTGGCAATGAATAAAGGCTGAAGGTAGCCATAGCAACTGCACCAATTATCGTTCCCAATCCATTAAATAGATAGCCGATGATGACCGTTTTTTTGTAGTTGAACAACTGTGGTATAATAAGGACATTGAATAACCCGATTAAAAAAGGCACATAATTGGATGGATTTACCGAAATGTGATGAATGCGAAAATGAAGCATCCATCCACCCAGAGATAAAAACAAAAGTGCCAGGATTAGTCCTCTGATTTCTTTTTTGAATATCATATCTTACCTCCTCTCTGATGGTGCGGGAATATATGTGCCTGTCGGGTCCCCTGACCCGACAGGTAATTTCATTCCGAGAGTGGACAAAAACTGCTCACCTCACCCTCTTTAGTCCCCCTCTTTTTCTAAGAGAGGGGACAGGGGTGAGTTCAAAAATCTTTTTTGCATTAGAATAGTGTCAGGGCACAGGGCTCCTGACCTGCTTAACTTCATAATACTTTCTCATAAGAATAAGGATTCTGGCTGTCCAATCAAATAAGCGGTTTCGTTTATTACGCCAACTATCTGATAATGGTAAATATGAACTGGAACTTGGTCTTGGACCAAAATCCCAGCACCCCTCCTCGTTCTTATGTTCCCATAGCCATTTAATTGATGATAGACTAAAATGAATCCAGGTGGGAAAAAGACGGGCCAGCATTTCCAGCGATGATAACCAACGATCGAACTGCCCTGATTTTGCTGGAGGTGTTTGATTCAAAGGGATATCTAAATATCCAATTCCGTCAGGCCTTTCCCAAAGCCACTGAAGCAATGCTAATTCGAGCTCTTTCGATAACGCCCCTGGAATTGAGCCAAGAATGTTAAGCTGATATCTGTTATTGAGCACCAGGTAACTATCTTTTACAGTAGTGCCTGTCAGCTCAGTGTGTGCGTCTATTTCATCTTTTTCACGGTACTTTCCTGACTGAAAAGCTCTTTTAGCTATTTCATACCATAGTTTCCTGTCATCATTCAAAATAGGATGTTCAGAATAGAGGAGTGACAAAGTCGATGCCAGGAACAGACGCATCCCTGTTTGCCAGCGGTCATTCTTTTCATAGTAGTCTGGAAACTTTATCTGTCCCTGCATTATTCCTAAAATATAAGCTGAAGCTTTTTTTAAAACCGGATGTGAAGTATCCAGCCCTAAAGATAACGAACGTTCAACACCCACTTCAGTCGAAGGTATTTTTTGGTTCAGGTGAGTACTCCGGGAGTGAAAAGCACCCCATCCACCATCTTCCCTTTGCTCGTTCTCCAATTCTTGAATGCAATGGCTTTGATTAAGATTATCTTTCGCTGGTAGTAATTCAGGACAGTCAGATTTTTTACGGAGCACATCTCTGAGCAAACGATAACGAACAACAACCCCGGGAGATTGATCGAGAATTTTAATTGCAGTTTTATTGATTATCTCAATCATACAAACACCTCTACTATCCAACAACTAATGCTTTACAGGCAATTATCAGTTCTCCTGACTTTAGCTAAACTCACCCCCTTCAGTCCTCCTCTCTTTCTAAGAGAGGGGACAGGGGTGAGTTCAAAAATCTTGCATCAGAACAGTGTCAAAAACATAGAACTCCCCCCCTTTATTACTTAGTTAAGGCAATGGGTGGTAAGCCGCATACCCTTCTGGCGGAGGCTGAGCTTTGTTCATGCGAATAATGGAATACCCAAGTGTAGAATTTATTACGGCATCTCTCAGCTTCCACAAGGACGGCATAATTCGCAGCTCAACATCGTGTTCCAATAATGCAGCCAGAATATTATCCATTTTAATCTCAGCAATGGGAATGGCCGGTTTGCGTGAAATCCAGTAGCCCGCAACTTCGTCAACCAGAGTGTAGCCTTTGGGATCGAACTCATATCGGTATAGACATTTTATTTGAATCTCAGGCAGCCAGCCAGCTTCTATGGCTACAACATGCTTGGCAGAGGTTCCACCCATCAACCTCTTTACATCTTCAGGGTCACTGTTTGGTGCAGCAAAAAAGGTTACCCTGGGACAATTTCGCGGGAACAGATAATTGTGCAGATGCTCAAAATCGACAGCCCAGACCATCAAGCCTTTTTGCCTGGCACTCGGGTGTGGTGCGGGTCGAGGATCAAATAGTTTAATCCCTGGCTTATCACTGATATGATATAGTCTGATATTCATCTGTTGTCAAATTGAATTTGCAGGTCAAATATTTCTGGGTCTGCTAAACTCACCCCTTTTAGTCCCCTCTCTTGCTAAGAGAGGGGGTATAGGGGTGAGTTCAAAACCTTTTATATCAAAAAGTGTCTACACTTCTCACTTTGGTCCGCGAATACACTGACAGAATCCATGATAGTTGGCACAGATTCCACCAAACAATGAGATGAACCCCCAAAAAAGGGGAAACGTAAGAATATGTGTCAGGGTCGGTTTAGAATACGGCAAAAGGTATATTCCCCAGGTTATCATAGCACATCCGATCACAATGGTGGTATGACCGAAAATAAGAAGCGCAATGCGGCCACCACGCCAACCCAGATAACAAAGCGAACCACCGATAAACAGAGGAATTGTTCCACCTGCATTACCGCCAATAACCAGCGTTACTATTCCCATAACAGTCAGGAATACACCCAGTATAAAAGTGACCCAACTCCGAGGTTTCATGTTGTCTCCTGTTTAGCAGGACAGTAGGTCAACCATTCCCGTCTTTGACGGATGATTGACAATCTTTTCTTGTCAAGCAGTTCTTCGAACATGCTTGACCTACGAAAACTCACACCCTTTAGTCCCCCTCTCTTGCTAAGAGAGGGGATATAGGGGTGAGTTCAAAAACCTCTTTTGCATCAGATTAGTGTCAGGAGCTCAAGACTCCTGAACTACTCACCTCAAAGGTTTTGGTTACCTGATTTGAATAAAATCCACTAAATTGTTTTGTTAAGCAGTTTTTTACATAAACTTTCTTCTTTTAAATGCACTTACGTCATCGCGGTTGAGATTAAACCATTCACCTCTTATTTTTTTTGCCTCAAATCTCTTGTGCCAATAGTCCTCTATTCCACTTGGGTCGTCCGTTTTGATTTTATGCACTATTTTTAAATTTTCAGGGAGTTTAATTCCTATATCATATTGTCTTCTTTCGACAAAATCACTTTTGCCTATTTTATAATATTTTCCTGATTTCATTAAGTATATGAATCCAAATTTGATATCAGCTTCTTTGTAACCATATTCATCTTTCTTTTCAAGGGTATCAGGAACGTTTTTGCATATTTCAATCACGTCTTGGTATTCAGATTTATCTTCACAATATTTTATAATTTTTTGGACTATCTCAGATTTCTTCCCTAGCCTTCTTATAGTATTATGACTTGGGAAATTGTTCGTACTATATTTTTTCTGCCTGATATCGCCCTGAGTTGGAAATCTTTTTATTTCTCTAATCAGTAATATGACCTGTTCAATTAGCCAATTCTCTGTATAAGGAGCTTGCAATCTGTTTGGTTCATAGCCAGCTTCTTTGAGGGCATCGCCCCACTTAGTCCAATATTTGCCATACCAATCATATTTTTTGATCCCTGTCTCCTTTTCAAATCTTGCTATTCCTAATGGAATGCCTCCGTTTTCCTCAGTGGTTCTTTTGATTTCTTTAAGGATATAGCCTTTATCCATATTATTTGTCCCTTACTGTCGTGTACATTGTTTCAGAATAGTGTCTAACTTACATCTGGTAGCCTGCGCAAACGCAACCTAAAGGTTGCGGCTACCTCGTTTTTATAAACTCCACCGCTTTTTCAATCCTTTTTATCACTTCCTCTTTCCCTAAAAGCTCTAAGATGTCAAAAAGTGGTGGTCCGCCTGAGACTCCGGTTACAGCCAAACGAACAGGATGAATTAAAGAGGATGGTTCTATTTTCAAATCCTCTGCTAATTTACGAAGTGCTTCTTCTATCTTATCTTTCTTGAAATCAGAGAGAGCAGACAATCGCTCCGCAAATGTAGTCAACCTGGGTGCGGATTCAGCCATATTGAATGTTTTATTTACCGCTTTTGGCTCATATTGATAGTCAAATTCAAAAAGGTATTTACCCTTTTCTGCAAATTCTTTCAAAGTCTTGCATCTCTCTTTGAGAATGGAAACGTATTTTAAAAGCCAATCCCTTTTCTGGTCCACCATCTCCTTGGTTATCAAATTCTCCTGAATAAGAAAAGGAATTACCAGGTCTAAAAGCTTTTCATCATTGCAAGCCCTGATATATTCCCCATTCATCCACAAAAGCTTTTCCATATCAAAAATAGGATTGGAGGGATTCACTGCCTCTAAAGAAAAAAGCTCGATCATTTCATTTTTAGAGAGCAACTCCCTTTCATCTTTTGGCGACCAACCCAGAAGAGCTAGAAAATTCAACAACACTTCTGGAAGGAAACCGAGATTTCGATAATCGGTAACTGCCACCGATCCATGTCTTTTTGATATTTTTGCCCGGTCCTTTCCTAAAATCAACGGTATATGCGCAAACTGTGGAGGTTCAATTTTCAAAGCTTTATAGATCAAGACCTGTTTAAAAGTATTGGCGATATGGTCATTCCCCCGGATCACATGTGAGATTTTCATCTCCACATCATCCACCACGCAGGCTAAGTTGTAAGTGGGAGTCCCATTTGATCTTAAGATTACCAGATCCTCAAGATCTTTGTTTTCTTTTTTCAGCTCCCCATAGACCAGATCTTTGAAAGTGGTTTCTCCTTCCGGAACCAACATCCTGACTGCTTTGGGGACTCCGCTTTTTCCCTTTTCCTCTCTTTCTTTATCCGAAAGCTTTAAACAGGTGCGGTCATATTTCGCGTCAACCTTTTCAGCCATTGCCTTTTTTCTTTTCTCCTCCAGAATTTCAGGTGCGCAGAAACAGAAATAAGCCTTTTTTTCATTTAAAAGTCTTTGAACATATCCCTGATATTTTTCTAATCTCTGGGACTGATAATACGGACCCTCATCCCAATCCAGACCCAACCATCTCAGGCTATCTAAAATCACATCCACCATCTCGGGTGCGGATCTGGCAACATCCGTATCCTCGATCCTCAAGATAAATTTCCCCTGATTATGTCTGGCAAAAAGATAGTTGTAGATATTGGTGCGGGCATTACCCACGTGCAGAAAACCAGTAGGACTGGGGGCAATCCTTACTCTAACTTCCCTGAGAGGGTCAAGGTCTTTATCGACTTTATTCATATTTAAAACTTTTTGGAGAACTCTCCTCTTTCAGCTCAAGCTTTTCCCCTTCAAAATTAAATCTGATCCCTCCCACTACTTTTGCAAAAATATTATAGAGCCAGATGAAAAAGGCAGTGAAGATCGAGCCGATCACCGCATAGAATAAAGCTAAGAAAAAAGCGGTGAAGACTCCCACAAAACCTGAGAAAAGCCCGCTGAAGGAACCAAATTCTTTCCCTCCGAAACTGCTTAAAATCCCTCCCACAAAAGTTAAAAGGATGGCATAAAATATCCCGATGATCAATCCGAAAATCCCATACAGGATAAATGAGATTTTCACGCAGGACCAAATATCGATCTTTTTAAGCTCTAAGTTCATACCTCCCCCGGGTTATAGGGTTAATTTTAAGTTGTTATCCGGATAAAACGAAACTGAAACCTTATTTTTTACCTTATCTCACAAAAACCAAATCTATGCTCAATCAATCAAGTTGTCAAGAAATTCCTGAGCTATTTTTTCAGTCATTGCGAAGCAATCCGTTTATTCCCGAGGTACGGATTGCTTCGTCTTCCCTACGGGGATCCTCGCAATGACATGCAAAGGTAGGGGCGGGGTTTCCCCACCCATCATCAGGGCGAGGAGACCTCGCCCCCCTACAATCCTATAGTTTAATGACCTCACCCTGACCCTCTCCTATCCTACCCTACGGGGGCAAGCTCCGGATCCGTTTCTCGGACGAGGAGAGGGAAAAATACAAAAATTCCCATTGTTTAAAAGAAAACTTTCGTATAAAATATAATTTTTGAACCTTTTTGAAAGGAGCTCTTATGTCCTTTATTCGAAGATTCTCCTGGATTTTACCAGCTATCCTTATAGTATTAATCTTTAATCCAGCCTTTGCGGTAAACAAGGAAGCTAAAAAGCATTTCGACGAAGCTATGAAGCTCAAGATCAATGCTATTTCCAATGCCATAGAGGAACTCAAGCAGGCCATTAAGATTGACCCCAAATATGTGGAAGCTCATTATCATCTGGGCACCCTCTACCATCACAAGAAGCTTTTTGATGAAGCTATGAAAGAATACAAGATGGTGCAGAAGCTCAATCCAGGATTCCCCAAACTACATTATGGTATCGGAGCTCTTTATTATACACTGGGGGTTTTCGCATGGCAAAAGGCAGCTCAGATAAACGATTCTTATCTTTATAAAGATGATGGTAAAGAGGTGTTCTACAAAAAAGGAACTTCTCCAGAATTAGCTATTAATAAATATAAAAAGATAGTTGATAAAGATACCACAAATGGCTTAGCCTTCTATAATCTACGAGGGGTCTATTACGACCTGGCAATTATAGAATATGAAAAAGTAGTCAAAGCTAATCCTAAGGACACCTCAGCCCAGTACGATTTAGGCCTGGTTTATTTAGAAAGAAGCAAACCCGGCAAAGTCAAAGAACAATTAAAAATCCTTGAAAACCTCTCCCCTGGCCATGCCCAGGGACTGCAGCAGATGATTGATATGGAAGAAGCCCAGAAAAAGATGCTGAAAGAGAAAAAATAAAAAAGCGGAGAGGCTGGGATTCGCTGTCAAGCTCTGTCTTCGACCCTAACCTTCGGCTTTGAGCTTAGGTCGAAAAGGCTCAGACCGAAGGGAGCGAGTCCTTTGGACGAGTCGAAGGGAACCCGTTAATCAGCCATTCTTTCTTTTCTCTGCACCAACCTTTCAGTTGAGCCTCTCTTCTTCGTGCACTCTCATAGTTGTCATGTTTTTCTTTATAAACTAACTTAACTGGTCGTCGCTTTTTTGTGAACGACGATCCTTGACCAACATTGTGTTCCTTCACCCGATCTTCTACGTCTGTAGCTACACCGACATAATATAAGCCATCATTACATTGTAGAATGTAAACAAACCACGTTTGATTAATTGGAATCATAGTAGCCCTTCGACAAGCTCAGCGTGGTGAGCAAGCCGAACCATTAACTCAGGGCTATTGCCTATTGCAATGGCGGAGAGGCCGGGATTCGAACCCGGGGTGCCGTTTCCGGCACAACTGCTTATCCCGCCAGCGGCGGGACTTCAGCCAACTGATCAATTGTCAATTTTACGTTTAGAGAAACTGGACAACAATCGTATGAACGCTTCCCCTCCTTTGTAACTCTTTATTTCCTTTTCCCGTTTCATTGCATCAGCTCGAGACAAACATTCCTCTACATAAACCACCTCAAACTCACCGCGATTCTTCATTGATTTGGTCTCACCACGGGAATGTTTCTCTAAACGCTTCGCTAAATTATGTGTTTGTCCTATGTAATGCCGTCCCGTTTTCCTTATCTGAAGCACATATACGTAATACATAGCGGTTAGCAAAAAACGGAGAGGCCGGGATTCGAACCCGGGGTGCCGTTTCCGGCACAACTGCTTAGCAGGCAGCTGCCTTCAGCCACTCGGCCACCTCTCCGGAAGACAGTTTGGAGTTGGGAGCTTGGAGTTTGGAGAATCCCTCTCCCCACCCCCAAAATGATATGATTAAATGCTATATAAAAAGAAAAACATCGAAAAGCAAATTCTTTTTTATTCTACTTAACCTCGGATATAATCTCATCTGTTTGATTTTATCTATCAGTGAAAAGGGTGGAGACCCTAAAATCTGGGTTTCGCAAAGCTCAACCAGCTCCACCCCTGCACAATATCTCACCAGTTACTTTTATTCAAGAACATGAATGTTTTTCTTCCGGCACATCTCCTTTAGTATCTTTGGCCATACCGTAACGCTGACCTCTCCAAGATGAGCTGTTCTCAGCAGGTACATATAGGTCCGTGACTGCCCAATGCCCCCACCGATGCTAAGTGGTATCTCATCATTCAAGATCGCCTGATGATATGGCAATTTAAGAAAATCAAGCTGTCCAGTCATTTCTAATTGTTTCTTTAATGTCTCTTTAGTAACACGGATACCCATAGAGGTCAACTCGTGTCTACGCTTTGTGACCGGATTCCAGACCAGAATATCACCATTAAGACCGTGCATTGGCTTACCGTCATCAGATTTGGTCTCAGTGACCCAGTCATCGTAATCCGCTGCCCTCATCTCATGGGGATAACCATCCTTCAGCACCCAGCCGATTCCGATAATGAAAACAGCAGGGTACTTCTGTAGAACTGCGGTTTCACGCTGTTTACGCGGAAGGTCCGGGTACATATCCAGAATCTCCTCAGCCTGGAGGAAGGTTAGCTCCTCAGGGAAGTCCGGATACTTGTTAGTTTTGAGCTGAGGGAAGAGCTCCTGGGCGTGTTTTCCAGCACCCCGGATGACCTTCCAGATTTTGCGAACTGTATCTTTGAGGAATTTTAGATTGCGCTGATCCACTGTCATCACTTTCTCCCAGTCCCACTGGTCAACATAGGCACTGTGGTCATGGTCTAAGAAATAATCCTTGCGCACAGCTTTCATATCAGTGCAGATACCCTCTCCCACCTTGCAATTGAACTGTCTCAGCGCCGGACGTTTCCACTTGGTGGCCGCCTGCACCACCTGGGCATCGATCGGATGCTTGTTGTAGTCGTTTGAAATGTGGAACTGAATCGGAGTCCGTGAGCCATCGCGGTCTAGCATGTCATTCACGCCACTCTCCACATCAACGATTAAGGGAACCTGAACCATCTGCAGGTTCAACTCCTTGCACAGGTTCTTTTCGATATACTCCTTGATCGCAAACAATGCCTTCATTCTCTCCATCGGAGACAGGAGCGGCTTATAGTCATTTGGCAGGATTTTCTCTAACTCTTCATAGTTTCCAATACCAGGTCCTGCCAGGTCTGCCTTCTTGTCTGATACTGCCATTAAGTTTTACCTCCTTTAAATCGATTAGTTAAACGTTACTAATGTTTATTCTGCATAACTTTATATTTTACGCTAATTATCGCATAAAAGCAAGAAAAAAAGTCATACCCCCATTTAGATGAAAAGAAACAGAGAGTATGAAACTCAACCCATCTTGAGGCAAGATGGGTTTACCATATTGTAGGGGCGTATTGCCATACGCCTAATTTTTATAACATCAGCAACGTCGTTACAATTATCTGCGCCAGCAAAATCTTGGCAATCATCGATGCAGGATAAACAGTGGCATACCAGAGGTTGGGCAGGTCATTTTGGGCTTGCTGGTTAGCATAAGCCAGGCAGGCAGGTTGGGTCTGCATTCCGGACATCATGCCCATAACTGCTGCCATAGGTAGTTTAAGGATTCGTAAACAACCTATTTTAAGAGTTAATTCAATTTTAATGCGGTCAAGCAGTCTCCGCCATGCTTGAGCTACATTTTTTATCTATAAACATCTCGTCTATGACCGATATGAAGCACCGTAACTTTTTTGTCAGCATCATCTATCTCATAAATTACCCGATAACTATCTGCTCGGATTTTCCATCCTTCCCGTCCCACAAGTTTCGAGCAGCCAGTATTTCTTGGGTTATCCACTAACTGTAAAATTGCTTCCTTAATTCTAAGGTAATTCACCTTAGAAAGTTTCGCTAATTCTTTTTGAGCTCGAGGGAGAATAAAAAGAGAATATTTCATTTATGCCCCTTTTCAATCTCCTTAACAGCCTTAGCAAAAGGCATAGGTCTTTCTTTAGAAGCTTTTGCCAGATCATATGCCCGAATCGATTCAAGCTCCTCTAACTTCATCAGAACCTTTTTATACTCTTTTAAATCCAGCATCACACCTATTCTTTTCCCCTTTTCATTTACGATATACTTCTCCTTAATTGACAACATTTATCTTTCACCTCCAGTTATTATGTCAAGCAGGCTCCGCCATGCTTGACCTACATAGCTCCAGTAATTTTTTCTCCAAACTTCAAACTAACAAACTCCAAACTGTTCTTTTGGGCTGGGAAAGGGGTCTTCAAACTCCAAACTGTATTTAACACGGAGGGCGCAGGATTCGAACCCGCAAGTCCTTGCGGACGGTGGATTTCAAGTCCACTGCCATACCGTTAGGCGAGCCCTCCAGTAATTTATATAATTTAACCTCTACTCCTCTTGGTAAAAATCCCTTTAGTCTTCACTAAAATACGTTTAAAAATCCCCTGATATATAACTTTACTTTTTTGAGTTGTCAATGGTTTTGGTAAAGTTCCATAATTTTTGTATAATAAACGTCAATCCACCCTGGGAGTATAAATTTGGGTTCGATAAATCGAATCCCTACATTTGATTTGGTAGGGGCTTGATTTATCAAGCCCTCAGATTTTTGCTATATGTTGGTCTCCTGACCAACATACACCTCTTCCCATATCTTCGTTAGTGAGAACACCAACGAAGAGCAGAGGGGCAAGCCTTTGCGCCTGCCCTAAAAGGTTCCATAGACCAGATGAAGGGCAACCACGGGGGGTTGCCCCTACAGACTACAAACCTCTCAAATCTGGATCAACTGTTCAATTTCAAACAAAATATATATTCCCTTTTATCTTAAGTCAATCCAAATTCTTATCACCCTTGAAAGTTTAATATTGACATCTCTCCTCATAAAAGATAAATTCCTTTCACATCAACTTTTTTTAAAGGTGGCAGAGCATTATCAACTAATTTTTCTGAAAACATAAAGGAATAAACTATGCTTGCTCGTGTCTTATCCAGCGCGGTATTAGGGATTGAGGCTTATATAGTTGAGGTGGAAACTGATTTATTCCCTCAACTTCCTTCCTTTGCTATGGTTGGCTTGCCAGATAATGCAGTTAAGGAAAGCAAAGAAAGGGTTCAGTCTGCTATAAAAAATTCCGGCTATTATTTCCCGGGTAAAAAGATAACTGTGAACTTAGCTCCAGCAGATGTGAAAAAAGAGGGGTCTGCCTTTGACCTGCCGATTGCTGTCGGGATCCTGGTAGCTACCGGACAGATTCAGAGGGAAAAATTTGATGAATATATAATTTTAGGTGAGCTTTCTTTGGAGGGGACTTTAAGGCCTATTCACGGTGCTTTACCTATGGCTTTATCTGCCCAGAAAAACGGGATCAAAGGGATGCTTTTACCAAGGGAGAATGCCAAAGAAGCCGCTATGGCAGAGAAGCTTGAGGTTTATCCAGTTGAATCATTAAGGCAGGCCATAGAATTTTTAGAAAACGGAGACACGATCAAGCCTTTTAAGATCGATATCCAGGAGGTCTTTGAAAAATCTTTAGAATATCCAATCGATTTCTCGGATGTTAAAGGACAGGAACATACCAAAAGAGCATTAGAGGTTGCAGCCGCAGGAGGACATAATATAATCTTGATCGGTCCCCCTGGCTCAGGCAAAACTATGCTTGCCCGAAGGTTGCCAACCATCCTCCCAAATCTAACCCTAGAAGAAGCCCTTGAGACCACCAAGATTCACTCGGTAGCAGGGTTATTACCACCAGACACGGCTTTGATTGCCACCCGTCCTTTTCGTTCACCTCATCATACCATAAGCGATGCTGGTTTAATCGGAGGTGGTAGAATCCCCCGTCCAGGTGAGGTGAGCTTAGCTCATCATGGGGTCTTATTCTTAGACGAGATGCCGGAATTTCACAAAGACGTCCTTGAGGTTTTAAGACAGCCGATGGAAGATGGACGAGTTACCATCTCCAGAGCCTCGATGGCTTTAACCTATCCATCCCAGGTTATGTTAGCTGGCGCAATGAACCCCTGCCCCTGCGGCTATCACGGCGATTTAGCCCACGAATGCACCTGCACCCCTATGCAGATCCAGAAATATATGAGCCGCATATCCGGACCTCTGATGGACCGGATAGACATCCATATCGAAGTCCCGGCAGTGAAATTCAAAGACCTGTCCGGACAGCCAACTGGAGAGCATTCAAAGGCTATAAGGGATAGGGTGAACAAAGCTAGAAAAGTCCAGTTGCAAAGGTTCAAAGAAGAAAAACATATCTTCTGCAATGCTCATATGGAGTCAAAGGAGATAAGAAAATATTGCATCATAGACGATGAATCCAAAGAGCTTCTGAGAATGGCAATAACCAAGCTTGGCCTTTCCGCCCGCGCCTACGACCGCATCCAGAAAGTCTCCCGAACCATAGCGGACTTAGAAGGAGTAGAAAATATCCTGCCCCAGCATATATCAGAGGCGATTCAATATAGGAGTTTGGATAGGAATTTGTGGATGTGAGACAGTACTCTTCCCTCGATGATAGCTAGGTTGGAGTATGTTCCATTTTTTAGAAATTATATAAGATAACCCACGAAAAACCCATAGATGCTTTTATTCAACACACAGAAGCGTCAAAGGGAAACGACTACAAATGACAAAAGCACAAAGAAATGCTCCTTGCCCATGTGGGAGCGGGAAAAAATATAAAAGATGTTGTCTTATCAAGGACGTTAAGAATATAAGTGAGGCTGGTGACAAGAGCATAGGTATGATTATCCAGTATCATCAGCCAGTATTTATTCATTATCTTAATTTACTATCAAAACAAATAGAGGAATTAAGAACACAGTTATCTAATTCAATACTAAAAAGCTATTTATCTTTGCTGACTCCACCAAGCCAATTTGAATCACTTGTGGCAGCCAGCCTGGTTAACTTATTTCAAAAGAAAATAGAGCCCGAAATGAAAGAAATACTTAGTAAACACCATGTATATTATTGGCTACATCTTTATCGAAGATTGGCGCCAGAAAATACTTTCAATGACAAAAGCTTGGCAACGATTTATTATTACAGAAATATCTTTGAGTCTGCTGCCATAAAATTCGGAAGTGGAGCAATCGACAATGACTTTCTAAAGGGTGATAATATAAATACTTCAGAAATAATGTCAGGAGAATATGAAAAAGCTTTAGATGTTCTACAGATAAAGGATAAATACAGACAACAAATAGAAGGAATTTATATCAAGAATTTTGGAATAGAAGATTTCATAGAATTGCTATCTCTTGAAAGACTAGCTTACGAGTTTTGGCACACGACAGTATGTATTAGACGAATTCATAAAGGCGGCGACCTAATAATAGAAAACGAGTACGACTATTGGGTAAAAAATAGCGAAGATGTGGAGTACTTGGTGACATCGTTTGATCAAAGACATAAAGGAATGGAGGGGCTTTCTACGACTTCAGGGATTCCCATAATCCCTCAGAAATTCGAAGAGAAAGGACTCTGTTTCCTGCCTCTTTATAATGTAAGTAGAATTAGTGGAGAAAACCTGCAGTTGGAAGAATTGTGGAACTTAGATACCAATACAACATTCATAGACAATTCTTTCTCTCCAAATTTTGCCTGGATGCCTTTTGATTTAAACTATTACTATGCACAACATGAATTTCTAAGCATCGAATTTAAGAAAGAATACTCATTTTCAATTGAGTCGTTTATAAGGAGCATACATGCCATAGCAATTCAGGCTTGGTTGATAGGAAAAAGGGAAACTGGCAGAGCTTACCAACTAATTCAACGAGCTTATTCGCATTTCAAGAGTCTAGATCAGTACATTAAGGAGATAGAATACTGTTCTTCTCTCATAAAGGTCCCAGTGATTTCGCAAAATTCTCTAACTAAAGAAGAAATTCTTAAATTTGTAGAGGCATTTACCTTGAATGATGAAATGAGGAAGAAAATTGACCTGACCACCGCTGGACCACGTCCAATATTCATACCTACTTGGGGAAACGAATTTTTGATAGATTACGCAGCTTTACCCAGCACACTACTCACGGCAATGCATTTTTTAAGGGCTGATTGGACAACAAAGGGTGTTGTTTTCGAAAATCATGTTATAAACGAAGTGAAGGAACGGGGATTAAACATTTGGAAGAAACTATATGAGCTAAAGGGTCAGGATGGGACAAAAATAGAGATAGATTTGTCAATAATCTTTGGCAATGTAATGTTCATTTGTGAATTGCGCTCGATAACACAGTCCTTTGCGTTCCTTAAAGGAGAACGAGAAGCCCTAAACTTTAGAAGAGAAAAATTGGAACGATTACTGTCCGAATGTGAAACAAAATCTACTTGGCTCTCGACCCATAAGACAGGGATTAATTTTGCTTTGCCAAAAGACATCGTTGCTTTAATCCCAGTTGCTGTTTCACCGTTTGTGGAATATATTTGGTCAAAAAATGGGTACTATTGGTTAACCGAGCGGATTCCAAGGATTTGTACTCCAAAAGAACTAATTGAAGTAATTAATGAAGAAAACATAGCGACAATTTTGGCAAGACCTTATGTGATTAAAGTAATTTAAATAAAGGAAGCTCGTCGGTCAGGAGCCTCGAGCCCCTGGCACTATGCCTTTGTCAGGTGCGCAGGGCGCCTGACTTACAAGGCCAGTAATAAAAGGAAAACCAAATGTTTCACGATATCCCGAAAGCGATCAAAGAAAGAATGGATTATTTAGAATCTATTGACCAGAAGGATAGACTTTCTGGAAAATCTCCAATGGAAAGACTAAGGCAGATACCTCCTGAGACCGGCAAATTCATAGCTTTGCTGGCCGCAATTGCTCCAGAGGGAGCTTATCTGGAGATTGGTACGAGTGGTGGCTATTCTGCTATGTGGCTATCTTTAGCCTGCAAAGAACTTGGTAGAAAGCTTATTACTTTTGAAGTGCTTGAAGAAAAAGCTAATTTAGCCCGTGAGACATTTAGAATAGCCGGGCTGGAGAAAGTAGTTGAGCTTATAATCGGGGATGCTAAGGAATACCTGCAGAACTACAAAAACGTTGCTTTCTGTTTTCTGGATGCGGAAAAAGAAGATTATTATGATTATTATGAGAAAATAGTTCCTAATATGGTAACTGGAGGGCTATTAATAGCGGATAATGTCATAAGCCATAAAGCCATCTTAAAGTTAATGATGGAAAGAGTATTAAAGGATGAACGTGTGGATGCCCTGGTTGTGCCGATTGGAAGAGGGGAATTAGTCTGCAGGAAAATATGAGGTTGTAGAGACGCATCGCATGCGTCTCTTTTTTTCCGTCCGGGATAAACCCGGACGCTACGAAAAACGAAGAAAGGAGGTGTGAAAGATGAGCAAGTTTAAGGTTATCGTGCTGGTCTTCGCTCTGGTAGTGGTCATCGGTGCAGGCATTAACCTTATAACCACTGATAAGGTTACCACGCCTGCTAACGCCGCTGGCTCAAGTTATGTTTTCGAGGGTTGCTGGGCTTATTTTCCTGCCGGTCCGTGCTATGACATCTATCATGATGCCCAGGGTACCTACTGGATCTGCAGCAAGTGTGGACTGACCAAAAATCCCGGACCCAAGGTCTGCCGGATAATTTCGGCGGAAACACTCGCACGCGGTTACTGGTGTTCATAGGTATGTACGGAAGATGAGGGTGGAGATAAACTCCACCCCTACGCAATAAGAAAGAAATGTTAAACTGTCCCCACCTTTGGTGTGGGATAAATCACTTAGATTCTTCGGTCGTCCCACCTCTGATGTACTCCCTCAGAATGACAAAAAAACAATTGGTAAACCTATGTTGCCCCCAACATGGGTTAATTCTCAGAAAATTCAAACCACACCAACTTTCTCCTTGACTTAAGCTTTTCCTGTTCAGATATTCTTTTCAAAAATAAGGAGTTTTATATGGAAATAGTTACTTATCGCCAGTTAGAACAAAAAGATAGTTTTATGCTGCTGATGGACCAGGCTTTCTGGTGGCCCCTTTCCCCTTCTCAGCTTGAGAAAATAATCAACCTGGATATCCGGCTAAAAAATAGCCCAGTAGGATTCTGTGTAGTTGAAGATGGGAAACTGGCTGGTTTTGTGGGTGTAATGGACATCCCCACAAAAACAGTTTCCGGGAATGAAGAAACTGTCGGAGGAATCTGGTGTGTGGCAACCAATCCTCGTTTCGCTAAAAGAGGAATCTGCAAAACCCTGATGGATAAAGCACACCAGTATTTTCAGGAGAAAAAATATCATTTTTCCTTTTTGGTCACCAGCCGGACCATAATCGCTTATGCCATCTATGTGAAGATGGGATATGTCGAAGTGGAAAAGGTTAACAACTATCCAGAAGCATATAAGGTTCTCCAGGAAGACAAACCCGAGAAAAAAGTTGAAACTAATTTAAACCCTGAAAAAATCTTTGACCTCTATCAGAAGTCTGTCAGGGATAAAACCGGATTTGTGGTGAGACAGAATGATTTTATAGCTGTTTCCTCGGAAAGGAAACGTTTCGATGAAAAAAAATCGTTTCAGATAGAAAACGGTTATGCCTTAATTGGAGGTCCCAGGGAAGTTTCCAGAATTATGGAATTGGTCAGCCTGGATGAGCAAACTTATCATAAGCTGCTTGACCAGGTCGAATCTATAACCCCGAATGGGGTGATCGACCGGATGATCACGGATGAAAAGCTTTTAAAGATCTATAAAAGTAGAGGATACCGGATTGAAGAAGGCGACCACGGAGTTGTGATGGTCAAAAGATTGGGCAAGTTCGACTTCGAGGAAAAATACGGAGATGCTTTTCATATAGGGATGATGGATCTGTTTTAAGATTTACTGTGTGTCATTGCGAGGAGTTCCGCCTTTGGCAGGGCTTCGCTCTTTTCAGATGCCCGCAATGACATGTGAGAAAACTATAGTGTCAATAAGCGGATAAATTACAAATATTGATTCCAAGGAGGTGTCTGTGCCAAATTTAAAGATTTTCAGAAGTGCAATTCTTTTTTTTATCATACTATTCTTTCTCCCCATCCTATCTTTTGCTCTTCCCGGTTCACCCATTAAGGTTCATTTTTTAGATAACGGAATGCAGGTTATTACCAAAGAGGAGCATTCCAAGAATTTGCTCGCTATCAATATCTTTGTAAAAGGTGGGAGCCGGACCGAAACTCCGGAATTGAGCGGTCTCAGTCATTACTATGAGCATTTAATTTTCAGGGGTGGAACTGATAAACAAGCTGAGCTGGAAACCAGGAAGGCTTTTCAGAGCCTGGGGCAGTTTTTCGGGTACACCAGCGAGGATGTTACCTGTTATTACATAGTTACTCCTAAAGAAAATTTAGATGAGGCTTTATTGCGATATGCAGATGCAGTTATGGATTTGAAGGTTACCCAGGAGAAAATAGAAACTGAAAGACAGGTAGTCATCGAAGAATATAATATGGATGAGGATAGACCGGATGATGCGGTCTGGCAGCTTTTAGAAAAAAATGCCTTTTTGGTTCATCCATACGGACAGACGATTATCGGTTCCAGAGAGGTTATTAAAACTGCCAATTTAGACCGGTTTAAAACTTTCTATCAGGAAAGATATGTGCCAAATCAGATGGTAATGGCAATCGTAGGCGATTTTAATACCGATGAGATGATGGCAAAGATAAAATCGCTTTTCAGTAAATATTCTAAGGGAAAAGAATCATTTGAATCAGGCAAAGTAGAGCCTGAGCAGACTAAATTCAGGCAGGCATTTAAAAGAATGAAAACAGGTTCCAGTAATCTCTGTATTGGATTTCATATCCCGGAAGCGACTCATCCTGATATACCAGCTTTAGATGTACTAAAAGCGATCTTAACCCGGGGTGAAAGCTCCAGGCTCTATCAAGTTCTGAAAAAAGAAAATAACTTAGTTCATTTTGTAAATTCTTACGTGGACCAGAGGAGAGATCCCGGACTCTTTGATATCTATACCCAGCTGAACCCTGAAAATGAAAGAAAGGTCGTGGAGATAATCTTTAAAGAATTGAGCAGATTATGGCAGGAAGAAGTCTCGAAAGAAGAATTAGAAAAAGCCAGATCTCAAATCGAAAACTCCTATTATTTTGACAATCAGACCTATATCAGCCAGGCACAGCGTCTAAGCTATTATGCCGCCAATAGCGATCTGTTGTTAGAGTCTTCTTATTTAGACCGGATCAGAAACACCACCGCCTCTGACATAAAAAGAGTAACTGTAAAATATTTAAAGCCCGTTAATGCGATTTTAGCCTTAGTAAAGCCTGAAGATGCGAAAGATTCCGATTTTAATGATTTAGCAGATAAATATAGCTCACTTTTACCAGCTCTGACAGAAGGGATTACAAAAACGAAACCAGAGAAAATGGTTTTGTCCAATGGTTTGACAATACTTTTAAAAGAAGACCATTCCTCTAAGACTATCGCCTTGGAAGGCTACATTAAAGGAGGGGTCTGGTTAGAAGAAGAAAAAAATGCTGGCATCAACAATTTTACAGCCGAAATGCTTCTCAAAGGGACCAAAGATTATAGCGCAGATGAGCTTGCCCAAAGAATCGATAGCCTCGGTATCGATCTTAATACCCAGACCACCCTGGACTATTCCAGGCTCTCCCTTTTGACTACTCCCGAGACTTTTAAAGATGGTTTAAACCTTTTTGCACAAGCTCTATTTTATCCTCTATTTTTAAAGGAGGAGTTAGAGAAGAAGAGAACTGATATAATCGCTCAAATCCAGAGAGTCAAGGATTTAAGTTACGATTTAACCAATCAGGAATTCGCCAAAAAGATTTACAATAAATCACCCTATAAAAGATCTATCCTTGGAAATGAGGAAACTATAAAACTGCTATCCTCAGAAGACCTGAAAAAATTCCATAGCCAAACCTTTGTCCCACCTAACATCATTTTATCTTTTGTCGGAGATTTCAATACTGAAGAGATGGAAAATCTTATTAAATCTAACTTTGAAAAAATCCCCTTTTCACCCGCTCCGAAAATTACATTAATAAATGAACCTCCTCAGAAAAAGGAAAAAGCACATATAATCCCTGAAGAGAAACTTCAGATTACTTTTAACTTAGGCAGGATGGGGGCTTCTGTTACCAGCCCTGATTTCTTGCCCTTAAAGTTGGTCGAAAGGATTTTAAGCTCCCGTCTCTTTTTCAAATATGTTTACGAAGAAGGGATGGCTTACCGGATGTGGACCTATATGCAATCCCGTTTAGGTTCCGCTCCTTTCACTTTTGAGATGGGAGTATCTCCGGAGAATTTCTCTAAAACCAGAAACGGAATTTTAAATGAGGTGAAAGCTTTATTAAAATCTCCACTCCCGGATAAAGAAGTTGAAACCGCTAAAGCCAACCTGATTTCCGGGTTTTATCTCTCCCAGCAGACCAACACCGACCAGGCAAAGACAATGGCTTTTTACGAGTTATCAGGTTTAGGGTATCTTTATGGAGAGAATTATCCAGATCTGGTGAGCAAAGTTAAAGCTTTTGAGATAATGAAAATGGCTAAGAAATATTTAGACCCTAAAAAGTTCACCTTGGTCGCAGTAGGAAAAGTAAAAAAGAATGAATAGAAAACTTTAAAAATCAAAGAGGTGTGATATGAAAGCAAATGAAAGCGGTGCAGACAGGCTCATACGCATAATAGCAGGTATTGTTCTTTTCATGCTCGGCTGGGGGATTTTAAAAAATAATCTCTTAGGGATAATCTTTGACATCCTGGGAATAATTCTCTTTGTTACCGGGATAACTGGTTTCTGCGGACTATATAAGCTCTTTGGAATCAGCACCAAAAAAGATGAAACCCCAAAAGCTTAACTGGTCAAACTAATCGGTAAACCCACTTTGCCCTCAAAGTGGGTTTAGATTACTATTTTGTGGACAAAGGGGTACTGTTAAATACAGTTTGGTGTTTGAAGTTAAAAAAACTTTGAACTTTTGGGCCTTTGAGCATTTAAGCTATTGAAGTTTTAATTCGGAAAACCCCAAATAGATATAGATACAGTATAATGAACTCTACTTCTATAAAAAACCATACCCTTTTCCCTTCTTTTCTGATCGCCCTTTTATGTTTTATCTGGGGCTCTACCTGGCTGGGGATCAAGATAGGCTTAGAGGATTCACCCCCGTTTTTATCTGCAGGTTTCAGATTTCTTATAGCTACGATTTTCCTCTATATCTGGGCAAAGAGCAAGAGTATAAGATTTTCTAACTATAGAGGTCAGATGCTTAAAATCCTGATTCCAGGTTTTTTCATGTATTATCTGTCCTATTCCTTAGTTTACTGGGGCGAGCAATATATAAATTCAGGCTTAACCGCAGTTCTTTTTGCTACTCTCCCCTTTTTTGTAGCGATCTATGCTACCCTGCTTTTAAAAGATGAAAGATTAAACAAATATAAATTATCAGGACTTTTAATCGGGTTCAGCGGTATCCTTTTAATCTTCTGGGATAGCTTGAGTTTTTCAGAAAAGGATATTTTCTTGGGGATGGCTGGAATTATCTTGAGTGCTGCCTGCTCAGCCTATGCCTCAGTCAGGGTAAAAAGGGATTTGTACTCGGTGGAGCCAATCGTCATCTCAACTTACCAGATGGGCTTAGGAACATTACTCCTTTTGGGCTCAGGCTTTATCTCGGAAAGACTTTATGATTTCAAGCTGACCTATAAATCTATCGGGGCATTGCTTTACCTATCTTTTATTGGTTCAGCTTTTGCTTTTATGACCTATTACTGGCTCCTGAAAAAGATAGAAGTAACCAAATTATCTTTGATAGCTTTTATTACCCCTATTATTGCCCTGATCTTAGGCTTTCTGATTTTAAAAGAAACCATAACTGGATATTTACTTTCAGGAACAGTTTTAGTTATTATTGGCATCTGGTTAGTTACGCGATATAGCGTAACCAACCAGTAAGAGTGACTCCAAGTTTGCTATAAGGAATTAGCAAATTCTACTTGGACGTAACCTGGGGATATTAACGAAAGTGAGGGGTTAAAATGACTACCTTGGAAAACATAATCGACCGGCAGATAAAAAGATGGGAGCTTGAGAAAAGAAGAAGAGAGGAAGAACAAAAATCTCAGGAAAAAGTGATTCTGCCCGGACCGGTAATCACCGTTTCCAGAGAAAGAGGAAGCCGAGGCACTTACCTGGCAAAAATGTTAGCCGAGAAGCTGAACTATCAGCTGGTCCACCGGGAGATAATAGATTATATCGTTGAAGATTCAGGAGTAAGGCGCAGGCTGATAGAGTCATTAGATGAAAAGATAAGGTCGGAAATAGAGCTCTGGGTTGAAGGAGTTTTTAAAGGGAAATATCTGGGAAAAAGTGACTACTTTTTCCATCTGATGAAATCGGTTTTAGCCATTGCCCAGCATGGTGAAACGGTTATAGTCGGACGGGGGGCAAATTTTATCCTCGGGTTAAAAAAAGGTTTTCATATCCGGGTAGTGGCTCCACTGGAGAAAAGAATGGAAAACCTGGTTGAATACAAGCATTTTAATGTAGCCGAGGCCAAAAAGGAAATCGAACGCAGAGACAAAGAGCGAAAAGAATTTATTCATACCTTTTTTGGAAAAAATATCGATGACCCAACTTATTACGACCTTATACTGAACTCGGCAAATTTTCAGATAGAGGAAGCTTTAGACCTTATCCTAAAAGCTTTCAAATCTAAGTCCAAGAAAATGGAAGAGTTCAAAATTCTAAAACATTAAAAATTACTCCGTAATGGTCCAAAGTTCCCAACCTGGATGCTAAAACCATCTATTTACTGTTTAGGGAGCAGAAAGCTATGTACTACTGACAGAAGATAGAAGGTAATTGCAATGTGCTGAGACAATGCTAATCTTTCTTCAAACAATCCTTGATGAAGCAAATAAAACGGCCGGGATAAACCCGGACGCTACATTTTCTGGTAGAGACGCATCGCATGCGTCTCTACTTATTAGGTGACCCTGTCCTGCAGATCCGTTATAGGAAAAGGGTTGCACTACGTTTATTCCCACTCGATCGTGGCTGGGGGCTTGGAGCTTATATCGTAAACTACCCGGTTTATCCCCTTGACTTTGTTTATGATTCGATTCGAGATTTTCCCTATTAAATCGTAAGGGAGAGGTGCCCAGTCTGCAGTCATTCCATCCAGGCTGGTAACTGCTCTTAAGGCAACTACATTTTCATAAGTCCTCTCATCACCCATCACCCCAACTGACTGTACTGACAGAAGCACACAAAAAGCTTGCCAGACCCGGTGGTAATATTTTGAGCTTTTCAACTCCTGGATGAAGATCTCATCTGCCTCTCTTAAGATATCTAATCTCTCTTTGGTTATCTCACCTAAAATCCTTACTGCTAAACCAGGTCCAGGAAAAGGGTGTCTTCCTAGGATATTTTCAGGCAATTGCAGTTCCTTGCCTATTTTTCTGACCTCATCTTTGAATAGCTCCCTTAAAGGCTCGATCAATTCTAAATTCATCTCCTCCGGCAGACCACCTACATTATGATGGGTTTTAATGGTAGCGGAAGGTCCTTTAAAAGAGGTTGACTCGATCACATCCGGGTATAAAGTCCCCTGGGCTAAAAATTCCACCTCTCCTATTTTATTAGCCTCCTCTTCAAAAACCTCAATAAAGGTTCTGCCAATAATTCTTCTTTTTTCCTCCGGCTCGATTACTCCTTTTAATCGGGAAAGGAATCGCTCAGTGGCATCCACGAAAATTATATTCATATTAAAACCTTTAAAAGCCTGTTTGACTTCTAAGGTTTCGTTTTTCCTCAACAAACCATTGTCAACGAAGATACAGCTGAGTTGTTTTCCAATAGCTTTGTTCACCAAAACCGCGCAGACGGAGGAGTCAACCCCTCCGCTTAATCCTAAGACAATTTTCCCTTGGCCCACTTTTCCTTTTATCTCAATTACTGCAGATTTAATGAAAGATTTCGGGGTCCAATTCCCTTTGCATCCACAGATGTCATATAAGAAGTTTTGAACTATTTTCATTCCATTCTGGGTATGAACAACTTCAGGATGGAACTGAACGCCAAATATTCTTTGTTTAGGGTTCTTAACCGCAGCCAAGGGTATGTTCTCAGATGAGGCTAATCTCTTATACCCTTTGGGCAATTTATTGACGAAATCTCCATGGCTCATCCAGACTGAAAGTCTTTTCTTTAATCCTTTGAAGAGGTCTTGATGATCTATGATATTTATTATTGCTTTGCCATACTCTCGTCTTTTGCTCTTCTCAACTTTCCCACCAAAAATATGGGCTAAGAGCTGAAGACCATAGCAGATTCCTAAGATAGGGACATTTAACTCAAATACTTTTTTATCACATACCGGGGCATTTTTATCAAAGACGCTGGATGGTCCACCGGAGAGAATAATCCCTTTAAGATTTTTGTCTTTGAACAAATCCGGGTCAGCGTTGAATGGTAAGATCTCACAATAAACCTGACTTTCTCTGACCCGGCGAGCAATAAGCTGGGTATATTGGGAGCCAAAATCTAAGATAATTATGGTTTCGATTCTTTTCAGCATCAATTTAATTCCAATTTTCCTATGGATCCAACTTCGGATAATATAGTATCTTTTTTCCAGTTCTGATCATCTTTATCAGGAAAATCCTGGTTGTAATGTAGTCCTCTGCTTTCTTTACGCAAAAGGGCTGAGCGGATAATCAGTTCCGCTACTATGGAGATACTTCTCAATTCTATGACTTCATACGTAACCGGGTTTAAATGATAGAACCTGTCTATTTCTTTTAATAATATCTCGATCCTGGTTTTAGCCATTTCCAGTCGGCTGTTTGATCTTACGATCCCCACTAAGTTCCACATAAAAGATTCTATCTCCTGCCGGGCATGGGAGATGATCACCCATTCCTTCTGGTCAAAGACTCCTTTGGTGCTCCATTCCGGTATCTGGGGAAACTCGAAACTTTTTTCCTCTCTGAATTTCCGTTTTGAACTTTCAGCTGAAAAATTAGCAAATGCTACTGCCTCCAATAACGAATTAGAAGCCAGTCGATTTGCTCCATGCATTCCGGTCATAGTTACTTCACCACAGGCATAAAGATTATCTATATCGGTTTTTCCTTCTAAATCGGTTATCACTCCTCCACACATATAATGAGCGGCCGGGACCACCGGTATCCAGTCTCTGGTTATATCTATACCCAGGGATAAACAGCGGTTGTAGATATTCGGGAACCTGTTCTGGATGAATGCTTTATCCAGATGCATAGTGTCTAAATAGACGCAAGGGTCACCACTTTTCTTCAGTTCAGAGTCTATAGCCCGGGCAACCACATCTCGGGGAGCAAGCTCTTTTGAAGGATGATAGTTCTCCATAAAAGTTTTTCCGGATTTCAACCTCAGTTTTCCACCTTCTCCTCTAACTGCTTCGGAGATTAGAAAGGAGTTACCTTTAGGATGATACAAAGAGGTAGGATGGAATTGGAAAAATTCTAAGTTGGCTACTCTGGCTCCTGCCTGATAAGCCATGGCTACACCATCTCCTGTGGCAATATCCGGGTTGGTAGTATGAAGATAGACTCTACCAGCACCTCCGGTGGCTAAAAGGGTTATCCGGGATAAGAACTTATTTACCTTGTTTTTTTTGATATCCAGAACGTATGCTCCCCAGCACTTAATCTTTTCCCCTGGTTTCCTTTGATATTCTTTGAGATGATGCTGGGTGATTAAGTCTACCGCTATGTGGTCTTCATAGATCGTGATATTTTTTTTATTTTTGACTGCTTTGATAAGTGCATTTTCAATTTCCTTACCGGTAAGGTCAGTAGCATGTATAACCCGGTTACGTGAATGTCCTCCTTCCCTTCCCAGATCAAACCCACCTTTTTTCTTGGTGAAGTCCACTCCTATTCTAATCAATTCCTGAATTTCCCTTGGACCTGCTTCCACCACCTTTTTTACCACCTCAGGGTTTGAAAGTCCTACTCCCACTTTTAAGGTATCCTGGATATGAAGATCAAAGGAGTCGGTTGGAGAAAGGACTGCTGCAATCCCCCCCTGGGCATAATTTGTATTCGATTCAGTATCTTTCTTCTTGGTGATTATAGCCACGCTTCCAGACTCTGAGACCTTCAGAGCATAAGAGAGGCCAGCTATGCCTGAGCCAATGATCAAAAAATCTGTTTTTGTCTCCATATCTTAAAAATTCAAAACCTCCCAGAGCTTTTCTTCTCCGGAGATTATTTTTAATTCCACATTTACCACCAAAAGAGGAATGCTTTGTTTTTCGACATCAGGAAGCCGGATTGAATCTTTCTCTGTAGTAATTAAGAAATCGGCACCGACTTTTTTCCTTTCCTCTTCCAGTGAAAGAAAGTCATTCTGAGAATAAATATAATGGTCTAAAAAGAAAAAAGCATTTAAAATCTCAACTCCTGAAGATTTCAAAGTGTTCTCAAAAGAAAACGGGTTTCCGATGCCACAGAAGGCAATAACTTTTTTGTCTTTTAAAGAATTCAGGTCGATTTTGGTTTTATCTTTCCAGTTTAGAACTGAGGTTATCACCAGAATGCTTTCTACAATTGGAGACTGGGGGTTAAATTTTTGTAAGATCGTCTTTAGCTTCTCTTTATGAGTTGACTGATCAACTCTGGTGAAGATGAAAAGGTTTGCCCTTTTAAGAGAGGATAACGGTTCTCTGAGCCTGCCTTCTGGAAAGAGTTTTTCTTTTTCTAAATCGCTAGAGGCATCGACCATTACAATATCCAGATCTCTTTTCAATCTCCAGTGCTGGAATCCATCATCCAAGATCAGGACTTCAGCTTTATATTTAGCCTGAGCGATTTTGCCTGAGTTGTATCTGTTTTTGCCTATAATTATCGGGGTTTCTGGTAGATAGTTACTCAAAAGGGAAGGCTCATCTCCTACTTCTTCCCATTTGAAGTCTGGGGAGTCACTTCGCTTTAGTTCTTTTGTTCCCTTTGATCTCCTTTTATATCCTCTGGTCAAAACTGCAAAATTTATTCCTTTATCTTTAAGTTTTTTAGACAGATAGAGGACAAAAGGGGTCTTACCTGAACCACCCAAGGTGATATTACCCACACTTATCACCTTAACCTTCAACTCTTTCGTTTTAAGAAAACCTGAACGATAGAATAGTTTTCTGAGAGTATATCCTGAATAGTAGAGAAATGAAAGAAATCTCAAAAGAAGTAAAATGAGACCTCTTTTATCTTTTGACTCCCAGAAGGATAGAATTTTATTTCTTTTCATCTTTTGCGTTTTCTGATAATAACCCTAAAAGTAGTTGCACGGTTTTATCTGAGATCCCAGACTGGGAGGATAAAGCCTCCTTACCTTTTTTACCCAGCTCTTTCCTCAGAGTCTCATCTTTCAAAAGCAAAGAAACTTTCTGATAAAGCTCCTCTTCATCTTTTATCATAATCCCTCCCCCAGATTTCAAAAGAAGATCAGATGCAGATTTGAAATTTTCAATATAAGGACCGAAAAGAACCGGTATTCCATAGCTGGCTGGTTCCAGGATATTATGCCCGCCAACCGGGATAAGGCTTCCACCTACAAAGGCTAACTCTCCTATGCTGTAAAGTTTTTCCAGCTCACCCATAGTGTCCAGGAGGATTATTTCAGCTTCTTTACCTTTCCGGATTGAGCTTTTTTTAATATGGGATAAATTGAAACCTGAGAGAAGCTCCTCTATTTCACTTAAACGCGAGAGATGACGGGGGGCTAAAAGCAGAACCAGTCCTTTATGTTCTTCTCTTAATCTCTTAAAAGCAGAGAGGATTATCCTTTCTTCCTCTGGATGGGTGCTTCCAGCTATAATCAATTTCTCATCCTTTAGAAGACCAAGGCTCTTTCTAAGATAAAATTTATCATAGCCATTTATTCCTAAAATTACCCGGTCAAATTTTAGATTGCCAATAATTTTAGTTTTGCTTTCAACTGCTCCTAACTCCCGGAACCTTTTAGCGTCTTCTGAAGATTGTATTAAGAATTGATCGAAATAGGATAAGACTAACCGTGAAAAGCTTATTATCCGGTGATATCTATTAAAAGATTTCTGGGAGAGACGTCCGTTGATAAGGCTAAGCTTACACCCATATTTCTTTGATTCCCGGATCAGATTGGGCCAGAGCTCAGTTTCCACCAGGACTAAAAGGGCAGGGTTGAGTTTTTTTAACACCTTTCTCAAAATGAAGGGGAAATCCAGAGGGAAATAGAAGATTAAATCTGCCTGAGGCAGACTTTCCCTTGCCTGTTTTTTGCCAGTTTTGGTTACAACCGAAACCGCTATGGAGAAATCAGTTTTTAGTTTTTTTAGTTTGGGCAAAATCGTGGCTAAAGCTTTAACCTCTCCAACTGAGGCAGAATGAAACCAGATCAAAGGAGGGGATAACTTTTTAGGGATGCGGATTTTTCCTAAACGTTCTAAAACTCCATGCCTTCCAAATAATCCCCTCAATATAAGATAGGGGAAAATCAGGATAAATATTAAGGTATAAAAAAGGTTATAAACAAAATACATTTTTATTTTCCTCTATAATTATTCCCGGACTTAAAGTAGTTATCTGCTTTCTCGGTTAGCAGGTTAAGATTTGCCTGCAGTTCTAAATTTTTCAAATCAATTTCTTCAGGTGTAAGATCAACCGATACATAAATAGGTTTACCTATGATTATGACTGCTTTAGAAAATGGTTTGGGGATGATGAAACTATCCCAGCTTTTCAGGGTCCAAACTTTTTCTGCGGAATTGGTGATCGGGAGGATGGGGATTTCGCTTCTTTGGGCTATATAGGCTGTCCCGGGTTGAACTTGGAAAGGAGGTCCTTTAGGTCCATCCGGAGTGATGGCAAGATCATACCCATTTTTAGCTTTATTAGCCATCTGTAAAATAGCTTTAAATCCTCCATGCGAACTTGAGCCTCTGACTGTTCCGAATCCCAACCTTTCAATTATGCGGGCGATTATCTCCCCATCTCTATGCTGGCTTATCAGCACCTGGACTTTCTTACGTCTATGAGAATAGGAGAGGATTAACATCCTTCCATGCCAGAAAGCATAAAGTACTTTCCCTTTTCTCTCTCGTATTGGCTTAAGATTTTCTTCTCCGATCCATTTTATCTTTAAACTTTTCCCCAAAAGCAGGATGAAAAGAGGCCCTAAAATCGAGACAAAAGATAAAAACATTTTTTCTTTTAAGCTCATAAAATAATTTAAGAAAGCATCTGATTTACAATCCGGGCACATCTTCGGTAGGCGCCTTTTTCTCCCAATCTTGTTTTAACCTCGTTCAACTCTATCTTTATCTTTTTATATTCATCTTTATCTTTCAAAATCTTCTCCATCTCCTGAGCAATTTTTTCTGGTTTAGCCTGGGACTGAATAAACTCCGGAACTATCTTTTTACCTGCTACGATATTGACCATACCGATATGATATATTTTCACTAAAGCTTTAGCTAAATGATAGGTAAGGAAACTGGTCTTATATAATACAATCAACGGGGTGCAGGAGATAGCAGATTCTAAAGTAGCGGTGCCCGAGGTGGCTAATAAAAGATCAGAATGATTCATCAGGTCGTAAGTTAAGTTCTCTAAAATTGGCACCCTATAGTTTTTCTTTTTCAAAAAGTCTTCGACTCTTTGTTTGTCAATAGTAGAAGCCAGACCAATTGCCACTTGTAAATTTTCTAATCGTTTTTTCAATATGAGACAGGAGCGTATCATCGCAGGAAGTATCTTTTCTATTTCCTGCCACCTTGAGCCAGGGAGAAGTCCAATTAGGATTTCGTTTTCTTTAATTTGTAATTTATTTCTGAAATCTTCTTTGGAAAGTGTAGATTTAACTAAATCCAAAAGTGGATGGCCAATAAAATTAACTTCTACTCCTGCCTCTTTATAAAGTTTTTCCTCAAAAGGGAAGAAGACTACCATCCGGTCAACTAACTTTTTTATAGTATTAACCCTTTTCTTGCCCCAGGCCCAGACCTGGGGGCTGATATAATATAGAATAGGGATTTTTCTTTTTTTAACCTCTTTTGCAAACCTCAAATTAAAACCGGGATAGTCTATCAGGATAACCAGATCGGGTTTATTCTGGTCTAAAAAATAAATGAGTTTCATTTTTAATTCTTTGATAAGTCCGAGATTTTTTATGACCTCATAAAAACCCATAAAGGCAAGTTTTTCTATGCTGAATAGAAGATTTATTCCTTCTTCTTTCAGCTTAGCTCCGCCGACTCCATAATATTCTATATTCGGATTTATCTTTTTAAGTTCCCGGATAAGTCCTGCCCCGTGCAGATCACCTGAGGCTTCTCCAGCTACGATCAAGACATTTTTTTTCATCTGAATTTTTGAAGATGGAGAGCTGATTTCTCCTTTATCTCTAAGGCTAACTCTAAAGCTTGCTTAGCCTGTTCCCCGGTAACTAAAGGAGTAGTTCTTGTTGCTACAGCCTGAAGAAAAGAAGAAAGTTCTGAAGTAAGCATATCCTCACTTTTGATCTCAGGCTTTTCGTAGATGATGGTTTTGCCAGTTTTCTCTATGGGTATTTGTCCAACTACTGTTTTTCCCAGAGGTGATTCCTTATTCTCGGCATTAACTAATCTATAAACCTCAGCTTTTTTTTCTAAAAGGTCTAAGGAGATATAGGCATTCTTCTGGAATATTCTCAATTTACGCATAGGACGAGCTGTGATCCGACTGGCGGTTATATTTGCTACACATCCTTTTTCAAAAGTTATCCGTGCATTAGCAATATCCTCAGTTTCAGTTATTACTGAGACCCCTGCAGCTTCCACAGATTTTATTTTATCTTTTACCAGATAAAGGATTAAATCTAAATCATGAATCATTAAATCTAAGATAACTGCTACATCAGTTCCTCTTTCAACAAAGGAGGACAAGCGATGAGATTCTATGAATTTTGGTTCCAGTTTGATATTCTCGATAGCCCTGAAAGCCGGGTTAAACCTCTCGATATGGCCTACCTGAAGAGTTAGATTTTTCTTTCTGGCTATTTGAATTAACTTTTCTGCCTGTTCAACTGTTTCGGTGATCGGTTTTTCGATTAATATATGGATCCCTTGATTTAAAACTTTCTTGGCAACTTCATAATGAGAAGAAGTGGGAACTACCAAACTAACTGCCTCTACTTGTTGAAGAAACCGGTTTAATTCCTCAAAATGAGATGTATTATATTTTTCTGCTTTGACTTTTGCTTTTTCGATGTCTGAGTCGTATATCCCGATAAGCTCAGCCTGGGGAAGCCCTGAGTAGATCCTGGCATGATGCTCTCCCAAATGTCCTACTCCGATTACTCCGACTTTTATTCTTTGCATGTGTTTCCTCAATAAAGAAAGCCGCCATTTCACCTGTCATTGCGAACCCCCGTAGGGGTGAAGCAATCCGTCCACTTCTCGTGTAACAGATTGCTTCGTCTCCCGCTTTTGGCAGAATTTCTCGCAATGACAGATTATGATACCATCGCGAGCTGGTTATTATATAATAAATCTATAAAGATTAGTCAATCTGCTTTCAGATAATCTTTAGTTAAGCAGTTCTGCAGTTCAGCTCGGTTCACTGCTCTATCTTCGACCCTGAAGCTCAGGCCTGAAGGGAGCTCGTCGAAGGGCGAACATGCTAAACCTACAACGTAACGACCCATCTTGAGGGCAAGATGGGTCTACTCAATAGGTAGAACAGACATTTTGTCTGTTCGTATAGATAGGCAGACAGGAATATCTGAACCACCTTCAATTATTTTATTATTCCTCTTTCGCTTTTCTTGATAAATTCCAGGAGGTGTTTTATTTCAGGGATTAGCTCGATCTCTGATTTTATTTTCTCGACTGCTTGGGTGGTGTTGTATTTAGATTGAAAAAGGATTCTGCAAGCTTTTTTTAAAGTGATTAAAGTGTTTTCTGAGAAGTTTCTTCTTTTAAGCCCAATGACATTCAAGCCCATATAACGCAAAGGATAACCCCCTGCCAGAATATAAGGGGGAACGTCTTTGGGGACTCTGAATCCTCCACCGATGATGGAGTGGGCTCCAATTTTGGTGAACTGATGAACTGGCACAACACCACCAATGATGGCGTAATCTTCTATTGTTACATGTCCGGCTAAGTTAACCGAGTTAGCTAAGATGACATTATTCCCCACTATACAGTCATGAGCTATATGGGCATAGATCATAATAAAGCAATTGGAGCCAACCGTGACTTTGCCCCGATGTTTAGTTCCGCGATTTATGGTAGCATATTCCCGAATAACCGTGTTCTCGTCAATCTCTAAAAAAGTCTTTTCTCCTCCGAATTTTAAATCCTGAGGAGGGGTTCCTAAAACTGCACCATGATGGATTTTGCAATTTTTACCTATAATCGTTCCGGTATCGATCAAAACATTAGAGCCTATCTGAACATTATCTCCAATCTGAACTCCTTCATTAATAATGGTATATGGACCTATGGAAATATCCTTACCTAATTCTACTTTAGGGTCAACTATAGCTGTAGGATGAATATTCATATGGCTTGAAATAGTTTGCAGAGATTATATTAAATTCTATTTATCCATTATGGTTGCCAGAAGGATTGCTTCTGCAGCCAGCTCATCACCCAAGAAGGCTTTCCCCTGCATCTTACAGGCTCCTCCTTTTCGATATTGAATCATATCCAGCTCAAAGCGAAGCTGGTCTCCCGGCAGAACCGGTTTTCTGAATCTCACCTCGTCCATCCCCATAAAATAAACTACCTTACTCTCCGGATTTTCCACGGTATTCAATAAGAGAATCCCTCCAGCTTGAGCCATAGCCTCAATTATCAAAACTCCGGGCATAATGGGATGACCGGGGAAATGACCTACAAAGAACGGTTCATTTAAAGTAACGTTTTTTATTGCCACCACCCTTTCTTTGGGTATTAAATCTATGACTCTATCGACTAAGAGAAAAGGATAACGATGAGGCATTATTTTCTGGATAGCTGTAGCATCTAAAAGATAATCACCCTTTTTCCTTTTCTCCTGATATTTAGTGGTTATAAGTTTTTTCTCATAGAGCTGGCGAAGTTTTTTAACCAGAGCCACATTAGCCGCATGGCCTGAGCGGGCGGCTAATATATGAGCTTTCAGAGGGACACCTATCAGGGAAAGATCACCTAAGAGGTCTAAGGCTTTATGCCGGGCCGGTTCGTTATAAAATCTAAGGGGCACATCATTTAAGATTCCAGTTTTACCTACAAAGACTTCCTCTTTTAAGTTAAAAAGTTCTTTAAGCCTTTCGAGTTCGTTTTGTCCCATATTATTATCACAGATCACTATGGCACTATCCAGTCCTCCACCTTTAATTAAATCCTTTTCTTTGAGCATCTCCAGCTCATGTAAAAAACAAAAGGTTCTGGCTGGGGCAAATTCCTTGATGAATTCTTCTTTTAGAGAGAGCATAGAAGTATATTGGGTACCTAAAGCTGGATTTCGGTAGTCGATCATAAAAGTGATCCGTAAATCATCAGAAGGGAAAGCAGCTATGTCAACTCCTCTTTCTTTCTCAGAGTAGATCAAAGGGGTTTCAACCTGAATGAAGTTTTTCAGCACATCTTGTTCCTCAATTTCTGCCTTGAGTAGGGCATTGACAAAAGGTAGAGAACTACCATCTCCTACCGGAGGCTCATTATTATCTAACTCGATAATCAGATTATCTATCTCCAAGCCAACTACTGCCGCTAAAATATGTTCTACCGTATATACTTTTACATTTCCCTTGCCTAAAGTAGTACCACGGGTTATATCAACCACATGCTCTATATCAACCGGTATTTCTGGAGAATCTGTTAAGTCCTTGCGAATAAAGCTGATCCAGTGATTTACTGGTGCAGGCTTGAAGGTTACGGTAGTTTTGTTCCCGGTGTGTAGTCCAACTCCGGTATAAGTAACTGGTTCTTTAATGGTTTTCTGATATTTTTCCATAAGCAATTCGTTTTTAAAATTTTGATTAATATTAAAGTATTTATTAAGGTTGTCAAGGGGAAAATGGGTAAAAAAAGAAGATTCACGAAGTTTTGATTTGACAGATGGTTTTAGATGGAATGGAGTTTCATTAAGACGCAGATTGCTATGCCCCTGAATTTAATTCAATAATTATGTGGCTGTCGGATCCCCTGACCCGACGATATAATATTCTTATATTCTTACCAGCCAGGTCCGGGGACCTGGCTGTCACAGAAAAAATGGGTATAATTTTATGTAGAGACACATCGCTATGCATCTCTATGTATCTGACCTTACCCTGATCCTCTCCCCTAAAAGGGAATAATAGTGTGGAATCAAGCTAAGTTAATAAAAACAAACGCCCGATCCTGCGGATCCAATTTTAGGAAACGAAGGTCGGGCGTCACGAATTACCCTATTTTTTCCTTAAGCTCGCTGGTATTTTTTCACCCCTTCAACATAAAGATTCCCACCATGACAATCCTGAACTACAATCGCTGGGAAATCTTTAATTTTGAACCGGCGAATTGCTTCAGCTCCTAACTCCTCCCAGGCAACCAGTTCATTAGCGGTAATTGACTTGGCAATTAAGGCCGCCGCACCACCTACTGCGGCGAAATAGACCCCCTTGTACTTTTTCAAAGCCTCTGCTACTGCAGGTCCCATCTCCCCTTTACCGATCATCCCTTTTGAGCCAGCCTGAAGAATTCTGGGAGCGTATTTATTCATCCTGCCTGAGGTAGTTGGTCCAGCAGAACCCACCACTTTCCCTGGGCGAGCAGGAGATGGACCAACATAGTAAATCAGCTGTCCTTTCAGATCAAAGGGCAATTTCTCCCCTCTATCTAACATCTCTGTCATCCTTTTATGGGCCGCATCTCTGGCAGTATATAGCTCACCGGTGATCAATACATTATCGCCTGCTTTTAAATTCTCAACTACCTGATCAGTCAAAGGGGTAGTTATTTTTTTAGCTGGCATTTTAACCTCCGATTTTTTTAAATTAATCTCTTTTATATTTAGATAATAGCCTCTTTATGTCTGTCAGCATGGCACTGGATATTAACTGCAGCCGGGAAAGAAGCTATGTGACAGGGAAAAGTCTCTACATGAACAGCTAAAGCAGTTACCCTTCCCCCGAACCCCTGTGGACCAATACCTAACTTATTTACCTTCTCCAATAGCTCCTTTTCTAAATTGGCATAAAATGGATTTGGATTTTGAGAGCCAACCGGCCTTAGAAGGGCTCTTTTAGCCATCTCAGCACACTTTTCGAAGGTTCCACCGATACCCACTCCGACAATTATGGGAGGGCAAGGATTGGAGCCAGACCTTCTGACCATATCGATAACAAACTCTTTCACACCCTCTACCCCATCAGATGGCTTCATCATCTTAACCTCGGACATATTCTCACTTCCACCACCCTTGGGAGCTACGATTATCTTCAATTTATCTCCCTTAACCACATTCATATGAATGATTGCAGGAGTATTATCCCCGGTATTTTTCCTCTCGATCGGATCCCCCAAGATCGATTTTCGCAGGTACCCTTCCTTATATCCCTGCCTGATTCCTTCATTGATTGCCTCAAACAGATTACCATCCTTAACAAAGACCTGGTCTCCCATATCTACAAAGACTACTGCAAAACCGGTGTCTTGACATAAAGGGAATTCTCCTTCCTTAGCTATATTGATATTTTCCAGAATCTGGCCAAGGGTCTCCTTTGAGGTTAGCGACTCTTCCTTCTGATATCCCTCCTTCAGAGCCTTTTCAACATCCTCGCCTAAGTGGTAATTAGCCTCAATACATAAATCCTTCACGGTGCCGATAATATCTTTAACCGATATTTCTCGCATAGATACCTCCTTTTCTCTATTGCGTTTTATTGGTTAACTCTAAAATACCATTAATCAAGTTCTTTAAACCCATTCCCAGTTCGCTCAGATTAGTTTTCATCTGAGAGCCAGAAGTAGTGACTATCCGGTTCTCAGAATCTATCACTGCTTCTTGAGCTCTGGTTATAATATGATTGACACCCATTTTCTCAAGCTGGCTGGATAATTCTGAATCATTCCCCAGGGTTAAGGTTAAGGGTGTAGTAGCAATATCCCTCAGACAGGAAGCTATTACCAGGCTAGCCACTCCACAACCGGCAATCGGTTTTTTCCGCCTGTAAATTTCACGGATTAATCTTTTCAACTCCGGCTCAACCTTTAAGAACAGATTCTTCTCATCCGCTTGGGTGAAGTTTTTCAATAGACCTTGTCCTCCTGGAAGTATCAAGGCTGACAGGGTCTCAGAGCTGATCTCTTTTAGCTCTTTTAACCTATCGCGGGTGATCAAAGCCATCTCGTAGAAAAAATTTGAAGGAACGGTTTGTGGATTTTTTTCACTATTATTAGAACTGTCCAGATTATAAGGCTGAGAAGAGAATGATATGGTCTTTATTTTCCTCTCCTCTAAAAAATAATTAAGTAATACCGCTTCCCAGATATCGGTACCATTTTTATAGCCACATCCGCTTAAAAAGATGCCAAAAGGTTTCATCTTGAGAAAAATTTAAAATTTTAAAGATCAGTGACCCTTTTTGGGCAAATCCCCAGATTTTCTTCCTCGTAGTGCGACCCTTTCAGAATCGCCATAGCGAGGCTAAAAGTCTCAAGACCTTGACGGCCTCGCACTACGAATTTGTTCCGCAAAAGTGGATGTCCCTCTCTACAGACCTTGTGAAATTTTTATCAATTAAGAAAAAAAATTAAGCATAGACGCTTACCATCTTTTTGTCTCTTCCCTGTCTTTCAAATTTAACCAGTCCAGTTATCCGGGCAAATAGAGTATTATCTTTTCCCATACCCACATTATATCCTGGATGGATTTTAGTCCCCTTCTGCCGGACTAAAATAGAGCCAGCCAAGACCTTTTCTCCAGAGAATTTTTTAACACCTAATCTCTGACCATGTGAATCCCTTCCGTTTCTGGAACTACCTACACCTTTCTTATGCGCCATTACAAAGCACCTCCTTTCCTACAGAGCAAAACACTTCTAAAAAAAATCAAAATCCCACTCCCCTATATACGGGGAATTTAGTTTTAGAAGTTAATAAACTTTTATCTTTTTGGCAAGAAAAATCTATCTAAGGCTTTAAAGATTTTTTAATCTTAAATGTGGACGACGGGTCCCCCGACCCGACGGAGAATATTGACTTGCCAGGTCAGGGGACCTGGCAAACACTGAAAATTCTAAAGGTCTCTGGAAAGCCATTTTGCGGGGCTGGGAGCCCCGCCTACGGGTGCTGGAAATATACTTTTACCTTTTTTTGACAAGAAGAATTTAAGGCTTTAAAGATTTTTTAATCTCCCCTTCTTCTCTGACCTTTATCTCGAAATGAAGATTATCCTCTCCTCTCTGGTCCACAACTACGTGACAATTTTTAACAAATTGACCTCTCAAAATCTCTTCTGCCAGAGGGTCTTCTAAATATTTCTGAATAGCTCTTTTTAAGGGTCTGGCTCCAAATGTTGGATTATAACCTTTTTCCGCCAAGAACTCCTTAGCTTTATCCGTCAACTCAAAAGTGATACCTTTTTCAGTCAACCTCTTTGCCACATCTTTTAAGAGGATATCGATTATCTGCATTATCTCGTTCATTCCCAGGGGCTTGAAGATAATAACCTCATCGATCCGGTTTAAAAGCTCAGGATTAAAAGTCCTTTTAAGCTCATCTGTTATCTTCTGCTTCATCTGTTCAAAGGTGGATATTAAGTCATCTTTTTGGAATCCTAAGGCTTTTCCAGATTTTATCTCCCTTGTGCCCAGATTGGAAGTCATAATTACTACGCTATTCTTGAAATCAACCCTTCGACCGAAACTATCAGTTAAAGCCCCATCATCCAACATCTGCAAAAGAATATTAAACACCTCTGGATGAGCCTTCTCAATCTCATCTAAGAGCACAACTGAATACGGTTTCCGTCTGACTTTCTCGGTTAATTGTCCACCTTCTTCATATCCAACATATCCAGGAGGAGCACCTATAAGTCTTGAAACTGAGAACTTCTCCATATACTCGGACATATCTATGCGGATCAAAGAATCCTCATCCTCAAATAAGAAGGCGGCTAAACAGCGAGCCAATTCAGTTTTTCCTACTCCTGTAGGACCCAGGAAGATAAAAGAGCCTATGGGCCTTCTCGGATCTCCCAAGCCTGCTCTGGACCTGCGTATAGCTTTAGTTATAGCTGTAACTGCCTCATCCTGGCCTACCAGCCTTTTCTTTATCTCCTCTTCCATTCTCAAAAGCTTTTTGGATTCTTTTTCCTCTAATCTGAAAACCGGGATACCGGTCATCTTGGAAACAATCTGAGCAATATCCTCTGCCGTTAGAATCACCACCTCTTTGCTTTTTTCCTCTTCCCATTTTCTTTTAAGAGATTCCAGTTCCTCTTTTTTAAATTTCAATTCATCCCTTAACTGGGCCGCTTTTTCAAACTCCTGGTTTTTAACTGCTAAATCTTTTTCTTTCTGGAGTTGAATAATCACCTGCTCGAATTCTCCAAATTCAGGTGGTTTAGTATAGGTGGAAAGATGTGCATGTGAGCCAGCCTCGTCTATAACATCTAACGCTTTATCCGGTTGAAACTTACCAGAAACATATCTATCAGATAGTTTCACTGCAGCTTCAATTGCCTCATCTATAATTTTTATCTTATGATGTTCTTCATACTTCTGCTTTAAGCCATTCAAAATTTTAATGGTATCCTGAGTAGTTGGAGGATCAACCATCACAATTTGAAACCTTCTTTCCAAGGCACCATCTTTCTCTATATATTTTCTATATTCATTCAGAGTAGTTGCACCTATGCACTGGATCTCACCTCTGGAAAGAGTAGGCTTGAATATATTGGAAGCATCTAAAGAGCCTTCAGCTCCACCTGCTCCTACAATGGTATGAAGCTCGTCAATAAAAATTATGACATCCTTGGAGTTGATGATCTCGTTCATCACCGCTTTCATCCTCTCCTCAAACTGACCTCGATATTTTGTGCCAGCTACCAATGAAGCCATATCCAGGGTTACAATCCTTTTATTCTCTAAGGTTTGTGGTACCTTTCCTTCTACTATCTTTTGAGCTAACCCTTCAGCAATAGCTGTTTTACCCACTCCTGGTTCCCCGATTAAGACCGGGTTGTTCTTTTTCCTGCGGGATAGTATCTGTGAGACCCTCTCGATCTCATTTTCCCTTCCAATTATCGGGTCTAATTTACCTTTACGAGCCAGTTCGGTTAGATCTCTGCCGAAGTGGTCTAAAGCCGGAGTTTTACTTTTTTTCCTTTTCTTTCCATATGAAGAAGGTTTTCCGGATTGAATATTTTTTAGCTCTTCATAAGCTTCTTTATAATCTATATCATACATCGAAAGGACCTGTGCGGCAACCCCTTCCTCATCTCTAAGCAAAGCTAACAGTATATGTTCAGCATCTATCTCTTTAGCTTTCAAAGCTCTGGCTTCCTGACCGGAGACCTCTAAGGTCTTTTTTGCACGAGCAGTTAAAGGAAGCTGTCCCATAGTCAGAGTCCCGCCTGAAGGTTGAACTACATCCTCTATCGACTGCCTGAGCTCTGAAAGATCTATCCCTATATTGGTAAGGGTTTCAACTGCCCTTCCCTCCCCCAGTCTAACTATACCTAAGAGGAGATGTTCTGTCCCAATATAGTCATGCCTTAGCCGGGAAGCTTCATCCCTGGCATACTCTATTACCTTTCTGGCTTTTTCTGAGAACATCTCATTCATAAATTTTCTCCATCTATTTTAAATACGCTACCTTCTAATAATTTAAGTGTAAACAAAAGAAAGTCAAAGACTATTTTTAACTTTGTTTACCAAGTTTTTTTCTGATAAATTCCGCCCTCAGTATATCCCGTTCATTCGGCTCCATCTCTTTATTAAAATATTTCTGGAGATGGGCTGGAAAAGAGATAAGTAAAATCTGATTAATGGTGCCCAGAGAGATTTCAGTAAGAGTTCCCATTCCCAAACCAAGTCGAATAGCAGATAAAAGATTAGTCACTTCATTCGAGGTTATTACCCGTGCATTTTGTAAAATGCCAAATGCTCTCCAGATTTTGTCTTCGATTTGTTCTTTTGCTTCCCGGTAAAGGGTTTTACGCGAATTATTCTCATACTCTATAATCTGCTGGGTCACTTTCTCCAGACTCTCGATCAAATCCTCCTCTGATTTTCCTAAGGTGGTTTGGTTAGAAATTTGAAAGAGATTTCCCAAAACTTCTGAACCTTCACCGTAGAATCCTCTTACCGTCAAGCCTAACTTGGTTACCTGGGAAATAACATTTTCAATTTCTTTGGTTAAAACCAGTCCCGGAAGATGGATTAAAACCGAAGCCCGCATTCCGGTTCCCACATTAGTAGGACAAGAGGTCAGATAGCCGAAATCCGGGTCGAAATCGAATTCAAGGGTGGAGGATAATCCAGTGTCGATCTTATCTGCTGACTCAAAGGCACTTTTTATTTCTAAGCCGGACCCGAGAGCTTGAATTCGAAGATGATCCTCCTCATTAATCATCAGGCTTATCTTCTCTTCCTCTCCAATAAATAAAGCTCTGGTCTCGCCTTCTCTCATAAACTCAGGGCTAACCAGATGCCTTTCTATGAGAAAATCTTTATCCAGATGAGAAAGCTCAGAAGAAGAATAGAGTTGTCCGGATTTAAGCTGAGAATCCTTTTGGATGGCTTTACGGACGAAAGTTATAACTTTTTCCCTTTCCTCAGATTTAGCCACAGAAGGGAAAGGGATATTAGAGATATTACGGGCTAACCTAACCCGGCTGGATAAAACTATCTCTGAATTATTACCCTCACCTGTAAGCCAGGATGCTGGTTTTTTTACTAACTCCTCAAACATCTTTATTTCTTCTCCTGTATATTTTTGATTTTATCCCTTATCTGGGCAGCCATCTCGAAATTCTCTTCATCCACAGCTTTCTTTAATTCTTCCTGTAACTTTCTTTCTTCCTTCAAATATTCCATCTCCACCCCTGGCAGATTCGGTATCTTACCCCGATGACGATCTGAGCCATGGATTTTCCTTAAAAGGTCTTTGAGTTGTATTCTAAAAGCTTTATAACAGCTCCCACACCCTAACCTTCCTCTCTGGGCAAAATCAGAAAAACTTAACTTACAGACCGGGCATCTGGCTTCCTTTTCCGCCTTAGCTAAAGTTTTTTTCTCTTTATCTGATCCTAGGGGTGAAATCATGCTGGATAAAAATTCTGCTAAAGGAAAAGGAACTCCCTCAAAGGGGCTATGAAAACCTCTTTTATCCGCACATTTCTGGCAGAGGTTTAAGGTCAACTTTTCATTGTTAATTATCTGAGTAAGCTGGATAGTAGCTTCTCTTTTTCTGCAATCATCGCACAACATCTTTTCTCTCCAAAATGACCTTAAAATTTATAGGGTTCTATTTGACCATCTTTCAATATAAATATACGATGGGCTCTTTGAGCCAGCTCTAAATTATGGGTAGCTAAGATAAAAGTCTGGTTTCTATTATGATTGAGTTCGACCATCAGATTATGCAGACTTTCAGCTGAGTTTCTATCTAAATTACCAGAGGGCTCATCCGCTATCACTAACTTTGGATCATTGATCAAAGCCCTGGCAACTGCCACCCTTTGTTGTTCACCACCAGAAAGCTCTCCAGGTTTATGAAAAGCTCTATCAGAAAGACCGACCTCATTTAAGATTCTTAAACTTTTCTCTTTTATTTCTTCAGTCTTCTCCCTAGCAATCAACTTAGGTAACATTACATTTTCTAAAGCAGAAAATTCAGGAAGAAGGTGATGGAACTGAAAAACAAATCCAACTGTCCTGTTTCTGAGATTAGCTAATTCCTTGTCATTCAACGAGTTTACTTCGGTGGAGTTAAAGCTTACCGAGCCTGAATTAGGTCGGTCCAACGCACCTAAGATATAAAGCAAAGTGCTTTTTCCTGAGCCCGAAGGCCCAATTATCGCCACAATCTCCCCCTGAAATATCTCTAAATCTATCCCTTTTAATACGTTAAGAATTACTGCACCTGTTTGAAAGCTTCGAAAGACCCCTTTAGCTTTTAAAATCAACTCTTGGTTTGTCACCTAATTCATCCTATATATTTATTTTCGCCAGTTTTCCTGATATATTTAATCTATTTTGGAGTGCATTGACCGTTTCAATGCAACATCCATTGGATGCACTCCATAGATACCATTCGTATGGCTGAAGTCTCAAGACCTTGATGGCCATGCCTTACGTTTTTCCCTTTGAGCTTTTGAACATTTGAACTGTTGATCCTTTTTATTCATACCTTATTGCCTCTACTGGCAGAAGTTTTGAAGCTCTATAAGCTGGATAAAGGGTGGCTAAGAAGGTTATGCCCACCGCAGCCAAGGCTACTATAAAGAAATCGAAAAATCTCATATCTATAGGAAGGGTAGCGATGAAATATATCTCCGAAGGCAGAGATATAGGCTTGAAGGTCTTTTGAATCCAGCATAAGACAAAACCTAAGACACTTCCCAAAACCGTACCAGTCACACCTGCTACCAACCCTTCAAACATAAAAATTTTCATTATGGAAGGAGAATTAGCTCCCATAGATTTCAAGATCCCGATCTCTTTTCTTTTCTCAATCACCACCATTATCAAGGTACTGATGATGTTAAAGGCTGCAACAGCCACGATCAGGCTCAAGACGATGAACATCGCATATTTCTCCAGTGTCATCCAGGAGAAAAGGTTTTTATGGAGGTGCATCCAGTCAGTAGCAAAATAGTTCGACCCTAATTTAGAATCAAGCTCTTTTGCTACTTTCTGAGCTTTATAAAAATCTGAAATCTTTACCTGCAATCCAGTTACCACATTGCCGGAGTTCAAAATCTTCTGAGCAGATGAAAGTAAGATATAAGCTAAATTGGAATCATATTCATACATCCCGCTCTCGAAAATTCCTACCACTTTGAACTTGGTTGCCTTCGGGGAAAGGAAACCTGCTGAGACTGTCTCCTTGTTGATGCTAAATAGGATTACATTTTCCCCAATCTTTACCCTTAGCCTATCTGCTAAAGTTATTCCTAAGACGATTCCTGGTGGCTCCCCTTGAATCTCTTTTAAATCAAAACTGCCAGCTATTAGGTATTTCTCAATCTCAGTTACTTTTTTCTCCTGTTCCGGCTCAATTCCACGGATGACAATCCCGTCTGATTCCTCTTTTGAGGCAATTGCTCCTTTAAAATAGATGAATGGAGCAATTCCTTTAACCTGAGAATTGGATTTAATCAAAGGGAAAAGCTTCTGGTAATCCTCAATCCCTTCCCCTTCAGAGGAAAGGATAGTTACATGGGCAGTGGTGCCTATTATACGGGAACGGACTTCTTTTTCAAACCCGTTCATCATCGATAGAACAAAAGTCAAAGCCGCCACCCCGATTAAAACCCCACCTATAGAAATAAGGGTAATGACCGAAAGATATTTTGACTTCCTTTTAGACCTTAGATACCTTTTTGCGATGAAAAATTCGTAAGACATAAATCGATCCTGTGAAGGTTTAGGTAGCCGCCCTACGGGCGCTTTTAAACTCATCCCCTGACCTCTTCTCCCCGCCTATGGCGGGATCTTCGACTTAAAAAGAGAAGGGGAGCGAAAGTCCCTCTCTTCTCAAGAGAGGGATTCAGGGTGAGTTATTTAGTCGCAAGCTAAAGTTTGCGACTACTTCTTATTCCCAGTCTACTATATGCTGTCTACTGTCTACTTTTTAATCTCTTCAACCTCTCCTTTGCATCCTCAACTTCCTTTATCCCCGGGTCAGCGTTCTTCCAGATGTCCAAAAATTCCTCATATTTCTCAATCGCCTTTTTGTTCCAGCCCGATTTCTCGTAGGCTAGACCTAAAAGATAATATGCTTTCACCTCCCAGATTGGAGAAGTTGCCCTGTCCTCATCATATCTTGAAAGTGCCTTCTCCAACATAGCTACCGCCTCACCCACTCTGCCTGATTCCAAGTAGACTTTAGCAAGCAGACAGTGCTTCGAAAAAGTGGGCTCCGACTGGGTAGCTTTTTCGAAATTAGTCAGTGAAGCTGCCAAGTTACCTTTTGCCCTTTCAATCCACCCAGCCGCATACCAGTAGACACTCATCAGACTTTGGTCCTTTTCTTCAATATCCTTCTTCAGAGCCTTTGCCACCTCTTCAGCTTTTTTAAAATCATTATTCAGAAGCAAAAGGCGAACATAGAAACTCTGGCTACGGAGGACCCCAACAGGATCAACTCTTTTCATAATTTCCATTCCTTTTTCAAATTCCTTGAAAGCCAAATCCAGGTTTTTCTTCTCCTCATAAATGAGGGCCTTTGCGATATATTTATTTGCATTCCAGCTGCCTTCAGCTTGCTCCATTCTATCTGCGGCAATGCCGTCGTCCAAAACCTTTAGGGTTTGCTCGAACTTACCTTGGTATAATGGGATTAACGCCAAAGTAGTTCTTATCCCTGACCTAATTTCTTTTTCTGGTCGCTTGTAAAATTCTCTAAAACAGCTTTCAGCTTGAGCATACTCCCTTTTGAAAAGATACATAAGCCCTAATTTTGTCAGGGACATATAGAAGTCGGGTTTTTTCTCCAGAGCCTTTTTGTAAGATTCAATCGCCTGATCCAATTTGCCGTGGTTAGCATAAAGATCAGCCCTGGTATCATAGGGATTGGGTTCATCCGGTGCTAAGGATATATATTTATTTATAGCCCAGATAGATTTCTCAAAATCTCCTATTTCATCGTACATCCCGGCAAGCACGTTATAAGCTATCTTGTACAGTGGGTCTATCTCAATAGCTCTGTTAGAATGGCGAACAGCTTCCTCATACTTCCCCCGTAAGAAATTATATTGCCCCAACAAAAGAAATGCCTCTTTCTCTTCGGGATACCGTTCCACTAACTTCTGTAGCTCTTTGATAGCTTGAGCATGATTCCCCGATATATATGCTACAAGACTTTTTATATAATGTTTTTCCTTCTGGCTGACCTTATCTGAGTATTCTACCGCTTTGGCTATTAATTTTTTCTGCTCCGAACCCCCTTTAAGCCAAGCCAATCTGAGATATGCCATGGCAAAGGTAGAATCAAACTCCAGCGCTGTTCTGAAGCTTTTCTCTGCCTCCACGTTGTAAATCTTATAAAAGTAATCAACTCCCTCCAGATAATAACGATATGCTTCTTGCGAATGGGTGGTCACATCCGCTACTGAGCGGGTTATTTCCTTCTGACCTTGAATGGGAAGGGAAAGGTCTTTTTTGATTTTAACTGACAGCTTATCCACTAAAGAAAATACATCTTCTTCTTTCTCTCCGGTGATTCGTTGAGATGCCTTTATTTCACCGGTTCCGACATCAACTAACTGGGTGGTTATAACTATGCGCGGCTCTACTTCAAGGATACTGCCCAAGACCATCCATTTAGCATTGGCTTTATTGGCAACTTCGGAAGCAACGTTTTTGTCTATGACCTTCGCTCCTTCCTTTCCCAAAAGCTTCAAAATATCATATAATCTCTGACTGGAAACTACTCTCACATATTGGGATTCCGAAAGACCAGTTATCAAAAGATTGGTTACAATTTCACCTAATCTTTCCTTATCCTCCCCATCTACCAGATTCTCAAAATACATTATGGCTAAAGAATTCTCTTTGGCAGCTGCCTTCTCCTCTGGAACTACCTCGAATTTGAATGGCTTCAAGATTAAGAAAAGCAAAATTAAAAGAAATATTATTGAGGCTGGAATTACAAAAGGCAGAAGTTTCTTCTTGGGTTTAGGAGCAATCGCCTCTTTTAGAATTTGACCTGTCTTAATATATTCCAGACTTTTCTTCTCTCTTCTTAAATCCGCTAATAAATCATCTGCGTCTTGATACCTTTCCTCTCTATCTTTTGCTAAAGCTTTATCAATAACCCTCTGCAACCCTTCTGGAACATTTGCCTTATACCTTGCCAGAGGCTCTGGAGTCTCATTTAAGATAGAGTAGATTATGGCGGCTTCATGCTCACCTTTAAAGGGAAGCTGTCCAGAAAACATCTCATATAAAACCACCCCAAAGGAGAAAATATCTGAGCGCTGGTCAAGCTCTACCCCTTGTGCTTGCTCAGGAGACATATATTGCAGAGTTCCCAAGGTTGAGCCAGTCTTTGTAACTTTTGAAGCACCTTTAAGCTTCGCCAGACCAAAATCCATTATCTTAGCCTGACCCCGGGTAGTAACCATTATGTTATCAGATTTGATATCCCGATGAACAATTCCCTTCTCATGAGCAATAACTAACCCCTCACACACCTGAATCGCTATATCTGAAACCTCCTTCAGTGATAGAGTCTTATCTTCTAAAAGATGTTTGACCGATTTTCCCTCAATATATTCCATCGCAATAAAACATTCACCCTCAACCTCATCTATCTCATAAATTGTGGTGATATTAGGATGATTTAAAGCAGAGGCAGCTTTGGCTTCATGCTCAAATCGAATTTTAGCTTCATTATCGCACAGAAGATGCTTGGGCAGGAATTTTAAAGCCACAATCCGGTCAAGCTTGGTGTCCTGGGCTTTATAGACTACACCCATTCCACCCTCACCGAGTTTCTCTAAGATTTTATAATGAGAGATTATTTTGCCGATCATTCTTTTATTTTGTTTTTCGGTTAATCAACTCTTCAAACGCTGGATAACCAGATAAATTCTTGTACCAAGGGTGCAATTTTATATAAGCTGGGGTTGTAATATTCTTCTTTACCAGAAATTCCAGCATATGCACTGCCTCTTCTTTCTGTCCTATGAGGGAATAAACAAAGCTGAGGGAAGATACCACCCCAGACCTCCGAACAGTTAAAAGGGAGGTCCCTAAACTTTTCCTTACCCTCTCTGCTTGCTCCACCGCTTTTCTGGATTCTCCCTTCAATGCATAGGCTAAGCCTATTCTTAACCGACTGTAATATTCATTGGGAAGACCTTGAAATTCTTTGATTAAGGGTAGATTGAACTGGATGCAGGAATCAAGATGTATTTCCGCCTGCTTCTTGTTTCCTTTCATAAGCTCTAAGTAACTCAATTCGACAAACCAGTCCTGGCCAGGATTTTGTCTGCGGTACTCATCCAAATAATAAAGGGCGCTGTCGGCATCTCCAGACATCCCAAAAATATAACTCAAGATGGATAGAGGATAAGTATACTGTGGGTCAATATCCAGAGACTTATGAGCCATTCTTTTTGCTTGCTCCAACTCACCCCGGCCCACGTAGTAGTAATCACTCATGTCAGCATATATACTTGGATTGCTAGGTTGAACCTCTAATCCTTTGTTAAAATATTCCTCTACCTTCTCTTTTTTCCCCCAGGCTGTGTAAAGTCCTATAAAAGCCCCAAATAAAGACGGCTCAGTAGGCTTCACCTCTAATGCTTTCATTAAAGCACTCTCAGCTTTGGGATATTGACCAGTATAACTGTACCACGCTCCCAAGAGCTTCCAAGCTTCTCCATAATTAGGATTGGCTTTGACTGCTTCTTCAGCCTCTTGTATAGCTTTTTCGGTTTTCCCCTCTGTCCAGTATAGCCTGGAAAGGGAACGATGAGCCTCAGCTAAGTTAGGGTCAAGAGCTAATGCTTTAAGTCCGGCTTTTTCAGCTTTTTCCAGCCAGGATTTCTTGGGGTCAACACCGAACATCACATAACTGGAATAACAGTCTGATAATCCGGCATAGGCTAAAGCAAAATCGGAATCAGCTTCTAAAGCCTTCTCAAACATTTTGGTTGACAGTTCCAGGCCTTCTTTAGTCGAACTTCCTCCTCCGAAATAATATTCCCGTCCCTGTAGGTAGTAGTTGTAAGCCTGAACATTCTGCGTGGGTTTCTTTTGAATCCTCTCTAATTCAGCCGGGACCAGAACTACCTTCAATGCCTGAGCCACTGACTTAGCTACATCTGCCTGAATGGCAAACAAATCCTCCATCTGCCTATCATAGCTGTCTGCCCAGACGTGGAATCCATCACTGGCTTTAATCAACTGGCAACTGATTCTGATTTTGTCTCCATATTTTTGGACTGAACCTTCCATTAGGTAGTTAACCTTTAACTTGTCAGCTACCTCTCTAAGCTTGGCCTTTTTACCCTTGAATTCCTCAACATCACTTCTGGAAAGTACTCGCAAACCGTCAATCTTGGATAACTGGGTGATAATATCCTCAGTCATTCCAGCGGCAAGATATTCATCCCCTTTGTTCTCGGAGAGATTTTGTAAATACAAGACTGCTATAGAAGGTTTGCCAGTGATAGTAACCTGCTTTTTTTGTTTTAGAAATGCAAAGTAAACTACAATAAGAATTAAGATCGCCAGTAATCCTACAATCAATGGAAAAGCTTTCTTTCTGCCTGGCTTTTGAGATTCGATAGTTTGAGGTGTTGTTATAGCTGTTTTAACATAATCCAAACTTTTCTTTTCCCTTCTCAAATCCGCTAACAATTCATCAGCATGTTGATACCTCTCCTCTCTATCCTTTGCCAGTGCTTTGAAAACCATATCTTCTAACTTAGTTGAAACTTGATTATTAAAACGAGCTACTGGCTGTGGCTCTTCGTTGATTATAGAATAGATAATAGCCGCTTGATGCTCTCCTCCAAAAGGGAGCTTCCCGGTCAAAAGCTCATAAAGAACAACTCCAAAGGAGAATATATCACTCCTCTGGTCAACTTCCTCTCCTTGAGCCTGCTCTGGTGACATATAAGCAAGGGTTCCTAAAGTTGAGCGTGTCTTGGTCAGCTTGGTGGCTCCCTTTAACTTTGCCAGCCCAAAGTCCATTATCTTAACCTGTCCCTCTTTGGTAACCATTATGTTATCTGATTTAATATCACGATGAACTATCTCCTTCTTGTGAGCTGCAGTTAAACCTTCACAGACCTGAATTCCAATGTCTAAAACCTTTTTTATGGAGAGAGTTTCCTTCTCAATCACCTGCTTTAAAGTCTTACCTTCACAATACTCCATAACTATAAACATCTGCCCTTCAAATTCATCTATCTCATAAATAGTGGTGATATTGGTATGATTTAAAGCTGAAGCGGCTTTGGCTTCGTGAATGAATCTTTCCTTCTCCTCAAACTCAGAGGTCAGGTGCGGAGGTAAAAACTTTACAGCCACAAATCGATCTAATTTAATATCCTGGGCTTTATAGACCACACCCATCCCACCCTCACCCAGTTTCTCTAAGATTTTGTAATGTGAGATAATCTTACCTATCATCTTTTATCCTTGGTAGCCGCAGACTTTAGTCTGCGCTTTATTTCTCTCCCAACGCAAGCTAAAGCTTGTGGCTACCATGCTTCTATCATACCTCAGGCTTCATCTGAGGGAAAAATATCACATCCCGGATAGAGGTTGAATTGGTAAAGAGCATTACTAACCTGTCGATACCGACTCCCAGTCCACCAGTTGGTGGCATCCCGTATTCCATAGCCCTCAGAAAATCCTCATCTAACACTTGTGCTTCTTCATCCCCCATTTGTTTGAACTTTGCCTGCTGTTCAAACCTCTCCCTCTGGTCTAACGGGTCATTCAATTCAGAGAAAGCATTCATCAGCTCAAATCCAGCAATAAATCCTTCAAACCTTTCAGTTAAACCTTCTTTTTCTCGATGTTTTTTGGCAAAAGGTGACATCTCCACAGGATAATCTAAGATAAAAGTTGGCTGTATCAGATTAGGCTGAACTTTAGCTTCAAAGATAGATTCTATCACCTTGCCAATACGGATAGAAGGTTCACTTTTTAACCCTAAGTCCTGAGCAAATTCTCTGACCTTTTTTTCTTCTTCTCCAAAAAGATTTTCACCAGTATATTTCTCAATTGAATCCCAGAAAGAAATCCTTCTCCAGGGTGGAGATAAATTGATTTCGTCTTCCTGAAATTTTATCTTGCTGGTTTGAAAAAGCTCCAGAGAGACGAAGTTGAAAAGCTTTTCGCAGAGTTCCATAATATCATTATAATCCGCATAAGCTTGATATAATTCCAGCATAGAGAACTCAGGATTATGGTTTTTATCCATCCCCTCGTTCCTGAAATCTTTGCACACCTCATAGACCTTTTCAAATCCACCGATAACCAGCCTTTTCAAATAAAGCTCATCTGCTATCCTCAAATATAAATCTATATCTAAGGCATTATGATGGGTGATAAAAGGTTTGGCAAATGCCCCACCATAGATCGGCTGTAAGATTGGAGTCTCCACCTCTAAGAATCCCTGAGTGTCAAGAAACTTCCTTATAGCAGATAGAATCTTTGTTCGCAAAAAGAAGGTATTCTTCACCTCAGGATTGGAAATTAAATCCAAATATCTCTGTCTATATCTAAGCTCTTTATCCTGAAGCCCATGCCATTTTTCAGGCAGAGGATGTAAAGATTTAGAAAGAAGCTCGAAATCTTTTGCCCGGATAGTCTTCTCTCCGGTTTTAGTCTGGAAAACTTTCCCCGTAACCCCGATAAAATCCCCAAGATCGAAAAGCTCAAACAGCTTATATTTTTCCTCACCCACTTCATCTGACTTTAGATAGACCTGAATCTTACCCTCACCATCCAGCAGGTGAAAGAAAAGACTCTTACCATGAGACCTTAAGGAGATTATTCTGCCACAAGCTTTAACTTCCCTATCTTCAGTTTGCAATTTTTCAAAATTATCTAAAATCTCTTTAGAGGTATGGGACCTTTTGAAAAAATAAGGATACGGGTTGACCTTTTTTTCTTTCAGAGATTTGAGTTTTTCCCGTCGATGTAAAAGAAGTTGACTTAATTCTTCGGATTTGGGTTGTTCAGACAATTTACCTTCTCCTTTACAATTTTTTTACTTAACCTTTTTCTCTGGTGGAATATAAAGAAAAGGGATTAAGGTGTCAAGAGGGACAGAAAATAATGACAAATGATAGATGATGGATGACGAATTGAAAGTAATTCCCCTCTCCTTCAAGAGAGGGTCAGGGTGAGGTCAATTTGTAGCATCGGGCTCATCGTTGGTGTCCTCACCAACGAAGAGAAAGTGGTTGGTCAGGAGACCAACCACCAGCGAACCTGGATTAAATATACCGTAGGGGCGGGTTTGAAACCCGCCCCTACAAAAAACGGGCGACCCTGAAAGGGTCGCGCTACGAAACAAAAAAATCCGACATCGCGTTATAGCGGGATCGGACACCCCGAAAAAACCAAGATAAAAAAACGCCCGACTCACATCAAGTAGATCGGGCATTTCGACATATGAATTTTTCTTTTTTACTTTTTCCTTCTAAATCTGAAAGCACCCAAGCCTAAAAGACCAGTACCTAAGAGAATTAGCGTTCCCGGCTCAGATATAGGTGATGTATTATAATCCAGCATCAAAATGGACTCATCTATCCTGATTGAACACTCTCCAGCTGTTACCTTAACGTCAATATCCCCATCATTCCAGAAACCAGGCACATCCACACCCGTCAACCAGTAGGTGCTGTTATCTAACCATCTGTGTTTTAGAGGGTCCCAATCAATGATTCCTTCGATTTCGATTGTGTTATTATCGGTGTCAATACAGGCGCCATCGATCCAGAGTTTAGCTCGATTTATTGAGCTGGGAGGAACGGTCCCCAAATCCGCCGGCAGTTGATGTTCCCACTCAAGATAATCGGGCAGTCCGGGTTTTGTGCTAATCCACACACCACCTAACCATCCATCCGGTCCGCACCATCTGTAAAAATCGACTTTAGAGGCATAATCATAGACATGAAAATCGCCGAGGAAGAAAAAATCTGTGTGAATAGTCTCCACCATTGGAACACTTACAGCCGGCCTAGCCAGTAACAAAAGAGCGACCAGGGTCAAAAAAACAGTTGATTTTCTCATTTCCTTACTCCTTTCAAAGGTTTTCAATTCTCACCAAATCACAAATAAAGCAATCATTGTGCCAAAATGCTAACTTATTGATAAATAAGGACCTGATAAGATCTAAGGAGATAATGCTATAATAAATGTTAAGTATATCGAACAGCACATATTTTTATTATGAAATAAGTCGTTGCCATTCAATGGCTTAATTATTATAATCGATTGTCAGGTTTCTGGACAGAGACCTGTTTAAGACAGTTTTTGATAATTTATTTTCTTCTAAGGATTTAAAACAGAAAGAAATAGAAGAGGCTTACTAAATATATTTACTAAGTTAGTTTGAGAAAATCATTCCGCCTGCCTTTTCCCCCCTGTCACACGTCATACGGCGGATCAATATAAAATGTTAAGTGGCCACTCCTATGACAATGATAATTAGATGTCACCCTGAAAAATCTCGCGATATTTCTAGCTCTCTTTTCTACCGTGAAACTGCTCCGTAGGAAAAGTTACAGTGAGAGCATAGGTCTCAATGCTGCTACGAGCTCCAGCAGGTATTTCTTTCGCCAGAGCTTGCCACCGTAACCACGCAGGTTTCCGTTGGCTTCAATTACCCGATGGCACGGTATTATAATGGAAAGATAGTTAGCGCCGTTTGCACGGCCCACTGCTCTCTGCGCACCTGGCTTACCCAAACGGTTTGCTATCTGATAGTATGACCTGGTTTCACCAAAAGGGATCTGAAGTAATTGTTCCCATACCTTTTTTTCAAAAGGTGTGCCAGTAACATCAATTTTTACCCCAAACTTTTTTAGTTTTTTAGTAAAGTATTCAACTAACTCTTTTTCAAGTTGATCTAAGTGCTGGTTATTTCCTTTAACCAATGGCATCCGGTAACGTTTTTCTACCCTCTGCTTAATTCGCTCCACTCCGCCGCGGTCATGCCATTCCAGAAAGCAAACCCCTTTATCAGTTGCCCCCACTATCATTTCTCCAAGTGGACTATTCAGATACCGAAACACGATCTTACCGTTTTGCATAAAACCTCCCTGGTGGTTGGCCAAACTGACGTGCAAATGCCTCACGGAAACCGCTTGCCGATTCATACCCGCACTCGTAAGCGGCTAAAAGATAGTTGGAACCAGACTCAATTAACCTGCGCGCATGATTCAGGCGTATCTTTCTGTGGAAAGTCAAAGGAGTCATTCCGAGATGAGTTTTAAAATATCTCCGAATAGTCGATATATCCACACCGGTTAGCTGAATAAGTCTGCCTTCGCTGAGCCTTTCGGTTCGGTTCTGCCTTATGAATTTCAGGACATCATGCAGCCACTCAGGCAGGACATCCGGATACTTTTCCGATCTGCATCGCTTACACCCTCGCAGACCCGCGGCAATAGCTTCCTCACGGGTGGAATAGAAGACCACATTTTCCATCTTTGGTTTCCTGGCTTTGCAGGATGGCAGACAGTATATCCCGGTCGAATGAACTCCCACATAGAATTTCCCACCGTATGAGGAATCATTCTCAGTCATAGCCTGGACCATTTCTTTGTAGTTAAATTTCATCATGGATCAAACTTAAAATATCATCTTTTATTTGTCCACCGATTTTCGAGCAAGGTGGGGACAGCGGTAGACCCACATTACCCCCAACGTGGGTAAAAAGTCCCACCTTGGGGGCAAGGTGGGACTACAATATTAGAATAGATGTCAGGAGGTAGCTCCTGACACCACTCTGAATCCGGGATTAGATAATAATAGGAGAGAACGCACGTTTCAGCGGTTGAAACCGCATAGGATGAACTTGAAAAAAGAACAGACCTTAAAGCTTACCACAAAACTGTCTAAAAGCATCGGCGGTTTCAATCCGCTGGAAACGATGGTTAGGTTTTGTTATTATGTTCCAAAGTTAATACTACTTTTCCTCTGAGTGGTTTAAAAAAGATGGAATCGACTCATGCTTCCTGTTTAGGCCACTTCCATGCATACCAAACAACCAGTGCAGTAAACACAAGGTATACAATTGACCAAAATGTCTCATAAGCGGAAAATGGCCATAGGAAAAGAGCTAAGCCCAAAAAAATGAGATCAAACACAACAAAGAATATGCCTATGCTGCGGTTTGCCCTGCGATTCGCTTTATCCTTCAACGTCAGGGACAGGAAACTCATAAAAATCGGAACCGCAAATATTATTGACATTACCAACAATAATTCATTGGTTACTGGTACAGCGGAGGTTCCCGCTACCAATTCCTTTAGCGCCACCGGATCATGTAAGCGCGTCGAATCCCCCTGTAAACCACTTAACATTCGAGCTGCCCATAATGCTGAAAGCTTTATCTTCACATCTTTCACAATTCAATCTCCTTTTTCATGCAAATAAGCTAACGGAATGGCTCAGCGGCAGCGGCGGGACTGGCAAGACGCCTTCGCCATTATCGTGCACTTCTAGCAAGCTGGGTGCGTACCCTCAGCGGCGGAGCCGCTGTCCGCTGCAGCCGGTGTTGGGCGGCGACCCACTTGCAAAAGGCTTTTGAAGAATATACGCTATAGTCTGGCATCGGCTACTTTTTGAGGTAGCGTTGCAGCAGCATTACCGAAATATCATGGAAACTGCCTCACCTACATTGTTCAGCGCGTTGATACCCGAGTGCACCAATACCCCGGGAATCAAGTGGCGTGTTCTGTCCCAAATAAAACCAAAAATGAGCCCCATGAAACCCTGCATGAAGAAGGCACTGCAAAAGGCTTCAGAGAGTGTCATCTCAGGGTACCATTGCATAACATTGGGAATGTGAACAAGACCGAACAGAAGCGATGTGATCAAGATACCTCCCAATCTTGACCTGAGTATTTGCGAGAGGCGGGTTTGCACAAATACTCTGTAAAAGAATTCCTCCGGCAATCCAGACCGAGCAATATTGTGGAGGAAGTAGAGTAGAAATGCCGGTAGCGCTTGAATAAGGCCTATCTTACCACTGAGAATCAGACTCGCCGTATCACTAACCAAAAAAACGCTCGGAATTGCCATGCAGGCCAGGATGATGCCAGCAATTTTGAGGTTTTGCTTCCAATTGGACAATGAGAGTCCCATAGATGAGAAGGAATTTCCGCGCAATTTCAGAAAAGCCAGCGGCAAAGCGAAATATAAAATTTGCTTTTTCAGTATTTCACCTAGAGCCCATTTGTCGCCAAAGTTCAGGTCAGGGGCAAATTCGAAGATAAGGAATAACAGACATCCAAACGCAATTTCGAGCCATGGTCTTTTGACTTGAATGTCTGCCACTGGGAACTTCTTGGTGAGGTCAAGTATGAGCCAAATTAACAAAAGAATGCCCAGGCTCATTCCAAGGTAGACTAAGGCTTGCGATGGATCCGATAAGAATGCCATTACAACCGCGAAAATATACGTCGCACTGAACAAGATTACCGCGGGTGTTTTTAGGCTATCCTTTGTCAATAGAGGGTCTTGCTCTGTCACTGCAAGTCTCCTTATTCAGATATTGTTCGCATATCGGCCGCCCAACAGTGATTATGCAGTCTGTATAAATCTGTAAAGACAGACTGCTCGTTTCTGTATAATACATCGGTTAAAAATAAAGTCAAGCGTTTTAACTTGCCTAATATCAGAGTCTTGCATGATTCTGTTGCCTCATTGCTTTCTGGTTTATACAGTCTGTATAAAACCGAATCAGAGCCCATCAAAGGGACTCTTCACTCCGTGGCCGCCCTTGTTGAGCAGCCACTCAGGCAGGACATCCGGATACTTTTCCGATTTACATCGCTTACAGCCCCGCAGACCCGCGGCAATAGCTTCCTCACGGGTGGAATAGAAGACCACATTTTCCATCTTTGGTTTCCTGGCTTTACACGACGGCAGGCAGTAAATCCCAGTCGAATGAACGCCCACATAGAATTTCCCATCGTATGCGGAATCATTCTCAGTCATAGCCTGGACCATTTCTTTATAATTCAATTTCATCACAAACCAAACTTAAAATATTATCTTTTATTTGTCCACCGATTTTCGAGCAAGTAAATAAAATATTTTAAATGATATACGAGGCTTGTTGTAGCGGAAGCGGTAGACCCACGTTGCCCCCAACGTGGGTCATATTGAGGTGACAAAGCAAACCTGACAAATGAAGAGTGTTAGGAGCAGGGAGCTCCTGACCTACTACTATAATGTATATTTTCCTCTTGCTCTTCGCCAGAGCTCTTCCAGTATGTAGTTTGTCAATTTTTCATCTATTTTTTCCCCACTGCTTTTCCAAATGTCTATTTCTCTTTCAAACTGTCTCCTAAACTTGTATTTGGCCACCATTCTATCGATTGAAATCAATAAAATTAGTAAAAATATCCCGACTACCCACTTACCTATTAATATAAAAATAATCAGTATTATAAGTGGACACCCATAATTTATGAAAGTTAAAAACACTCTACGATAAGGGTTCCCTCTGAAAAAAGGGGGTAATTCATATCGCGGTAGGAATATAATGGAATTATTATAAAAAATTACAGGCAACCAAATTATTAGCAAAAATATAATTGCAAAGATTCCAAGTTTACTCATGGGTGTAAGATTTTAGTGTTCTCATCCTAAATTATGGCAAATAAAAATTAGTAGCGGATCAGGACCTCGTAATCCTGACATCATTCATTTGTCTAGTGCACAAGACACGAGGCCGATCGACTACTTACCTTTCTGACTCTGTTCAAGTATCTCCTCTAATTTCGGGAATAACTCCATTACTATTCTAAGAATCTCATCTGATGTTATAGCAACGGCAATGCCAGCGTTATAAGGAAGTTGTATCATTAAACCCTCTGTCTTATTTTCAGCAGTTATAAAGTCTGCTTTAAAAGCCATTATGACTCCAACCAATTTACCATTTTCGGCTGAGAATACCGGCGAACCACTGTTTCCATGACTTGCAAATCCATCTATCAAAAAAGTAGTTTGACCTTCAATCTTTTGTGACACATATCCCATCCTGACAAGTGGCCTATTTTTTTGACCAACACCCAAACCCAAGGGAAAACCAATATAAAATAACTTGTCGCCTTCACTTATACTATTTGCTTTTGCAATCTTATCTCTCCCTAATGGTTCTGTTCCCTTCCGCACCTCCACACTTTTCTCTAATAAAAAGGGACGAAGTAAGGCAATATCAAGATTTTTAGGCATTAATACTTTCGGTATAGTCATAGCATATATGTCTTGGAACATGGTATCTGTATTAAAACGCACATATACACTATCTATATTTTCTATAACATGCCAATTTGTAATCACTCCTATTAAAGTGCTTCCTTTAGGACCTGTGAAGTATGTAACGAGTCCTGTTCCGAGTTGATTCTTATTTTTATCTACAATAAGAGTTACGCATTTCTGTCGTTCTTTTATTAAATTCGTGAAAATACTATCTTGATTTGCATTTACTATGACATTGCTAACAAGTAAAAACAAGGGAATAGATATCAATATTTTTAATTTTGACATAAGATTCCTCCTTAGTATTTATAATATATATAATAAAACATATTAATATCTAAAGTCAATTATTAAAATAAAAACGTCCGACGCGATGGTCGGACGCTACGAAACTACCGTAATGAAGCGACCCTATCCTACGGATCCGTTAGTAGGAAAAGGGTCGCACTACGAAATACTATGAACCATGAACCATCCACCATAAACAAATTTGTCCCGCCATCGGCGGGACAAATTTTACTCCCGGCAGCGATCTACTCTCCCACCCCGTTGCCAGGGCAGTACCATCGACGCAGAGAGGCTTAACTGCTGTGTTCAGAATGGGAACAGGTGTTTCCCTCTCGCCATAGCCACCGGAAAATTCTCTGCGAGAATTAGTGGTTAGTTGTTAGTGGTCAGTTAATAGTCCCATCACAACCCCACCAATTTTTTGTTCAATAGTTTTTGGTTTTAATCCTTTGAACCATTGAACTTTTTTATTTTAGAAATAGAGAATAGGGGAGCGACTTTTAGATGTTTAAAATTTTTAATCGGATCAAGTCGCACGGCCGATTAGTATCGCTCAGCTGAAATCCTTACGGACCTTACACCTGCGACCTATCAACCCTGTAATCTACAGGGAGCCTTAAGTTCCCCTTACGGGGAAGGGAGATCTATTCTTGAGGTGGGCTTAGCGCTTAGATGCATTCAGCGCTTATCCCATCCGGACACAGCTACCCAGCTATGCCTTTGGCAAGACAACTGGTACACCGGAGGTCCGTCCATCCCGGTCCTCTCGTACTGGGGATAGCTCCTCTCAAATCTCCTGCGCCCGCATCAGATAGGGACCGAACTGTCTCACGACGTTCTAAACCCAGCTCACGTACCGCTTTAATTGGCGAACAGCCAAACCCTTGGGACCTTCTCCAGCCCCAGGATGCGATGAGCCGACATCGAGGTGCCAAACCCTCTCGTCGATATGAACTCTCGGAGAGGATAAGCCTGTTATCCCCGGAGTACCTTTTATCCGTTGAGCGACGGCTTTTCCACGCAAAACCGCCGGATCACTAAGCCCTGCTTTCGCACCTGCTTGACTTGTAGGTCTCGCAGTTAAGCTCCCTTATACCTTTACGCTCTACAGCTGATTACCATCCAGCCTGAGGGAACCTTTGGGCACCTCCGTTACCTTTTAGGAGGTGACCGCCCCAGTCAAACTACCCGCCTGATACTTTCCCTGACCCAGCTTCATGGGTCCAGGTTAGAATACCGATAAGACAAGAGTGGTATTTCACTGTTGACTCCACTCCAACTAGCGTCGGAGCTTCAAAGTCTCCCACCTATGCTACACGAGCCTGACCAAAATCCAATATCAGGTTATAGTAAAGGTTCACGGGGTCTTTCCGTCCCGATGCGGGTAAGCGGCATCTTCACCGCTACTACAGTTTCGCCGAGTCCCTCGTTGAGACAGCGCCCAAGTTGTTACACCATTCGTGCAGGTCGGAACTTACCCGACAAGGAATTTCGCTACCTTAGGACCGTTATAGTTACGGCCGCCGTTTACTGGGGCTTCAGTTCAGCGCCTCGCTCCGCCTTTCAGCGGAACTAACGCGTCCCTTTAACCTTCCAGCACCGGGCAGGTGTCAGTCCCTATACATCGCCGTATGGCTTAGCAGAGACATGTGTTTTTAGTAAACAGTCACCCAGGCCTCTTCTCTGTGGCCACTTTCAGCCTCTTCCGAGGAAAAAGCTTACTTGTGGCACCCCTTCTTCCGAAGTTACGGGGTCATTTTGCCTAGTTCCTTAACGAGGGTTAGCTCGAGCACCTTAGGATATTCTCCTCACCCACCTGTGTCGGTTTACGGTACGGACACCAGAAAAACTCACTTACGAGGGTTTTCTTGGCAGCCGGCTTAGGGTCAGTTTACGGCCTTGCGGCCTCCCCATCACCCTTCAAGGTTATATCCTGACGGATTTGCCTGCCAGGAACCTCTACAGGCTTAGACCCCGCAGTCCAATGCGGGGCTGACCTTTCACTTCTGCGTCACCCCTTAAGTGTCTTAATCGCCTCTCCGGTGGTAGCCGAATTTTAACGGCTTTTCCATCGCCTACGCCTTTCGGCCTCAGCTTAGGGTCCGACTTACCCTGAGTGGATTAACCTTCCTCAGGAACCCTTAGGTTTACGGTGAGCAGGTTTCTCACCTGCTTTATCGCTACTCGTTCCGGCATAATCTCTTCTGCCTCGTCGATCCTGACTCACGTCAGAACTTCAACCTACTACAGAATGCTCCCCTACCAGTAATCCCGCCAAAGGCGGGATTAATCCACAGCTTCGGTGACAAGCTTAGTCCCGTGAATTGTCGGCGCAGAACCACTTGACTAGTGAGCATTTACGCACTCTTTAAATGATGGCTGCTTCTAAGCCAACATCCTAGTTGTCTAAGTAATTCTACATCCTTTCTCACTTAGCTTATACTTAGGGACCTTAGCTGGTGGTCTGGGTTGTTTCCCTCTCGGCAATGAAGCTTATCCCCCACTGCCTGACTCCCGCAAAACAAGTAACGGCATTCGGAGTTTGGTTGGGGTTGGAAACCTTGTAGGGTCCCTTGCCCATTCAGTGCTCTACCTCCGTTACTCTTCTTGCGAGGCTAGTCCAAAAACTATTTCGGGGAGAACCAGCTATCTCCAGGTTTGATTAGCCTTTCACTCCCAGACACAGATCATCCCCTAACTTTTCAACGTTAGTGGGTTCGGACCTCCATCCAGTTTTACCTGGATTTCATCCTGTCCATGTCTAGATCACCTGGCTTCGGGTCTACTGCAGGTTACTCTGTCGCCCATTTCGGACTCGCTTTCGCTACAGCTACGTCAGTGTATGACTTAACCTTGCAACCTACAAGTAACTCGCCGGATCATTATTCAATAGGCACGCAGTCACCCATGTAGTTCCCCGAAGGGAACTACTGGGCTCCCACCCCTTGTAAGCATATGGTTTCAGGTTCTATTTCACTCTCCGCCAGGAGTACTTTTCACCTTTCCCTCACGGTACTAGTTCACTATCGGTCACCAGATAGTATTTAGCCTTACCCAGTGGTCTGGGCAGATTCATACAGGATTTCACGTGTCCCGCAATACTTGGGAATCCTAACTAAGAGTCCATACCTTATCGCCTACCGGGCTTTCACCTTCTGTGGCTAGCCTTTCCAGGCTATTCGGCTAAAATATGGATTTGTAACTCTTTGCTCTGTCAGCGTCCAGAACACGTTAAGACCCCGCTAACCCGGTAGCACAACGCACGCTGGCTTTAACGTACAAACCGGTTTGGGCTATTTCCCGTTCGCTCGCCGCTACTTGGGAAATCGTTTTTACTTTCTTTTCCTGAGGGTACTGAGATGTTTCAGTTCCCCTCGTTCGCCTCTGCCTGGCTATGAATTCACCAGGAGATATCCCAGTATAAACCGGGATGGGTTTCCCCATTCGGAGATCTCCGGGTCAAAGCTTGTTTGCAGCTCACCGGAGCTTATCGCAGCTTACCACGTCCTTCATCGCCTTCTGGTGCCAAGGCATCCACCATATACTCTTAGTAACTTGATCCGAAATTTGTAGCATCTAAAAGATGCTCACCCTAATTCTCTATTTAATTGTCAAAGAACAGATATCTATGAAACAATTCCTATATTCTGTCTACTATCTACTATTTTTTGGAGATAACCGGGATCGAACCGGCGCTCTCCAAATTATCTTACCAGCTTTAAATACTTCTCCAACTCCTCCCTCGTAAAATTCTCAACCAAACTTTTCTTAGTTGGTCCTCCAACTTTGCTTTTCAGGAAATACTCTCTTTTTATTGCCTCACGCTTATTTCCAAAACTTTCGCAATAAACTAACTTAAAAGGTTTTCTCTTCTTAGTCGCCTTTGAGTATCCTGAGTTGTGCCGCTCTAATCTCCTTTTTAAATCTATGGTGTATCCAGTGTAATAATTATTATCAACCAAGCTCTGGATTATATTTACAAAATACATCCTCTTTATATATTCTGGAGATAACCGGGATCGAACCGGTAACCTCCGCCTTGCAAAGGCGGCGCTCTCCCAATTGAGCTATATCCCCGTAAAATCCATTTACGTAACTTTCATCCCTTTAATTGAGCTACCGTAAAAGAATTCATCGAAAAAGATAACCTCCAGAAATATCTTTTCTTTTTTCCGAACAGAAAATAAGGAAAAATCTTACCTAAGACATAAAATAACCAGGCTCCTTTTACGATAAAGCTCACATAATTATGACTCTCAATCACCCTATACCTGGAGTCTTTCAACAGAGCTTCCACCCTTCGAATCGAGGTGGGATAAGAATGAGTATAATCGTGATAAAACAACCATTGGGTCTTAGGCACCTCTGGATAGAGAAGAATAATATATCCAGCACTCTTTAAAACCTTCTTCAGATTCTCTAAAGATTCCAGGACTTCAGTATAATCTTTTAGATGTTCAATAACATGACCTAAGAAAACCAGATCGAATTTTCTTTCCATCTCCGGTAGTACTGGTAAAGAACCATCCAGAACTTTAAAGCCTCCTTCTTTTAGTTTTTCCCTCAGGTTCAAGTTAGGCTCTATCCCTAAGTATCCAATCTTTCTATCTCTGCAGAAGTGAGCAAATTCGCCAAAACCTATACCTATCTCCAGAACCTCTTCAGGGGGAGAAATATTTTTCAGAAGCCTTCGATGAAGAATATTTCTGACTTTAGATGCGAGCTTAGGCTTGTAATATTCCTCTCGGTCATAGAAATCATATTTCAAAGAACAACCTCAATTAGTTTATAGTTAATGGTCATTGATTCATAGTTTTTATTTTTTTACACCATTAACTATCTACTATGAACCATCCACATTTTTTCTTCTTCTGGTGGGCCTAAGTGGAATCGGACCACTGACCTTCCCGCTTACCAGCGGGACGCTCTAACCAACTCTACGTTTTCAAATTCTTAAATTAATTTATAGTCTTTAGTTTTTTGTTCTTACTATCCACTATAAATTATCCACTGTCTTTTACTGGTGGGCCTAAGTGGAATCGGACCACTGACCTCACGCTTATCAGGCGTGCGCTCTAACCAACTGAGCTATAGGCCCACAGCGAGGGTTCACAGCCTTCCTGAGCTTCTGCTGTGAACCTATCTCAGGATCCGTCTCTCGGATAAGTCAAAAAGACCACCATATATAAAAAAATATTGAGATAGCGTGCATAAGCTAAAAGAACAATGCGTTCGATCTTTTACGCACCTGTTTTTACTCCTTAGAAAGGAGGTGATCCAGCCACAGCTTCCGCTACGGCTACCTTGTTACGACTTAGCCCCAGTCATCAGTTTTACCTTCGGCGCTTACTTCCCTTGCGGGTTAGATCAGCGACTTCTGGTACCCCTGACTTCCATGGCTTGACGGGCGGTGTGTACAAGGCCCGGGAACGTATTCACCGCGACCTGCTGATCCGCGATTACTAGCGATTCCAACTTCATGAAGTCGAGTTGCAGACTTCAATCTGAACTGAGGCCGACTTTTTTGGATTAGCTCTGCCTTGCGGTTTTGCAACCTTCTGTGCCGGCCATTGTAGTACGTGTGTAGCCCTGGACATAAGGGCCATGAGGACTTGACGTCATCCCCACCTTCCTCCAGCTTATCACTGGCAGTCCCCTTAGAGTGCTCTCCCGATTGCTCAGGAAGTGGCAACTAAGGGCAAGGGTTGCGCTCGTTGCGGGACTTAACCCAACACCTCACGGCACGAGCTGACGACAGCCATGCAGCACCTGTGCACTGACCCATCGCTGGGGGACTCAATCTCTTGAGTTTTCCAGTGCATGTCAAACCCAGGTAAGGTTCTTCGCGTTGCGTCGAATTAAACCACATACTCCACCGCTTGTGCGGGCCCCCGTCAATTCCTTTGAGTTTCAACCTTGCGGTCGTACTCCCCAGGCGGGGCACTTAATGCATTAGCTTCGGCACTGCTCCTTTAAAGAAACAACACCTAGTGCCCAACGTTTACCGCTAGGACTACCAGAGTATCTAATTCTGTTTGCTACCCTAGCCTTCGCGCCACAGCGTCAGTATCGGACCAGAAAGCCGCCTTCGCCACCGGTGTTCCTCCTGATATCTACGCATTTCACCGCTACACCAGGAATTCCACTTTCCTCTCCCGTACTCAAGACAAACAGTTTCAAACGCAGTTTCCCCGTTAAGCAGAGAAATTTCACGTCTGACTTATTTGCCCGCCTACACGCTCTTTACGCCCAGTGATTCCGAACAACGCTTGCTCCCCCCGTATTACCGCGGCTGCTGGCACGGAGTTAGCCGGAGCTTCCTCTGTGGGTACCGTCAGTCCCGCCAAAGGCGGGATATTCTTCCCCACTGACAGGAGTTTACATTCCGAAAAACTTCATCCTCCACGCGGCGTCGCTGCGTCAGCCTTTTGGCCATTGCGCAAGATTCCCTACTGCTGCCTCCCGTAGGAGTCTGGGCCGTATCTCAGTCCCAGTGTGGCCGGACACCCTCTCAGGCCGGCTATCCATCATAGCCTTGGTGAGCTTTTATCTCGCCAACAAGCTAATGGACCGCGGGCTCATCTCAAAGCGATCCTTGCGGACCTTTGATCCCGGAAAGATGTCTTTCCAGGATGTTATCCGGTATTAGACCCCCTTTCGAGGGCTTATCCCAGACTTTAAGGCAGATTACCCACGTGTTACTCACCCGTTCGCCGCTTTACGTCCCGCATTACTGCGGGATTTCTCGCACGACTTGCATGTATGAGGCACGCCGCCAGCGTTCGTTCTGAGCCAGGATCAAACTCTCCGTAAAAAAGCTCATACAACGAACCCGAATTTGGGCTCTATTGTTCGAAATCGAAGACCCGCATCGTCTTCTAAAACCTATGCACGCTATTTAATTTTCAAAGAACAGTCTTTTTTATAGCGAAAAAAATGTCTGCCTTCAAATATCGTTTTCAGGCAGACATTCAATATAAATTATCTGCGATATTTGTCAAGGAAATTTTTTACAAATTTTCAAAGACGCTCTTCTACCTTTCAATTTTTATCCTTTTCGCCTGAGGGACAGCTTTTTAGCTCCCTCTATATCTATCGGCAAACCTATTATAATATTTAGACTTATCCTTGTCAAGGATTATTTTATGTTTTCTACCAATATTGTTATACTTAATCTTTTATTATTATATTTGAATATTTTTATTTTTTTATCTATAAATTAGTAACCCCAGCTTGCCTTAAGATGGGGTGTATGTGTTTCCTCTTCTTTCTAATGATAGGGTGAGGAAGAGGTTTAATTAGTATGTCAGACTTTTAATATGACAAAAAAACGTCCGGGATAAACCCGCACACTACGAAATACTCACTGACCACTGACTCTTTTTTTATTTTTGCCTTTAGACTATAGCCTCTTGACTTTTGCCTGCATTTTTCAGATTTCCTTTGACTTTTTGAAAATTTTGACCAGATTTAATCATTTACTTCTTAGCTAAGCACCTTGGAAACACTAAAAGCGGATGGAGGTTAGAAAAATGACTAGAAAACCAATCACCAACATACTCATTATGCTTCTGTTCATAGCATTTCATAGTTTATCCGTACAAGCAGGTGCGTTCCGACCTGAAGCTGGTTCAACAGTTCTCGCAGATAACATAGTAGCAGCAATCGAACGCGGTGACTCTATCATAATTGATAGCTGTAGAATTGTGGGACCAATTGTGAAAGAGGGTACTTTATCAACAAATTACACGATCAAAAATTCTATAACTATATCCAATAGTTCTTTGCTCGATTCCGCTATTTTCAAATTTTGCTTTTTCAAGTGTGAAGTACATTTAATAAATTCAACACTTAGTGAGAAAATTAGATTTATGGGAACGACTTTTCATGATTACGCTACATTTAATTATTCAACTTTTAAAAAATATGCTGATTTCACATTCTCTACCTTCGAAGCAGATGCCGAGTTTTCAGTTATAACTTTTGAGTCTGCTGTTTCCTTTCTAGGCACATTTTTCGATGGAAATGTTAAATTTACTTCCACTAATTTTAATAATCCCGCCATCTTTATGAACACCGTGTTTAACAAAAAAGTCACATTGGATCCGGAAGAATTCAAAAATATAAAACTCCTAGGTTGGAGACAGCTCAAGGGACATCTAGATTTTACTCCTGAGGCTAATTTCAAACTTTTAAAATATTTTGAAGAAAGAAGAATGTTGGAAAATGCTGATGAAGTTTATTTATTTATGAAAGACCAAGAAAGAATGAAAGAACCTAAATTTCTAAGATATCTTGAATACTGGCTGTTTCAGCTACCTTTCGGCTATGGGGTAAAACCTTTGAATACATTATACTTGAGTATAATTATTGTTATAGTCTTTGCGTTGTTTTACACCAAACCTAACTCCATTAAAGAAATTGAAAAAGAATTTGGGCATCAGAGACGCCGAAGATTATTTCAAAATGTACCAAAAAGTTTTTGGAAAAGATTTTATAATGCACTTTATTTCAGCATCCATACTTTCATTATTGGAATTGTTTCGAACTGGCATCCAACAGATGAATTTCTCATTAATACAAGAAGAATCACGCTTTTTAAAAAAAGAATTAAACTTTTTAAATTTAGGACACTTTCAATGATTGAAGGTGTTTTGGGGTGGATTCTTTTGACAGTATTTATTGTAATCTTGACGAGAAAATTTATAAGATGATTTTTAACAGAAACAGAACAGCCACAAGGGTTATACCGACGTTTTCTACGTACTTTCCCAGCGGAATTGAACGAAAAACTGAACGGTATTGTAAAATTCTAAGAACCAATTTAAAATATTAATAATTCCATCTTGAAAATGGTTAAAACGAAATTTAAACATCCCAGGTATAACTTCATTCTGAACTGTCATTGGAAACCAAAATTTTGGTTCAGGTTCATTAAGTTCATCGTTAAAAGATGCTTTTGTCATAAGAATCTGAATGTCAGATTCAGGAATTAATTTTTCCTTACATGAAAAATAATGACCTTTTGCAATACACTCCAATACTGGGTTAATTCTCTTCATCTCACCTTTTAATTCAAATCCTTTAACAATCAAGCCAGAGGAATGTTCTCTCCAAATGCGTGTTAAATTTTTCATTGTGCCAATTTTATGTGATGGTTGCTTATCCCAGCTTTTTTGCCGCTTTTGATGTATTTCATCAGGCACATTTTTACCACACCAAAGACTTATATAATCCCTGAAATACTCATCATCTTTGTCACGAATATCATGACATTGATTACAGATAGGTACGGTAATTAGGCGTGACCAAAACTGCTGAGGGAAAATGCATTTTGGAGGGAGGTGATCTTCTTGAAGTTCTTCATCACTTTTTCCACAAAGATAACAAATTTTTGGTAACTTGTTTTTACTTCTAAATATTTCTTTGAAATCCATCTTTACTTCTCTCTTCACACTTGAAGGAAATAGGGCGACCACAGGGGGTCGCCCCTACCATCCACTGACCACTAACAACTAACCACTGTTTTTTTCAGCCACCGACCCGAATCGAACGGGTGACCGGGTGATTACGAATCACCTGCTCTGCCATCTGAGCTACGGTGGCGAAAACAGTTTGATCGTTTGTTCGTTTGGAGTTTGAAGAAACCTCGAACAAACGAACAAACGGTATTTTAAATGCCACCCCCCAGAATTGAACTGGGCACACACGGATTTTCAGTCCGTTGCTCTACCGACTGAGCTAGAGTGGCAAATAGAACTTACTAAGTTAAAGCTATACGTAAAAAACAAAAAAACCTGCGAAACTTTTCCCTTTAAAAAAAGGAAACCTGTTTTTCTTCATCGGCAATTTATATTACATCCCCACTTTGTCAAGCGAAAAAAGGGCTAATTTCTCTTATAGTGAGAAGCTTCATCTGCTATTTATATTAGTAATAAAATTAGAACGAAATATTTATTCTTTTTTGACTGATCACTAACCACCAATCACTAATCACTGCTTTCATGCGCCCAGAGGGATTTGAACCCCCAACCGTCTGATCCGTAGTCAGGCGCTCTATCCAGTTGAGCTATGGGCGCATAGAAATTAAAAATACGAAACTAATCCTCAATCACAATATAAATTTTATATAAGCCCTGTCAAATATTTTTATTTAAAAAATACACCCATGTTGGGGGCAACGTGGGTATACCGGTCTCACTATAACAAAGACAAAAGGTCAGTTAATTAAATATTTTGCGTAGCAGTCCCGCCTTTGGCGGATTAGACCTCTACTTCTGAGCCCTGAAGGCTCAGCTACGCGTTCTTTTTTCTTCAAACACCAAACAAACGAACAAACTGTATTCTATTCGCCGTTCTTCCTCAGGGTTCCTTCCTGTTTTCTGAGATAAGCTGGTATTTCCAGATCATCCTGGGAAAAAATAGTATCCCTGTTCTTTGGCATAAGAATCTCTTGAGTGGGATTCTCTTTTTTGGGAAATCGGGGTTTTTCAAAGACCAGTTTACGAGTGGAGAAAAGGTCCTGTTCTGATTCCTTTTCTTTTTTACCAGTAGAATTACCAAAACCAGTAGCTATGACCGTGACCCTGATCTCATCCTTCAAGAAATCATCGATCACCGCTCCCCAGATGATATTGGCCTCAGCTCCAGCCGCCTCCACAATCACTGAGGATGCTTCATTTACCTCGTACAGTGTCATATTCAATCCACCGGTAATATTAACCAAAACCCCTTTAGCTCCAGAAATGGAAACATTTTCTAAAAGAGGACTGCAAATCGCCTTTTGAGCCGCCTCAACTGCTCTATTATCTCCAGTACCATAGCCTGTTCCCATCAGGGCATCCCCCATCTCTGACATAACTGTTTTCACATCCGCAAAATCCAGGTTGATCAAACCCGGCACAGTAATCAGGTCAGATATCCCCTTGGTAGCTTGAAGTAGAACCTCATCTGCATATCTGAAAGCCTCTAGAAGAGTAGTCTCTTTCTGCACCACTGATAAAAGTTTCTGGTTGGGTATCAAAATCAGAGTATCAACCCTTTGCTTCAACTCCTCAACTCCTTGCAGGGCTTTAGACATCCGTTTCTTACCTTCGAAATCAAAGGGTTTGGTAACAACTGCAATGGTTAAAACGCCTAATTCCTTAGCGATCTCAGCCACTATCGGCGCTGCACCGGTTCCAGTTCCACCACCCATTCCTGCAGTAATAAAGACCATATCCGCACCATTCAATGCCTCAGCCACCAATTCCCGGTCTTCCTCAATTGCCCTTCTGCCAACCTCCGGAATGGAGCCTGCACCCAACCCTTTGGTAAGCTTGGCTCCTATTTGAATCTTCTGGGAAGCGCGTGAATTATCTAAAGCCTGCGCATCCGTATTAATTGAGATAAACTCAACCCCGGAAAGTGCGGTATCGATCATCCGATTGATCGCATTTCCACCTGCTCCTCCTACACCCACTACCTTCATCCGGGCGTATTCCTGTGCCCCCATGTCCAATTCAAAAAGCATAACCGACCTCCTGTCTTAAAAATTTTTTAAATAGTTTATAAATATTCTCCAAAAAACCCTTTTACCTTCTGAGCAACCCGGCTGAAAAATTTACCGTTACTCATCTTTCTGAACTTTCCCTTTTGACCACTCAGACCATATATGACTAAACCGATTCCAGTTGTGTTTACAGGATTAGCCGCAATATCTAAAAGACCTGATACCCCTTTAACCTCCCCTTTTTTGACCGGCATATCAAAGACCTGCTCGGCTAAATCCTCAACCCCTTCTAAAAGTGAACCTCCTCCAGTAAGAACTACTCCTGTAGCCAGAATATCCGCAAAGCTGGTCTTTTTTACCTCGCGAAGAGCTAAACTGAAAATTTCCTCCATCCTGGGTTCGATTATGGCGGCTAATATACTTCTGGAAACCTCTCTCGGTTCCCGGCTTCCAACCCCTGGCACCTTTATCATCTCCTCAGAATCAGTTAATGAAGCTAATGCACATCCGTAACTTTTCTTTAATTCTTCAGCTTGCTCTACTGGCGTCCTTAGTCCTATGGCTAAATCATTAGTTACATTCCTGCCACCCAAGCTTATAACTGCAGTATGCCTTATGCATCCATCATAGAAAACAGCTACATTGGTGGTTCCACCACCAATATCTATAAGTGCTACACCTAATTCTATCTCTTCCGGGGTAAGGAGAGCCTGACTACAGGCTAAGGGTTCTAAAACTAAATCCTGAAGTTCATACCCAGCTCGTTTTATACTCCGGTGAATATTCTGAGCAGAGGTAACTGAGCCAGTAACAATATGGACTTCTACTTCTAATCTCGTCCCACCCATCCCCTTAGGGTCTTTTATTCCAGACTGGTCATCCACAGTAAACTCCTGAGGAAGGACATGGATTATCTCCCTTTCCATCGGGATAGCCACAGTTTTCGCCGCTTCTATGGCCCTGTCGATCTCTGCCTGATTGATCTCCCGGTCCGGTCTGGTTACCGCTATTACACCTCGGCTATTAATACTGCGAATATGGTCTCCTGCTATTCCAGCATAAACTGCTTCAACCTTTACTCCAGCCATTAGCTCTGCATCCTGCACTGCCTTGATAATCGAGTTAACCGTCTGCTCCAGGTTCACCACCACACCCCGTTTCAAACCCTCAGCCGGAGCTGTTCCCAGCCCTACGATCTTTACCTCCTCTTCTTCTCCTATCTCCCCGATCACGGCTGCAATTTTGGTTGTGCCTATATCCAGACCTGCCACGATATTATCTTTTCCCATAGCCTACCTCTCTACGAGCCGAATCCCGCCTGAGGCGGATTATCGACTTCTTTTAAAGGCTTTTCTTTTTACCCTTAAGAATTTGTAAACTTATCTAACCGGGTTTACTCCTTTAAAAATAACCTGGTCTTTAAATCTTAAATCTATACCTTTATACCCATCAAAAACTAAATCTTTATTTAGCCAGATAAACCTTTTAAACTTCTTTTGAAAATCACCAGCTCCAAAAAATATTTTAGTGCCAGTTTTTACTATGATGACCACTAAATTATCTTTATCCTCTAAATTCATCTCCGAGATCTTCTCAAGAAATGAAGGTTTTTCTTTTTTAACGATTTTATAAAAAGTTAATGCTGTCTGGATCTCCGCATCTTCTATTCGAGAATAAGGCTTAAATCCTTGGGACTTAATCCCGTTGATCAGGGGCAGATCATAACTGAAACTATCTTTCAAGGGAATAATTTCTCCATCCACCGAAAGTCCATACAGCTTAGGTGAAAGTTTTAGATTCACCAGAAGGTCCGGTTTTTTCTCCTGGACTTTTACCTGAATCTTTTGAGGGAAAACTCTTTTAACCTCAACCGATTTAACCCTCTGATCCTTTTCAATCCTTTTTTCTATATCTTTTAAATTTATCCTGAAAATGTTCCTTTCCAATCTTACTCCAGAAAGCTTTAAAACCTCATCTTTGCTTAAATCTTCATTCCCGGATATATTAAGAACTTTAAGCTCAAACCAGGATGAGTGCGTAAGGAAAAGTTCCATTGTCCTTACCCATAGAAAAATGAGAGCTAAAATCCCTATTAATGATATTTTTTTCATTTCCCTTTCTTTTTCAATTCTAAAATAAGATTTTCACCTATCTTGTAAATATCCCCGGCTCCCATTGTTATTACCAGATCATTTTCCTTTAAGATTTTCAAAAGGAACGGAATTATTTCCTCTTTACGAGGGATATAGAAAACCTCCTTATGTCCGTATTCTTTAGCTTTTGTTGCCACAAGCTCACCTGTTATCCCGGTTATGGGTTCTTCCCTGGCTGGATAGATATCGGTAACAATCAAGAGGTCTGAATCGAAAAAAGATTTGCCAAATTCTTTATAAAAATCTTTGGTCCGGGAATAAAGATGAGGCTGAAAGATAGCGATTATCCTTTTTTTATATCCATCTCTTGCCGCCTTAAGTGTAGCCTTTATCTCTGTGGGATGATGAGCATAGTCATCCGCCAGCATCACCCCGTCTATTTCACCCTTTATTTCAAACCTTCGGTTAACCCCTTTGAATTCAGACAGAGCTTTCTTCATCTTCTCAAAGGGAATTTCAAGTTCCAACCCTACACAGAGTGCGGCTAAAGAATTTTTAACATTGTGAATTCCGGGAACCAGAAGTGAAATCTCCCCTAAATCCTTATCTCTATTTCTTACTTTGAAAAAGCTTCTACTCTCAGAAAACTGGATAGAATGAGCCACCAGGTCTGCCTGTGGGACAAGTCCATAAGTTACTATAGGTCTTTCAATCCTCGGCATTATCTCCTGAATTGTCGCCTCATCTAAGCACAGAATCACACTACCATAAAATGGAACTTTATTGACAAACTCTGTAAAGACCGATTTTATCTCCTCTAAATCTTTATAATAATCTAAATGCTCAGCTTCTAAAGTGGTTACCACTGCTATAGTTGGTGTAAGGCGCAAAAAGGAGCGATCGAATTCATCTGCTTCTGCTACTAAATATTCTCCCTGACCTAACTTCGCATTACTCCCTAAGCTTTTTACCCTTCCTCCTACTATAATAGTCGGGTCTAAACCTGCTTCTGTCAAAATATGACCGATCATAGAAGTTGTAGTTGTTTTACCATGAGTTCCAGCAACTCCGATGCCGTACTTCATCCTCATCAACTCCCCTAACATCTCCGCTCTTCTTATCACCGGAACCTTGTTCTCTTTAGCAAAGATTACCTCAGGATTTGAGTCCTTAACTGCTGAGGAAATCACTAAAACATCTGCATCCTTCACATTTTCTTTTTTGTGCTCTAAAAAGATTTCAATCCCTAACTTTTCTAATCTCTCAGTCGATTCAGAGCTTTTCATATCCGACCCAGTGACAATATACCCGAGATTCCAGAGTATTTCTGCAATCCCGCACATCCCGGTCCCCCCTATTCCCACGAAATGAAGTTTTTTTACCTTTTTGAATCTTACCATCTATTATTATTTTTCGTAGTGCGACCCTTTTAGGGTCGCTATCTTTTGTAGGAACGGGCTTAAAACCCGCCCCTACACATATACTATCTATTTAATAGCCTTACCATCTCATCCACGATTTGAGAAGTTGCCAGAGGTTTTGCTAACATCTTTGCATTATTTGACATCTCCTTTAACCTGTTCTCATCTCTTATTAACTCTACAATCAATTCTGCTAAATTTTCCCCTTTAAGCTCTTTTTCTAAAATCACCTCAGCCGCCCCTTTTTCCTTTAAAGACAAAGCATTATATCTCTGGTGATCAGCCGTGGCAAAAGGATAAGGGATCAAAATTACTGGTTTACCGCAGGCAGTTACCTCAGCTAAGGTCAAAGCCCCAGCCCGGCAAACTAAAAGATCAGAGACCGCATAAGCAGAAGCCATATCCTGGATAAACGGCAGAACAGTTGAAGTTAAATTTATACTTTTCATAAAATCTTTTATATCTTCAAAATCCTTGCTTCCTGTTTGCCAGAGAAACTGCAGGTTCTCATATTTCTTTAAATACTCCATCCCCTCTTTTATAGCTTTATTTATATTTTTTGACCCCTGGCTACCACCAAAGATAAAGACCGTTTTTTTATTAGGTTCTAATTTGAATTTTTTCAGTCCTTCTTCTTTATTTCCTGAAAATATCTCCTTCCTGATCGGGTTTCCTGATACTTTAAGTTTTTTCTTGAAAAGAAAATATCTGGTTGAGTTCTGGTAAGATAGAAAAACCCGACCAGCTATTAAGGACAAAATCCTGGTAGATAAACCCGGGTAGGAGTTCTGTTCCTGAATTATAGTCTTTTTCCCCATAAGACATCCCATTAATACAACTGGTAAACTAACATATCCACCAGTTCCAATCACCATATCAGGATTGAATTTTTTAATAACCATCCTTGATTCTAAAAGACTTTTGACCAGGAATAAAGGTAAAACCAAAAGCTCCTTTTTTAAAGATCGGGTCAGTCCTCTAACCGAGATAAATTCCAATTTAAAATTATTCTTTGAAACCAGCTCCTTTTCTAAGCCCTTCCTCGTTCCTACAAAAAGTATATCAGAGTCCGGAAACCTGAACTTAAATTCATTTGCTATTGCAATTGCTGGATAGATATGCCCTCCGGTACCTCCTCCAGCCAAAATCAATTTTACCATAACCTACGATAGATTTTAAAACCTCTTTGTCTGGATACATTCAGGATTATCCCCACGCCGGCCAGATTGAAAAGAAGAGAAGAACCTCCGTAGCTTAAAAATGGCATTGGTATGCCGGTAGTGGGTAATAAACCCAGGACCACTCCACTATTTATTAGAAAATTAACGAAAATGGTAAAGGTCAAGCCAAAGGCTAAATAATATCCCAAAAGGTCTGGTGCACGCTGGGCTATCTGAGCTCCTCTCCAGACTAAAAGGAAAAATAAGATTATAACTCCAGAGACCCAGAAAAACCCTCCTTCTTCACCGATAGTTGCTAAGATAAAATCGGTATGAGGTTCCGGCAGGAAAAAGAGCTTCTGTCTCCCCTCACCCAGCCCCACCCCGGTTAATCCGCCATTCCCTAAAGACAAAACTGCTTGCTTGAGCTGATAACTACCCTTGAGTGGGTCTCTAAGAGCTTTACCATAATCAATCAATCTATCCTTTTCATACCCGGTAAAATGCACAAATAAAATCCCCAAGACCAGAACTGGTAAGGTCAGGGCTAAAAGATGTTTTAACTTTGCTCCAGAAAGATAAAGTAGAACCAAAGAGCTTAAGACTAAAGTGAAGACCCCTCCTAAATGTGGCTCTTTCAGGATAAGTAAAGTAGCTGTTCCTAAAACAATTAAAAAAGGCACAGCCAGATGCTTGAACTGTTTAATCTTCTCCCCTTTCTTAACCAGGGTAAAAGCCATATAGAGGATAAATGAAGGTCTGAAAAATTCACTGGGTTGAAACCCGATCGGGCCAATCCTGAACCATCTATGTACCCCCTTGGTCGCACTCTGGAACAGGACCAGAACTAAAAAGGCTAAAGATGAGAAAAGAAAAACATACGAAATTTTTTCAAGCCTGTGATAATCCATCTTTAAAAACACGAAGAAAACAGCAGAGGAAATTATTATCCAGATACACTGTCTTATCAAAAAAAACGTGCTATCTTTCTTCATTTTAAAATCAGCCAGTATGGCAGAAGCTGAATAGATCATCACCATCCCCAGGAAAACCAGTATCAGGATAATGAAAAGCAACATAAAATCTGGCTTGGAACGATCAGTCATTCTTTTTTCCCTTTCAGATTCAGGACTGCAACTTTAAAAACCCTGCCCCTATCTTCATAGTCTTTAAACATATCAAAACTGGCGCAAGCAGGCGAAAGAAGAACACAATCACCTTTTTCTGCTTTCTGAAACCCTAATTCCACCCCTTCCTGCATAGAATCAACTAAATAAGTAGGAACCAGGTCTCCTAAAGCATTCTTAATTTTCTCCTTAGCCTGACCCAACAATATCAAACCTTTTACCTTTTTCTGAACTAGTTCCCTCAATCTATCGAAATTCCCACCTTTATCCTTGCCACCGGCAATAAGGTAAATTGGTTCTTTTATACTTTGCAGAGCATAAAAAACAGAATCTACATTCGTAGCCTTTGAATCATTGACAAATCTTATCTGGTCGATTATAGCTACTTCCTCTAAGCGGTGTTCCACCCCTTTGAAACTTCTCAAAGCTTTTTCCATAGACTCTTTCTTTACACCAAAAACCCCGCAGATGGCACAGGCCGCCGCAGAATTAGCAAGGTTATGAGGACCTTTTATACCTATATCCTCAACTGGAATTATCTCCTCAAGTTTCCCATTAAGCTGAAAAACCAAGTTTCCATTTTTCACATAAGAGCCTACTTTTAATTCGCTATTAGTGCTGAAAAATAAACTCTTTGCTCTGGAAAGGGGTGCCAGCTTCGAGGTTACCGGATCATCCCAGTTCAAAACTACAAAATCCTTTTCAGTTTGATTCTCTAAGAGTCTCAATTTTGCATCGGTATAACTTTTCAAATCAGGATAACGGTCTAAATGGTCCGGAGTAATATTTAAAATGGCCGAGACTTTAGGGCTGAACTCCTCAATCTTTTCTAACTGAAAGCTGGAAATTTCTAAGACGATTATACCTCTACTGGAGACCTCCTGAACCACGCTTGAAAAGGGAACTCCAATATTGCCCGCCACTTTGCATTCTCTACCATCCTCTTTAAATATATCACCTACCAGAGTAGTGGTAGTAGTTTTACCATTTGAGCCGGTGATACCGACAACTTGTGCTTCCGTTAGCCAGAAAGCCACTTCGATCTCTGAGAAAATCGGAATCCCTTTTTCTTGAGCTTCAACTAATATGGGAAGATCTGCAGGGATACCCGGACTTATAACCAGATAATCCTGGTAATCGATTGCCTTCTGGGTATGCCCGCCTGTTTCATATTCTATACCTGATCTATTCAGCTCCAGAATCTCAGAGGATAGATTTTCCTCTTCTTTCTTTTCAGTAATGAAAACTTGAGCATCTAAGCTCTTTAAAAGCTTAGCTATTACCATCCCGGAACGAGCCATTCCAAAAATTGAGACTTTTTTACCTCTAACCCGATCCGCTCTCACATAAACCTCTCTTCTATCACACAGAACTTTCAATTTCTCCCCGCAAACCCTTATCCTTTTTTCTGGAGTGCAAGAGCTTGCTCTTGCTTTTTCAAAGCATCAGCCTCAAGGTCAAATTCGACCTCAAGGTCAAATTTGACAGGCTGATGCATTCCGATTTCATCCTTTGAACCTTTTTTTTATCTTATCTTTAACGTGCTTAACGTCAAAAGCGCAAATATAGCTCCAGCTATCCAGAATCTAATCACCACCTTAGGCTCTTTCCAGCCTGAAAGCTCAAAATGATGATGAAGTGGTGTCATTTTAAAAATTCTTTTACCTTTACTCCACTTAAAGTAACTCACCTGCAAAATGACTGAAAGAGCTTCTGCCACAAACACCCCTCCTACTATCACCAATAGTAACTCCTTCTTCACCATTACAGCTATAATTCCTAATGAACCTCCTAAGGCTAAAGCTCCTGTATCTCCCATAAATACTTCTGCTGGATAAGAGTTAAACCATAAAAAGCCTAAAGCTGCCCCGATTAAAGTCCCGCAGAAAATGGTTAACTCACCACTTCCTTCTAAATAAGTTATACCTAAATATCTGGAGAAATCGGTTCTACCTGTGACATAGGCTATGCCGGCAAAGGCAATAGCGCATAGACCGGTCAAACCTATAGCTAACCCATCCAATCCGTCTGTTAAATTAACCGCATTGGAGGAACCGGTCAAAACCAGCACAACAAAAGGGATATATAAAATCCCGAAGTCCAAGAAGTAGTTTTTAATGAACGGGATCTCAGTAGCAGTGTCGAAATTATGAGAGGGAGGGAAAAAATAAAGAAGAGCGCCTAAGATTAATCCTAAACTTATTTGCCCGACTAACTTTTTCCTACCCACCAACCCCTTAGGTTGATGCCTTATGGCTTTGAGATAATCATCCATAAACCCGATCAACCCCATCCAGATAGTGGTTAAAAGTATCATTTGAATATAACGATTAGTAAGGTCAGCCCAAAGGGCAGTGGGTAGCACAACTGAAAAAAGGATAATCAGTCCACCCATAGTTGGCGTCCCCTCCTTCGTCAGATGGGATGCTGGCCCCTCTGCCCTTATCTTCTCCTTAACCTGCTTCTCCTTCAGCTTGCGAATAAAATAAGGTCCTAGAATCAGACTCAATAAAAGTGCGGTAATAGTAGCATAGGCCGTGCGGAAGGTTATATATTTAAACAGATTAAAAAAACTGATATTTTGACTCAAAGGATATAACAGGTGATAAAGCATTTTATTTTTTAATCCTGCGGACGGATCCGTAGGACCGGATATAGTTTTTTCAAATTATTTACTATCTCTTCCAATCCCATTTTCCTGGAACCTTTGAAAAGAATTAAGTCACCAGGTTTTATTATCTCTAAAAGATTTTCCAAAAGCCCTTTTTTATCCTGAAAAGAAAATATATTTTTCTTCTCAAAGCCTTTTTCTAAAGCCCCCTGAGCAATAGCTAAGGAAAGCTCTCCAAAGGTAAAAAGGTAATCAATACCACATTCCTTTACTTTCTCCCCGATATTTTTGTGAAACTCAAAAGATTTTTCACCTAACTCCAGCATATCACCCAAGACCGCTATCTTTCTCCCATCTGTTTTAATCCCCCGTAGGGTCTCTAAAGCTTTTTCCATAGAGAAAGGATTAGCATTATAGGCATCATTTATGATTCTTATTCTATCTATCTCAGCCAATTCCATCCTCAGCTCAAACGGAGTATAATTTTCCAGGGCTTCTTTTATCTTTTCCTTTTCTACCCCCAAGATTGAACCTGCGGAGAATGCGGCTAAGGCATTATATAAATTATGCTTACCTAAAAGCTTAAGTTTAATCGGAATTGAGCTGTTAACCGAAAAAGAGAAAAAGCCATTACCGTTTCGCATAATCTTTTCCGCAATAAAATCGGCTTTTCTTTCCAGACCAAAGGTATAGACTTTCTTCTCCTCTTTTTTAGCTCTTTCAAAGAGATAGGGGTCATCTGCATTTAGAATAGTTATCCCTTTTTCATCCATATTTTCTAAAAGCTCAAATTTTGCCCGAGCGATATTCTCTAAGCTTCCCATAAATTCTAAATGAGCTGGACCGATATTGGTGATCAGTCCAATATCCGGCTTCACCATTCTGGTAAGAATACCTATCTCCCCGGGTTGATTCATCCCCAATTCCAAAACTAAGACTTCAGTTGCTGGAGTAAGTTTTAGTAAAGTTAAGGGTACACCTATCTGGTTATTAAAGCTTTTCTCGGAGCGCAAAACTTTATATTTTTTTGATAGGATCTCTGCTATCATTTCCTTGGTAGTGGTCTTTCCATTCGTTCCGGTTATACCCACAACTTTGAGTTTGAACTTATCCCGATACCATTTAGCAATATCCTGCAGGGCAGTTCTGGTATTTTCAACCAGGACTGCCCTTTTCTCTGAAGTGGAAGAGAAGGTCTGTCTTTCTTTCTCGGAAAATTTTTTTTCAGCTAAGATAACACAGGATACACCATTATCCAGAGCATCTTTAACAAAATTATGCCCATCAAACCTCTCCCCTTTTACGGCAATAAAAAGATTCTGAGGCTCTACCTTCCTGGAATCAATAGAGACTCCATTAATTTTAAAATCTTCTAAGGGTTTTTCAGGGAAAGGCTTACCCTTAACTATTTTTAAAAGCTCTTTATACCTTAGTTCTATCATAGACGTAGCCTAATCTTTTTAACTCTTCTTCTGCTATCTCTCTTTCATTAAAATAGAATTTCTCCTTACCAACAACCTGGTAATCCTCATGCCCTTTACCAGCCAAGACCACCGTATCATCCTTTTCAGCTTTTCTTAACGCAGAAATTATCGCCTCTTTTCTATCCAGGATTACATCTACCTTAGACCTATCGATAACACCATTTAAGATCTCCTGAATTATTTCTTCTGGATCCTCACTTCTGGGATTATCAGTTGTAAGGATAAGGTGATCTGAAAACTGACTTGCGGTTCTCCCCATAGGTCCTCTTTTGGTTCTATCCCGATCCCCTCCACATCCAAACACAAAGATTATCTTACCCTTAGTCATCTTTTTTAGAGTCTGCAGTAAATTTTCAAAAGCAAATGGAGTATGAGCATAATCGATTATCACTTTGAAACCCTGACCCAGATCTACTTGCTCTAATCTTCCTTTAATACCGGAGAAGTTCTCTAAACCTTTTTTGATCTTTTCTAGACTTGTTCCGGTGACAAAAGCAGAGGCTATTGAAGCTAACGCATTATAAATATTTACTTCACCCAAAACTTTTAGATCTATTTCTAAGTGTCCGGATGGGGTAGAAATGTCCAGCTTATAACCTGAATTGTATGGTAAAGAATTTTTAAAATGGAAATCAGCATTCTTATTTTTAAATGAATAAGTTACTCTCTTTGCTTTAGTTATCCGGTAAAAATATTCCCACTCCGGGTCATCAATATTTATAACAGCATAAGCATCCTCCTTCAAGCTCTGAAATAGAATCCCTTTAGCTTCTTTATATGATTTCATATCTTTATGAAAATCTAAATGCTCCGGGTTTAAGTTAGTAAAGACAGCTACATCGAAATCTATCATTTTAACCCTACCTAAAACTAAAGAATGGGAAGAAACCTCCATAGCCACTGAGCTAACCTTTTTTTTAAGCATCTCAGAAAACATCCTCTGTAGATCAAGTGATTCCGGGGTTGTAGTAAGAGCTTGAATCTTCTTTTCTCCTATGAAATGAGCTATGGTCCCGATTAAACCTGTTTTTTCCCCAGAATTTTCCCAGATAGATTTCAACATATAGGTGGTGGTGGTCTTACCATTTGTTCCGGTAATGCCAATAACTTTCATTTTATAAGAAGGGTTATCATTGTATAAAGCAGAAAGAAGGGCTAAAGCTTCTCTCGTATTTTTTACAATAACCTGGGCTTTTAAAGGATAGTTCCCTTTTCTCTCTAAGATACAGGCTATGGCTCCTTTTTTGATGGCTGAGTTAATATACTTATGTCCATCCTGCTCAAAACCAGTGATAGCGAAAAACAGGTCATTTTTTTCTATTTTTCTGGAATCATATTCTAATTTATTTATATCACATTCAATATCACCGTAAATCTCCTTTTGCGGCAGGGTATCTATAAGAGTCTTTAACTTAATCATCTGTTTTACACTCCAGAAAACAGGTTTCTCCTTGCACAAGTTTAGTTCCTGGTGAAGGTATCTGTTTTTTCACCTTACCACTCCCTTCTATTTTAAAGGGGATGGAATGAGAGCCAAGTAACTTTACTGCTTCTCTGACAGTAAACCCTGTCACTTTTGGCATAATTTTTATAGAACCATTCGTTTTGTTACATTCCGCAAGATTAAGCTCCGAATCTTGACCCGTAGGCGTTGCCTTTTCAATATATGGAGGAACCTCTGACAAAGTTCTATTTAGATTTTTATCCCTGTTTATGTTATCTATAGGCTTCTGTTTGGATACAACTGCATAAGAGAACTCCACTCCTGAGGGTCCAACATTAGATTTTCCTCTCCCACTTTCAAAAACTATATTCTGACCTGGTATAATTTTCTCGGTAACCCTTTTAAAAGCTGGCGCCGCAGTTTGACCGCCATAATGCAATCCTTTTGGAGAATCTAAAATTATAAGCCCGACAATTTGAGGATTTTCTGCTGGAAAGAACCCAACGAATGAAGCTATATATTTATCTTTTTCATATCCTCGTGCACCAACTCTCGGCTTTTCAGCTGTGCCAGTCTTGCCAGCTATATCAACTCCTTCGATCTGGACTGTACTTGCTGTCCCCTCATTGACCACTCCCCTTAGGAAGTCTGTTAGAAGATATGATGTTTTAGGCTCTAACGCTTTTCTTATAACTGTAGGATGAAACTCCTGTATCGTTTTCCCCTCCTCATCCAGAATTGCTTTGACCACGTAAGGTTTTATTAAAAACCCGCCATTGGCAATGGCTGAATAAGCTCTTATAAGCTGCAGGGGAGTAATAGAGAATCCCTGCCCTATGGCAAAAGTTGCCAGGGTAATATTAGACCATTTTCCAGGAGCAGGTAAAATTCCCTGGGCTTCTCCAGGCAGGTCTATCCCGGTCTTCTCACCAAATCCTAATCTTTTAGCATAGTCAAAAAGTGATTCTTCTCCAACCTCCATTGCTACCTTTGTCATCCCGATGTTACTGGAGAAGACCACGCACTCTTTAAAGGTAAGCCATCCATATTCATGAATATCATGGATAAACCTTTTCCCGATCTTAAATTTTCCCATCTCTGCAAAGATGCGGTCTTCAGGTTTTTTTATCCCTTTTTCCAGTGCGGCTGCGGCTGTAACTATTTTAAAAGTTGAGCCAGGCTCAAAATTATCACACACCACCTTATTTTTGACCCTCAGGTCATTATATCTACCTTGAGAATTCTCTCTTGAAACATAAGCCATAGCTAAAATCTCCCCGGTATTTGGATTCATAAGGATACTTGAGCCTGCTTCCGATTTGGTAAGATCAACTGAATTCTTCAGTTCCTCTTCTAATTTTGCCTGAAGATCTAAATCGATAGTTAACACCAGGCTTTTCCCGCTCTGCGGATATACCAGTGGATAATTTTTTATCTGATAGGAGTTTCCCCAGCCATCTTTTTGAAAAAGCCCCTCCCCATCTTTACCCTTAAGGATCTGGTCATATTGATATTCTATGCCAGCTAACCCTTTATTGTCTATGTCCACAAAACCTATAAGGTCCGAAGTTAAAGGAAAACAGGGATAACTTCTCTTGGTCTCTGCCTGGATATATACCCCTTTTAAATCCCAGCTTTTTATCTTTAAAGCCTCTTCTTCCTCACACTTCCTCTTAAGCCATGCAAATTTCTTTCCTTCCTGGTTAAAAGAGCTTCTTAATTGCTCATAAGTTTTGCCAGTTGAATTAGAGAATCTTCCTGCTACCAGATTCTTGTTAGAGATACTATCCGGCACCGCAAAAAACGACTCAGCTGGTAGATTAAAAGCTAAAAGCTTTAAATTCCGGTCATAGATCACCCCCCGTTTTGCTTCTAACTTTAATCGGACCTCCTGCTGCCTGGTGGCGATCTTCTGGATCTGTTTACTTCTGAGCACCTGAAAATAAAAAAGACGCAAGAATATCACCAGCGTAAATAAAATAGTAAGAAGAAAAAGGATTGTGCTTCTTCTTTTAAGTTCTATCTTCTTCTTAGAGGTCATGTTTTATCTCTTTAGCCTGTAACCCCTTCTTTTCGAAAGGGTATAGTTTTTCACCTAAGTTCCTGAGTCTTACCCAGATATTGCCCGGTAGAGATGATTGGTTAAACTGTTTCTCATCTACCAGGACGATCTGTTCCCTCGGAGGGTGGATAAGTCCAAACTCATTCTGAGCGATCTTCTCAATCCTTTCAAAGGAGCTAAGCTCTGTTATTTCTAAGTTCAGATATTTATATTTTTTCTCTTCTTGAGCTAAAAGTAATTTTTGCTCTTCAATCTCCCTTAAAAGCTTTATAACCATAACCCTCTGCCAGACATAAAGGGTTGAAAAACCTATTAGCAGTAAAAGGATTAGAAAAAAGATTTTATGAGGATATTTTCTAATTCGTTTCTTATAGGTCTTGGGATGAAAAAAGAAATTTAGTTCTGACAAAAGTCTCCTTTCTTTCCGCCTGAAGCGGACTAAGCTATTTCCCCAGCCGCTCTGAGCTTGGCACTCCTTGCTCGCGGGTTTTCTCTTATCTCCTCTTTTTCCGGGATAACTGGTTTGCGGGTCAAAACTTGTAGAGTTTTCTTCCCTCCGCAGACACAGACTGGAAAATCAGGAGGGCAACTACATCCTTTTGAAAGCTCATTGAATTTATTTTTGACCAGCCTATCCTCTAAAGAATGATAGGAGATCACACAGATCCTGCCACCAGAGGAAAGAGCTTCGATTCCTTCTTTTAAACCCTTTTTCAATTCAGAAAGCTCCTGGTTGACTTCAATTCTCAGAGCTTGAAAGATCCGGGAAAGGGTTTTAAGATCATACCTTGTTTTTAAGATACTCCTCACTATATCCTTTAATGCCTGAGTAGTTTCAATCCTTTTGACCCTTCTATTCTGCACAATTGCCTGAGCTATCCTTTTAGAGAATCTCTCCTCCCCATATTCTTTAAAGATCTGGTTCAGTTTTTCAACCGGATATTCGTTCACCACTTCTTCTGCTTTTCTACCTTCGTTCAGGTCAAACCTCATATCTAATGGCCCCTTTGAAGAATAGCTAAAACCCCTTTCCGGGTCATCTAATTGATAGGAGGAAATTCCTAAATCAAAAAGAATCCCATCAATTTTTTCCAATTTTAAACTTATTAAAAGCTCAGGGATTTGACTATAGCTTTGCTGAAAAAAACTTATCTTCTTTCCAAACCTCCTCAGCCTTTTCTGGGAAATCTTTAAGGAATCTTCATCCTTATCTATCCCTAAGAGCCTTCCTTCCTCATTCAGCTCTTCTAAAATCCTTTCAGAATGTCCTCCACACCCTAAAGTTGCATCTATATATGTTCCAGACTTATCGGTGATTAAATATTCTATCACCTTCTCTTTGAGAACCGGCTTGTGATAGATAGCTTTTTAACCTCCAACTTCTTCCACGATCTCCTCAATAGTTTTCTTCTTCTTCTCTAAATACTCCTGGAAAGAATTAGGATTCCAGAGCTCGATTCGGTCCATCATCTTGATGATCTGAACATCTTTCTCGATTTTAGCCTTGGCTAATAGCTCCTGAGGAATAGTTATCCTCCCCTGTTTATCTAACTGTGATTCGCAAGCATTGAAGAAGATCATCCTCTGGTAAAACCGGACATCGCTTGGGTTCGAATGAAGGCTACCCAGTCTTTCTAAAAACTTCTCCCATTCATCCATTGAATAGACTGCCAGACACCCTTCTAAACCAACAGTTATCTTATAGGTATCATACTGGGTTGAGCTATTTGCTTTTCTAAATTTCGCAGGAAGGCTGACCCTCCCTTTATGGTCAATTGTGTGCTGGTAAGAGTCTTTAGTGTAGGGCATTTTTATTTTTTATTGATTTTTAAGAAAAAAAATTTGCCACAATATCCCACAACTTGCCCCAATATATCTTAGCTACATTTTTTGTCAAGAAAAAAATTAGAAATTCTAAAAATTTTTTTTGAAGATTTCAGTATTGGAAAGCTACCACTATTTATAGGGTTTCCCCCACTATATCTTGATTCAGATTTACTCCCTAAAAATCTTCAAAATTTCAACTCCTTCTCCTGAAACAGAATATAAAAGTCTTTTGATTATTTTCTTTCGTTATTCTATGGCAAGCCTTTTGCCTTTACCTTGTTAATAACTCATAAAGCTCTTAGAGGGGGAATGTTTTTTGATCAAAAAGCTCTTTTTAGGCTGGGTATTCCTTCTAATTTTACCCTCTTTTTCCTTTTCTGAATTAATCTATCAGGTAAATTTCTCTGAGGAAGAGCTTAATTTTCAAAAAAAAGAGAGTTTTGATTACATTCAGATAAAAAATGGTGAAAATCTGGAAATAGAAGGTAAACCCCAATTACCTTTAAGGATATTAAACTTCTTAATCCCTGAATATAAAGATATTGATACTATAATCTACGAGACAGAAAGCCAGCAACTCCCAGGCAAATTTTTGATTTTTCCTTCTCAAAGAAAGGAAAAAACCGATGGAACTCCCCTAGAAAATATATTTGAGATAGATAGCTTGATTTACTTCTCTGAAAAACCCTATCCGGAAGAGACGGTTGAGATTATAAACAAAGGTTTCCTGGATGGAAATTCTATTGTAACATTGGCTTTATATCCTTTAGAATACCTTCCGGAATCTCAGAACCTTATTTTACACAAGAGTTTAAAGCTGAAGATTATTTTGAAAGACAGTATTTTACCCTACAATAAACCTATATCAGAAAAAAGAACAAACTTTCATAAGAGCTTTCTTTCAGATATTCTATTTAATTCTGAAGAGCTTATCTCATACCCTTCTTTTCGTGAATATTCCAGTCAGATTTCAGAACAACCAATTTACCTATTAATTACTTCAGAAGAACTGAAAAACTCATTTACTCCTCTTATTGAATGGAAGACTCAAAAGGGATTAAGAGCATCTTTGATTACTTTGGACAGCATAGAAAACTACTATAGTGGTGTAGACACCCAGGAAAAAATAAGGAATTTTCTAATCCAGACTTATCCAAAAGGTCTTTTGTGGGTTCTTTTGGGTGGAGATGGAGAGGTTATCCCCTTTAGATATGCCTATCATGCTAATAGCTCTTCCTCTATACCAGTAACCAGCTTACAGATCTGTGACCTTTATTATGCAGATTTAGATGGTGAATGGGACAAAGATCAAGACGGAATTTACGGCGAGCCAGTTGATGATTCCCCTGATCTTTTCCCGGAGCTATTTGTGGGCAGGGCACCGGTAAAAACTAAAGAAGAAGCAGAAACTTTTGTCCAGAAAATAATTAATTATGAGAAAAACCCTGGCTCAGGCGATTTTTCATATCTCAAAAAAACTATATGGATAAGCTCTGACCAGATGAGGGATTGGGATTCAGTTGGTCAGCATACTTTAGTTTCACAGAAAGTTGACCAGAGCTTTAATCAGGACTTGTGGAGCTTGGTGGAATCACCTTCAGGAAATGCTGAAAACCCTACTAATCCATCCGGGTCCAAATGTATAGATATTTTAAACCAGGGCTGGGGAATAATCGGGGTATTTGCCCATGGAAAATCTAATGGTTTCATAGCCAGCTCCAATCTTATAAACCAGTGGCCTAAATATTATGTTTTATCAGATTCCGGAACGGAAGATGGCAATGGTCATCTGAATTACCTAAATAACGCCAATAAATTAGGAATATTATATTCTATTTCTTGCAATCAAACCGCCTTAGATGTAGCAACTGAACTATCTTTAGGAACCCCACCCTGCATCGGAAAAAGATTTTTAGTAGAAAAAGACAAGGGAGCAGTTGCTTTTTTAGGATATTCTCGCTGGGGATGGGTCTCAACTTCATATAAGTTAGCAGATGAATTTATGAAAAACCTTTTCAAACCTGAATATGAACATCATATTGGAATAGCTGAAGCTTTCTCAAAAACAGCTTATTCAATTTATAGGGACCTGAATTACGGGCATAACCTCTTGGGTGACCCGGAGATGCAAATCTGGACTGATATACCCTGTTCGCTTGAGGTGAACTACCCCTCTGAAAAAATAATTGGCGATTCTACTATTAATATAGAAGTTGATGTCAATCAGATACCTCTATCTGATGCAAAAGTTACCCTTAGTTACAAAGACACCCTTCTTTATACAGGTATGACCAATTCAGAAGGAAAACTAACCATCTCATTGGCTGGTGTAAGAGAAGGTGAAATTTATTTGACGGTAATCAAGCATAATTACTTACCTTTTGAATCGAAGCTGATGCTCAAAAGCTCCTCCAGTGTAAAAGATGAAAAAGAAAGATTAAACCCAAACTATACCCTCGGACAGAATTACCCAAATCCTTTCAACCCCTCTACCACCATCCCCTTCACCGTAAATGGTTCACAGTTCATGGTTCATAGTCCCATCCACACTACCCTGATTATCTATAATATCTTAGGGCAGAAGGTAAGAACTTTAGTGGACGCTGAGAGAATGCCTGGAAATTACCAGGTTATTTGGGATGGAAAAGATGAGAGAGGGAATGAAATTTCTTCCGGGATATATTTCTATCAATTAAAAGCTGGAGATTATAAAGAAACAAAAAAGATGAGTCTATTGCGATAACTGTAGGAGTAGACCTGTGTGCCTACCCGAAAAGAAACAATGGCGAACCTATCATAGAAGCAGGCACCCGCAATCTTCAGGTTGCGATAAAATAACTCACCCTAAATCCCTCTCTTAGCAAGAGAGGGACTTACTCACCCTTTCTCTTCTTAAGAGAAGGGGACAGGGGATGAGTTCAAAAACGCCCGTAGGGCGGCTACCAAAAATAGATCCTGCATTCAGATAGTCTCTGGAGGAACGCGTAACCGAGCCTTTAAGGCTCGGTTACAGAGGTTTAATCCCGCCAAAGGCGGGACTGCTACGCGAACAAACTCCAAACATCAAATTGTATTATGGTGCCGGAGGTCGGAATTGAACCGACACGAGGTTTAAGCCTCACCGGATTTTGAGTCCGGCGCGTCTACCAATTTCACCACTCCGGCGTATAAAGCAGTGGTTAGTGAATAGTGGCCAGTTGTCAGTCTTTTTTAAATACTAACCTTGCACTATTCAACATCCCTAAAAGCTATTATAATATAGAATTATATATCCTTGTCAAGCTTTCTTTTTAAGAGCTCTGAAAAAGTCGAATATAGAAGTCGGGTCCAGAATGGATCCATTGGACAGGGGTGCCCGACCTATCCTACGGTGGCTACGAGCCCGCCCGCCCGTATGGGCGCCAGACGTAGTCTCCGTCTCTAGGACTGAAAATCAGCACCTTACGCTTACGCCGGTGGTCCGCCAGAGGCGGACCAGCCCCGCAAAATGAGTTTTTCAGAAACCTCTTTTAAATAATCTCAGAAGATTATATTTAAGTTACAAAAAATTGTTGCCTTTCTCAAATGAAGTGACTATAATAAATTAAAAGTTTAGAGTTAATTGGAGTTTCTAACAAACGCCAAACTGTATGCCGGAGAGGTGCCGGAGTGGTTGAACGGGACGGTCTCGAAAACCGTTTTCCGCCTACGGCGGAACGGGGGTTCGAATCCCCCCCTCTCCGCCAGTTTATGCAACCAATAAAAAGTAGAACAGGCATCCCAGCCTGTTTTTTAGTATCAAACTAAGATGTTTTCTCACTGAATCAATTGATTAGGTTTTTAAATAAGAAAACCTTCAGATTTCCAACTCACCTTATTAAGATAACTCGTAATTCCCAACCTTTATGTCGGACATTTTATTACATCTGATCCTGAGGATCCAAAATAGGACAGAACGTCGGACGTTATGATTATAGTAGAAAAATGGAAGGCTAAATACTTTTCTTAAACTAAGATGTGTTATGTGGGAATATTTACTTTATCGATCCGAAAGATTGATACAGTGGCATAAAAGTAGAAAGTAGAATCAAAGCGGCAAAACCACCAAACCCGATTAAGATTAGTGGCTCCAGCAAAGTCAGGATCCTTTTGGTAAGCCTTTCGATATCCTTTTCAAAATATTCATTCACCTTGAGAAGCATTTTATCTACCATCCCATTTTCCTCCCCTAAAGCCACCATACTGACCATAAAAGGAGGAAAAGGAAGCCCTTTCATTGACTCGGATAGAGACTCTCCTCTGGTAATTCTCTCCTCCATAACCTCGATTGAATGGATAATGCTTTGATTTCCAATAGTCCCTTTTAACAGATCAAGAGAGGGCAATAGCCCGAAACCGGTTTTCAATAATAATGCAAGGTAATGACAGAATTTTGATAAAACTGTTTTCTGAACCACTGGCCCGAAAAGGGGAAATTTTATCTTTACAAAACTCAAATTATATTTTCCAGCCTCAGTTTTGGAATAGATAAAAATTCCAATTACAATTCCTATAAAGAAAAGAATAAAGATAAGCCACGTTCCTCTTACCAAACCAGTGCCAGCCATAATCACCCTGGTGATCAAAGGTAAGGGTGCTCCCAGCTCTTTTACCAGCTCCATCATTTTAGGCATAAGATAGAAAGCATAAAAACCGGCCACGCCGGACATAACCACCATAATCAAAATCGGGTACATCATCGCTTGTTTAAGCGAAGATTCTAATTCCTCCTGTCTTTCTATAGAGACTACCAACTCTTGCATTATATCGGTCAGATGTCCGCCAGATTCACCTGCCCTTATGGCGCCTATATAAAAAGGAGGAAATACCTGAGGATAAGAAGCAATAGACTCCCCTAAACTTCCGGTTGCTTCTATCTTTTTAGCCACATCTGCAATTACACTCCGGAATTTAGGGTTTCTCTCCTGAGCAACAATATTAGAAAAAGCTTTTAAGATAGGCAGTCCTGCTGAAAGCATTAACTGTAACTGAATGGTAAAAGATAAAATGTCCCTTTTTTGTATTTTTCCAGCTAAAGAAAATCCTTTCTTGGCTACCTTTTTGGTAACCTGAACCGGGTATAATCCTTTCTGACGGATTACATCCTCAGCTTCCTCTAAACTCCTTGCCTGACAGACCCCTTTAACTTCTTTATTCTTCGGGTCTACTGCTTTATAGGTATATTCTGCCATTAGCCGGCTACTCTTAAAACCTCATCTAAGGTTGTTGTTCCAGCTAAAACTTTTTTTATCCCATCCTCAAACATAGATTCTATCTTAGCCACTTTTTCTATTTCATATGAAGTAGCCCTTTGGGCTATTAACTGATTTATCTCTGGGGTTACCTCTAAAACCTCGAAAATCCCCATCCTGCCTCTATAGCCGGTATATTTACATTTCTCACAGCCTTTCCCTTTATAAAGGGTCATCTTCTGTAGCCTTTCTAAATGATAGGGTGCAAGCTCCTCTTCTTTCGGGGTATAGGTTGCCTTGCAGTGTGGACAGATCTTACGCAAAAGTCTCTGGGCAATTACTGCTAATAAGGATGTAGCTACGATAAATGGCTCCATCCCCATATCTAAAAGGCGAGCCACGGATGCAGAGGCAGTGTTAGCATGGACAGTTGAGAAGACTAAATGTCCGGTCATAGAAGCCCTGAAAGCCATCTGAGCGGTCTCAGTATCTCTCATCTCTCCTATGAGGATCACATCCGGATCGTGCCTCATCATGGCTCTCAGACCTTTGGCAAAAGTGTGTCCAGCCTTTTCTAAAACCTGGGATTGTTTGGTTAAGGGTATCTGGGATTCTATCGGGTCTTCCAAGGTGATAATATTCTTCTCTAAAGCATTTAAGGTTTTTAATGCCGCATAAAGAGTGGTCGACTTACCAGATCCGGTTGGACCGGTTATAATTATCATCCCGAACGATTTCTGCACAAGCCTTCTGAATTTCTCCAGATTATCTCCGGTGAACCCAAGCTGGTCCAGGCTCAAAAGGAACCTGGGCTTTGCCAGAATCCTCATAACCACTGATTCACCATGCATAATCGGTAAAGTGGAGACCCTGATATCCACCTCTTTGTTATTATATTTAAAACGGATACTCCCATCCTGAGGAATCCTTTGTTCGGTTATATCCATACTTCCCATAATCTTCACTCGACTTACTGCTGCCGAATATATTTTTTTGGGAAGACTAAATCCTGGCTCCAGGATACCATCAATCCGATACCTGATTCGTCCTACTTTATCATCTACCTCTAAGTGAATATCTGTAGCGCCCTCTCTTATCCCGTGAGCAACAATGGCGTCAACCAATTTTATCAAAGGAGGGGTTTCATTTTCCACTTCCTCTACGCTCAGGGTTTGAATCAGGCTCTCCTCGATAATCTTATCTGTAGCTGCTCCCATTCCATAAAAAGCATCTATAGCCGCTAAGATATCCTCCTCGGCTGCAATTCGTGGCTCTATTTGCAAGTTCGTAATTTTCCTGAGCTTATCAATAGCCATTATATCGTTCGGATTCGCCATTGCTACTATGAGCTTCTTATCGATTATCTCTGAGGGGATGAGCTTGAACTCACGTGCAATATTTTCTGGTACAAGCTGTATGGCATCAAGCTCTACCGGATTAATGCTGAAATCAAAATAGGTAGTTCCAGATTGCTGACTTAAAAGCTTAAGGATTACATTCGGATTGACGAACCCCAATCTTTCGCAGATAATACCTACCTTCTCTCCGGTCCTTTTCTGTTCACGGAGAGCAACCTCAAATTGTTTAGGTGTAACAATTTTTGATTCCAGAAGTAATTCACCCAGCGATTTAGTCATTTTTCCCACCTGTGGATTTCAAATAGTTAACTCTCTGATTAACGCTTTTTACCAGCTCTTTGTCTTTATCCGAAGAATTTTTAAGAAAAAGCTGATAATAGGTCAAAGCCTCATTTTTTTCTCCAGCTAAATCTTTTGCTCTGCCCAGAGAGTAAAGAATCTTAGGGTCATTTGGATTAATCTGATAAGCTTCTATGTAATTTTTTATGGCTTCGCTAATTTTATTTTGTACTTCGAGATTTCTCCCTTTTAGCAAGTAGGCATTGCTATTTTTAGGATCTGATATAAATAGTTTGTTTAAAAATTCATCTGCTTTTTCAAATTCATTTTTCCTCTGATATAAAAATGCAATGTTATACAAAACCTTTGGATCTGCAGGCTTTTTATTTATTAGGTAGTTCAGTTCGTTTTCGGCTTCAAACAATTTCCCTTCTTCCAGATAGACTGTGGATAGATTCAAACGGGCTGGATGAAAACTTGAATCCAGAGCCAGAGCTTTCAGGTAGCATTCCTCAGCTTCTTTCAGTTTTCCTGATCTCTGACTGCTCAACCCGAAGTCAAAATAGTTCTTCGCCAATTGACTGTTATCTTGAACCGAAACCTTATTTTCAGTTTTAGAATTCATTTCAGAGGAAGGAGTTGATAAAACCAGCTTATCAGGTAGGGAGATTTTAGCCTTAGGCAATTTATTTTCAACTTTAGGGGCTGGTGATTTAATCTCAGGATTTGTAGATGTGGACATTCTCTCTTCTTTCTGAAAAATCATCTTCTCCGATTGGGATTCTATTTTTTTTACATCCTGAAATTTTTGAGCAGGTGTAGAAGCTACGACTTCAGGAGGATTCAGCTTTTCTTTTTTGTAAGTCTTCGCAGAAATATCACTCTTCATCTCAATTTTAGTAGACGGGATTTGAGCTACGGGCTTATCTGTTTTTAAAGAGGACTTAATTTCTGTTTTCAACACTTCCTTTTTTTCAGCCAGATTACTTTCTTTTTCAACTAAAGCTGGACCTGAGATCGCAGAAGAATCCACCTTTTCCTCAACTGATGCCTGGACCATTGAATCTGTTTGAAGTGCATTTTGATCCGAAGAAGTCTGAGCTAAAGACTTACTCCGAACTTTTTTCATCCTTTCAGCTAAATTCGCCTTTGTTTTAGCTATAATAGGAGAGGAATTCTTAAACTTGATATTCCATACAAAATAACCTGCAGTTCCCAACATTAAAAATACCATCAAAAACAGAATTAAGGGTAATACTCTTCTTCTTTTTTTCGGTAAAACAGGAATGACATCCTCAGATGTCTGTACTTTTATTTCAGATCTTTCCGCTTCTATCTTTTTTACAACCTCTGATATCAGTTTCATATATTTTTCAATTTCTCCAATTCCATTCTTTTTAACGATCCTATCCGGCTTAAAAGCCTACTCTCCGAAGAAATCAGCCCTTTTAGGCTTTCAGAGCCATCCAGGATATGTTTTTCTAAAAGGATTTTGGTGTTATCCACAAACGCCGCCATCAGCGCTCTTTCGCACAGGGCATTAACCAGGCGAGGTGTTCCGGATGATAATCTGTATATTTCATTTATAGCCTCCGGTGTGAAACTTATCTTTGGATCACCTCCAGCGATATTTAATTGAGCTTTAATATAGGGTTTGATCTCTACTGGTTCAAAAGGTAAAAGATGATAGCGAACCAGGATACGCTGATCTAATTGCCTTAAACCTCTGCTCCTTAACTTCTCCTCAAATTCCGGTTGGGCAAAAAGGACTATTTGCAAGAGTTTATCTTTTTGAGTCTCTAAATTAGATAAAAACCTTAAACCCTCCAGTGCCTCATCCTTTAGCGATTGAGCCTCATCTACTAAAAGGACAACCCTTTTTTTCTCCCGGTAAAAATTAAAAAGAAGGTGGGCTAATCTCTCTAAAAGCTCCCCTTCTGTTAAAACCTCCTCTTTATCATAATGCTCTGAGGAGTAACCCAAAAGGGTGATCATCATCTCCCTGGATGAAACCCTGGGGTCAAAAATCCTTGAGATCTTCAGATCGTTTCCTCCTTTCTCTATAAAATAGCGCGAGAGGATTGTCTTTCCTGTGCCTGGCTCACCTAAGATCAGAGTAAATCCCATCCCCTCATAGATCCCATATCTCAGGTGATTTAAAGCCTCAGCATGAGAATTGGAGAAGAAGAAAAACTTTGGATCCGGTGTTACCGAAAATGGCTCCTCTTTAAATCCGAAGAACTCCCGGTAAGCTTCGATCAGATCAACTCGAATAATACCTTCTTTTCCCTCCTTTTTCCTGGAGAGATCAAATTCTTCAGTTGAAAATCTTTTGTCTTCAATTTCCTCTTCAGGTGTGGAACGATAAATAAGCTTCATCAATTTATTCCTCCTTATAACTTAATTTAGTGACCTTGGGGGTCAAAACAATTACCAGCTCTGATCTGATTTCTGTTCTCTCATCTCGTTTAAAGAAAAATCCCAGTAGTGGAATATCACCTAAAATTGGAACTTTTTTCTGATTTACTACCTGTTTGGAAGTGATTAATCCACCTAAGATCACACTCTCTCCGTCTTTTACCCCTACGGTTGTACTTACCTCTCTTATATCTAAAATGGGAGCCTTTAAGGTTTGCCCCTGAAATTCAAACTCCTCCCACTGGTTTATATTCGTGACAATAGGGACAATCTGTAAAGTTACATAATCCTCAGAGGATATAAAAGCCGTAACTCCCATCAACATACCTAAAAGAGCTGTCTTCTGTTTAGGGATTATTACTGGCTGTCCTATCTGTACCCCTCCTGGTAAGCCGGTTAATTCCCAGTAAACTTGTACCTGTCCCACATTTATCATCGCAGTCTGCCCGTTCAAAACATTTAACCTGGGTTTAGAAAGTACTTTTACCTTACCATATTGCCCTAAGATGTTGAATAGAAAAGAAGCATCCGGGGTAGAACCGCTAAGCTGTAAAATCGAACCAGGCAAGGAAAGTTTTTGACTGGCTTCAATATTTATCTTATGCTTATCAAGTAAAACTGAAGTCAAAGCAGACCAATCTATACCATAAGATTTCTGGTCCTGTAAGATTACCTCTAAAACCTCAGCCTCTATTATCACCTGGCGACCCAAGGAATTTTTCACCTGATTGATAAACCTCTCTACCTCTTTTAGATTTCTCTTCCGATCAGTAACCACCACTATCCCGCTTAATTTATTTATGAAATAGTCTCCTTCAGAGGAAATCAATTTTTTTACACCATCCTCTATCTGCTTCCACAGATCCATCGACTCTTCATTGGTCTTCCCTGATATCTGAAAACTTCCACTTAACCCTCCCATCTCAGTATTAGTCCCCAAGACATCACCACCTACATTGATGCTCGAAGTTATTTTGTTCGGGACCTCGCCTACCTCAAATTTCTTGGTATCAAAAAGTTTTATGTGCAGAGAAGGACTATTGGTAGAATAAAGATACTCGGTAGTACTTAATATGGTCTCCAGAGCTTCCTCCAGAGTCTGATTCTGAAAACTCACTGTTACTGGCACTCTTGGGTTCACCCCTTTCTCCCAGACTATATTTAACCCAGCTTCAGAAGCTATGGGGGCCAGGACATCTTCTAAAGGCGTTTCTTTAGCGGAGAAAGAAAAAAATCTGTTTTTCAAAACCTTACCTTCCATCTCCGGAAGAAGATTTAACTCCGGTGGAAGCTCAGCTACCTTTTCAGCTTTTAGTGGCTGAAGGCTCTGCGAGCCCTCCTGAATAACGTTCTTAGAGGCGCAGGAAAAACTCAACAGAGAAATAAAAACTGATATAAAAAAATACTTTAAAAACCTACTCATTTTTACCCCCTTCAAAAGAAGGGACCGGATGATAACCTAAAATCAGATCTCTTCCGTCCCTGGTAAGAACCACTCTATCAGAATTAATTTCTGAGACTAACCATCCTTCAAAAAGATCACCTACTTTAACCCAGGCTTTTTTACTCGCCATATAAAGCAAAGCTGACCTTTTAACATCACTAATTAGAATAGCTTTTACCGTAATTTTATCTTGACTTTTCACCTGAGTATTTGATACTGGTTTGGAAGTAAAAACAGGAGCTGGACTAAAGCCTTTCTTCATTTTAGCTAACTCTTCTTTTAACTTCTCCTGTTCCAGAGAATCTCTGAGCAATTCTATCTGCATCTTGATGATCTTTATACTTTCCTCTAACTCCGTGATCCTTCTATTCCCATTTCCAAAAGGATCCCTCCAGGCTTTAAGCATCTGATAAAGAGGAGTCTCTCCAAGCAGTTTTTGAGTCGAGTCTGATTTAGCAACTTTTACTGAGCTATCCGCAGAGATACTTTCTTTGGTCTGGATCGCTGGCTGAGTTTGATTTTCTGGTTTTCTTCTTAATTGGGGCCTCTCCACCGTCCTTTTATTTTTGGGTTCAGTTTTAACTTCTTCTTCTCCTCCTCCGGATAACATCTTAAAAGCAAAGAAACCGATTATCACAACAAGGACTAAGCCAAAAACTAAAAAGACCTTTTTGTTTTTTAATAACTCTTTAGCTGGCATCTTTAGGAACCTCCTGGGGAAAGATAATATTTAATCCTCAGCTTAAGTTTGCCTGGAATATTTATCTCCTTCCCTCCCAGGGTAAATAAATCCACGATAAAAGGGTATTCTTTCAAATAATCTAATAAGATTATCAACTGGTCATAAGAGGAATAGTTATTTACCCCCATTTCAATAGGTATCTCCTTAATCCCTACCAGACTTGGAAAATCAGCACTATTTTTTTCCTGACCAATTTTCACCTGACATTCTAAACTTACCTGACTCATCAAACTCTGCATAAACTCCTCTAACAGAGCCTTATTCACCTGAGGTTCTGCCACATAAGGAACTTCCTGAAGTTTACCCCCTTTTAATCTCCTTAAAGCCAGAGATTCGCTCAGTCTTCTTACATCCTCTAAATGAGCTTTCAGCCCAACTACACTTACTTTCTTCTGGTTTATCTGGGCTTGCAAAGAGCGAATTTGCCTGATCCCGAAGAATAAAATCAAAACAATCACTACCACCGCTATTAAAAAGAATTGTTTTTTCACTTTTTATCCCTTTAAAATCATATTCACTTTAAATTTTAAGTTATCCCCTTCCAGTTTACGTTCTAAGTTTGGGTTTGCCCATAAAGTTGATTGATTGAAAAGGATTCTTAACTCCTCAGCCCTAAAAAAACTCTCAACTTTATCTTTCCCTTGAATAATCCCATTGACTTCCGCCTGCCATTTTTTACCTGTTTTTTTAACTGTTAAAGAATTAAGGGTAATATCATCTGGCACCAGTCTGGCTAATTCTAAAAGGAAATCAGTCCAGGCTGGCTGTGCTTCTACAGAGTTATAGATAAGCTCTGCTGAAAGCTCCTTTAACGCGCTCTCCTTCTTTTTGATCTCCCCTTGAACCGCTTTTTCATCATCTAAAAGATTTAACCAATCGAGTGAATATTTTAGATTTACGCCTAAGATAAAAAGAGTTATTCCAATGAAAACAGAAACTAAAAGAGTGGCTATCTTTCTATTTTTCCTCTTTTCTTTAATCGAAGCCGGCACAAGGGAAAACTGGAACTTCTTAGGAGTTAAAAGTGCTAATCCGAGACACCCTGGATAGGTTAAAAGCTCTTCATTGGAGCCCTGAAAAATTTCTTCTGCCCACACTGGCACGACCTTCAGATCCACCTTCTTCTTCAGGGCTTCTAAAAAATCTGAAGGTTTAAAACTACCACCTACTATGATCTTTTCGATTTTATCCTGGGGAAAGTTCTCTGTATAAAATAGAATGGTTTGATGAATATCTTTAATTAGCCGTTCTGTCTCCGCTGATTTCTCCTCTACGTTCAGGGGAAGACCACGGGTGATTCTTATCTCTTTACCCTTAAAAATTAGAATTCTGCTTTTATCTCCAGAAACATCCACAAAAGCGACATTTTCATTCTCCTTTAGCTCACCTAATTTTTCTAAAAGGGTTCTTACCGCCATAGGATAAGTGGTGAAGATAGAGGGCTTCGTCTTGAAATTGGAGAAAAGAGAGACCAGTTCTTCTAAATGTTTTCTTCCTAAACCCACCACCATAATTTTCGCTTGAGTTCCTGCAGTCCCCGTCTCTACTTGTCCAAGCTCTTCGTATAGGTATTCGGATTCCTCTTCAAATATTTTTTTGGTCTCTTGCTGGATGGAGCTTTTTAAGAGGTTACCCCTCAGAGGGGGCATGAAAATCGTTTTATGCACAGAACCTTCTATGCTCCCGCATACCCTGATGTCTAATTTTCTCTTCTCTTCAGAAAGATATTTAGCCAGCTCTTCTCTGCTAAGCTTCAATAGTTTGATAACCTTATTCGTGTCCCGATAAGGCTCTGCTAAAATCAGTCTGGCAAACTCTCCATCCCATTCAACTGCTAAGATCAATTCTTTTCCTTTATCTTAATCTTTAAGGATAGATATCATCACCCAAACCCTCATCGTCTATCTTATTAGGTCCTGAGGAATAGAATTTATTGCCAGTGGGATCCCAGATATATTCAATCCCCCAGGGGTCAATAATTTTATCTGCATCTGTTACCAAACCAGCCTGAGTTAAAGAAGTTACTCCGTTGACTAATGACCAGTTAGTTACCCCATCCCAGTTTCCATTCGGGTCTGTTGTATCTTCATCCACGAAGCCATCACCATCGTCATCGTTTTCCGCCAAGATCTGTGCCGCCTGGTTTAATACTGCTATTTCTTCCTCAATCTCCCTTCTCCAGGAGATAGCGGCTTCCAATTCTGATTGGGAAACATAGATTAAAATATCATCAAAATCAGAATTAGAGCTTTTCTGAGTATATCTTCCATCCGAAACAGTTGAATTTTCCTCCTCAAATCTGAGGTTTCTACCGGAAGAGATTAATACTGCTGCAGTAGTTCCAATTGTTTTGCCATCCACTTTCAAATCTGCCAAAGGATCACCCCCATTCGTAGCCACATATACGTAATATTTATCTTTATAATTCTCATCTGTCTGGGCTGAAGGAGCCAGTTCTAACTCATTGACTGGCAGGACATAATTTGTATCTGGCGAAGGAAGAACCAGGTTCCTCTCATAATAGTTGACAATCGCTTTTTTTATCTCCTCCATCTCCTTCTTTGTAGCTCTTTCTTTTTCTAATTTGCTGATCGCCCCATATAGATTAACCACAGACAGAGTAAGTATACCCATAATCGCTGAAACGATTAACAGCTCTATCAAAGAAAACCCTTTCTCTTTTTTCATTTATATTAATCGAAAATTCATTACCGCGTAAATGTTCAGAAGCCCTGTTGTCCGCCAAGTTTCTTAGTGAAAAAACTTTATTTTCACCCCGCTTCATATTCTTATTTTATTTAGACTCACACCCCCTGAAGAGGACTTTCTCCAGGATACTAAAACACTTTTTTGTGGGGATGCACTTATTGAAAAGTGCATCCCCTTCTACTTCTTTTTAATCCCTTAATCTATGAAGTAGTAAAGATCAATCCTCCCTGAGCCAGTATAGACACCATCCGCAGTTATGACTCCAGTGGTATCTACGCCATCATCCAACTGCCTATCTATGTTTCCGGCAACTTCAGGTGGCAGGTTGATGCTGACATAATTTCCCTGGCGGTAAGTAGTCCCAATCATGGTCGAGTCAGACCATCCCCACACGTATGTGCCTCCAAACGGGCTTCTCCGGCTTTCATGCGCTAAGTTCTCAGCTTCCATATCAGTCCAGACCGTGTCATTACCATCAAACTGGCCATTGCCATCCCTATCTCCTGGCAGCTGCTCAAACTTATCAAAGTAAGTGTAAGCGCCAGCATAGAGTCCCTGCAGGTCCTTCACCTGCCTTCTTATCTTGGCGTTATTGATCATCTGGGCACCTCCTAAGATGGCGCCGATCAGAAGACCGATAATCACCAAGCCGATGGCTAACTCGACTAAGGTAAAACCGCTCTCTTTACCCAACAGCTTCCTCATTTCCTTCACTTTTCTATCACCTCCTTTCTTTTAGGATTTAATAACAACACCGAAAAGGCTTATTCTGATCCATTGGAAACCAGTGAAGAATCCAAAATCCATAAATCTGCCTTAAGAAGATGATTTTTTTGATGGGAATATGTTTCCGCTGCTGGGAATCTGTTGGACTAATTAACCTGCAGGCCCCCCCTCATACCCGTCCACTTTTTCACTAATCGGAATACCTGATGAAAACTTGAGGGAAATACTAATTTTTTTACAGAATAAACTGGATATATAACATCTATTTAATTATAAACATCTCTGTGATGAAAAACATAAGAGTTATAATAAATATCCTTTTGAAATAATACTTCTTACCGATACTGATATTAATAGAATCAAAAAGTGGAAACTATTAAATCAAAAGGAGACTAAAAGAATTGCCTGGAAAAATAAAACAGCTATTATGGATATTCTTGACCGATACTTACATTATCCTGATATCCTTTGCCTTCTTAAAAGTCCTGGAGCTTATGTTTAAATCTTTCTGGGTAAAAAAGCTTGTCCTTTTCAAGATTATCGATCTTACCTTCACCCTCCCTACCCTTTTAGCCTATGCTTTCCTGCTCTCTTTTGATTTAAGCGAATATCTCTTCAGAAATAAATCAGGAAACAAAGCAGATGGATAATCAAATACTGAATAATCTAAATAAAAAGAAATTCAGCTCTCCGGAAGTTCTATATCTGGTATTCTTACGGGTTTTAAAGATAGTTCTTTTCTGCCTCAGTCTTACTTTCCTTTTCTGGCTATTTTTACTGAAGAGCTATATTATGTTTACTCTACTTTTAGGAGTAGTTCTGGGAAGCGTGGCTGAGATTTTAACAAATTCCAGAAAAGGGTCTTTAAAAGATAGGCCCGAAGAGGAAAAAGTTGAAGAGCAGGAGAAAAAAGAACTGGTAACTTCTGAATGATTTATTCTTTCTGCTCAAATCGATGCCCAGAGTAAAACACAGAATTATTATTTAACCAAACCCTTTCCCCTAATCGAAAGTCTCAAAATTTTGTTGCCTTTCTCAAACAAAGTAACTATAATAAATTCAAAGTTTAGAGTGAATTGGCCTCTCGAACAAACGCCAAACTCCAAACGAACAATCCGCCTCAGGCGGACAAACTGTATTCCGGAGAGATGTCCGAGCTGGTCTAAGGAGCACGCCTGGAGAGCGTGTAGTCCTTAAAAAGGACTCCTGGGTTCGAATCCCAGTCTCTCCGCCATTGCCAAGTAGGAATAGTAATATCGTAAAAATACTACAAAACCGGTAACCCCACCTTGCCCACAAGGTGAGGTAATTTTTTTTGTAGAGACGCATTGCATGCGTCTCTAATCCAAATGAAATAAAAAATGGAAACCTAAAGGTTTCCGCTACAAAAAAATCGTCCGACAGAAACGTCGGACGCTACATTATTCCTTAAACCCTTTATCCCTTATTTCCCAGAGAACAGAGATATTCGTGAATCGATCTGGCAGCCTTTCTTCCAGCTCCCATAGCTGAGATAACAGTTGCCGCACCAGTTACAACATCTCCTCCAGCCCAGACCCTTTTCTTAGAGGTCTTGCCAGTCTGTTCATCTGTAATGATATTCCCGTTTTTCCCTACTTCTAACCCGGGTGTAGCCGCAGGAATAAGTGGGTTTGGGCTGTTACCGATGGCACATACCACCGCATCCACAGGAAGAATGGTTTCAGAGCCTTCGATGGGAATTGGTTTTCTCCTGCCAGAGGAATCAGGCTCACCTAACTTCATCTTTAGGTATTCAATTTCCTTGACCCACCCATTTTCATCACCAGTATATCGAATGGGGAGAGTTAGAAACTCGAAAATAATCCCTTCTTCCTCTGCATTTTCTATCTCTTCTAAACGGGCTGGAAGTTCCTGTCTGGATCTTCGATAAATAATCCTGGTCTCTGCACCAAGTCTTAAGGCAGTTCTGGCACAATCCATAGCCACGTTTCCTCCACCAATAACTGCTACTTTTTTATGATTTTTTATGGGAGTATGAAACTCGGGGAAGAGAAATCCTTTCATTAGATTCATCCTGGTTAGATATTCATTGGCTGAATAAACGCCATTCAGGTTTTCGCCAGGTATATTCATAAACCAGGGAAGCCCCGCGCCAGAACCGACAAATAAAGCATCAAATTCCTCTAAAAGACTATCCACGGCTCTGGTTTTTCCCACCACAAAATCGGTTACTATTTTCACTCCTAATTTTTTGAGGTATTCCACTTCTCTGTTCACTATCGCCTTAGGAAGCCTGAATTCTGGAATACCATAAATCAAGACCCCTCCCATTTTATGCAGAGCTTCAAAAATAGTAACCTGATGCCCTAATTTTATGAGGTCACCAGCTACAGTTAGCCCGGCTGGTCCCCCACCAACAATTGCAACCTTTCTTCCAGTAGTTGATGGAATTTCCGGTATCTCCAGCTTATCTTGTTCCGCTTCCCAGTCTGCCAGGAACCGCTCCAGTCGACCAATCGCGATCTGTCCTCCTTTTTTCTGGAGAATGCAGGTTTCTTCACACTGTTCCTCCTGGGGACAAACTCGACCGCAAACAGCTGGCAGTAAATTTTTTTCTTTTAATATTCTGATTCCAACAGAAAAATCCTTTTCAGCGATACACTTGATAAAACCGGGAATGTCTATCTCCACCGGACACTTTATAACGCATTTTGGATTTTTGCACTGCAGACATCTCTGAGCTTCCTCAACTGCAGTTTCAACCAGATACCCCAGTGCTACCTCATTAAAATTATGACTACGCACCTCTGGCAACTGCTTGGGCATTTCCCTTCTTTTTAAATTCAGCTTTTTTTTCTGCGGTTCAGACATAAAATAATTCCCTATGATTTCTCTGAATGCTCTTCACACCTGCTAGTCCTGAGAGGGATAACCTCCTCTTTCAAGTAAGTTTTGCGCCGCTGAAAAAGCTCAGCCCAATCCACCTGATGACCATCGAAATCCGGACCATCCACGCAGGCAAACTTTGTGCTGGTTCCTACAGTAACCCGACACACCCCACACATTCCAGTGCCATCGATCATAATTGGATTCAAGCTGACCACAGTTTTAATATTCAAAGGTCGGCTGATATCCGATCCCCTTTTCATAAGAAAGGTGCAGCCATTGATAATGATTCGACTGATTGGCTCTTCAGAGGATTGAATGATTTCAGGAAGCCTGCCTATATGTCCCCGGTAACCCTTTGTCCCATCCCGGGTGATCTGGAAGAGTTTATCTGAAACTTCTTTAAGTCTATCCTCCCAGTAAAAAAGATACGAGCTTCTGGCTTCGATAACTGTGATAACCTTATTATTTTTCTGTTTAAGTGCTCTAACTATCGGGAAAATGCTTCCGATACCATAACATCCGCCCATACAGAGAACCGTGCCAAAACTTTCGATTTCAGTTGGATTCCCCAGCGGTCCCACTACAGTTGGAATGCTGGTTCCACTTTTAACTGAAGCCAGTCTATTAGTCGTGTTACCGACATTCATCAAAATTACTGTAACTGTCCCTTCTTTTACATCCCAATCAGATACAGATAATGGTATCCTTTCTCCATCTTCATCTGCTCGCAAAATCACGAACTGTCCTGGTTTCACCTGCTGGGCAACTGCCGGTGCCTCTAAAGTCAAGAGGTGAATATTAGGCACAATCATCTGGTTTTTTATCAGTTTAAACATCTTTTTTTCTTATTTTTACTGGATGGGGGTTAGGTCCGATCGATTCGCCTTGACGCAATGTGACATGCAGGGTCCCCTGAAGCTGGTCGTTCGAAATTCTTGCAACCCAAACCTTCTCAAACTGAGTTGAGGTCACCACAACTTCATCCCCCTGGGATATTCCATTTTTATCAGCATCTTCCGGGTTTAAGTCTATTGTTCCCTCATTAAACAACTTCCTTAATCCTTCCACCCAGGTGGAGAGTGGAAAACCTCGATAAGTATGCTCAGCCACTGATGTAGTAAGGATAAAGGGAAATCTTTTGTTTGACTTCTTTATCCCTTTCAGCTTTGAATGAGAAATAGTCAACTCCCCTGCGCATATCAGAGGACCAGCTTTGCGTTCGATATTATCAAAATCTCCAAATCCTTTTACAATGGAGGAGATCTCTTTATGAATCTTTTCAGGATTTGAGAAATCAAAACCTTCTTTCCCCATTTTTTTAGCGATAAGGCAGAGTATTTTCCAGTCAGGTAAAGCTTTGCCTGGAGGATCAACACCTTTTCTTACCCTTTGAATCCGTCCCTCACCGTTGATGAATGTTCCGTCAATCTCTGAAAAAGCAGTTGAAGGAAGGACAAGATCAGTTTCGTATAAGGGATCCGGTGGATAAATATTTTGAAAAATCAAGAAATCAGATGGGGGTCGGAAGTTTGAGGAAGCCTCTCCTATGAGGTAAAGCACCTTCATTTTAGTTTCAGATGAAAGTGACGTTGCATTCCACGAAGAAGAGAAATCGGAAAGGTTTGCATTCCACACTTTTCTTAGATTGTCTAACCTCTTTTTATCAGTGGAAGAAAACCCGTCGGGAAGAAGTTCCGGGTAACACCCCATGAGAATGGAACCGAAGAGATTGTTCTGAGCTGGTAAAGGAAGAATCCCGGCACCAATATTTAGTGCTAATTTCTCTATGTTTTCAAAAATCTGATGACTTTCGTTATATATCAGAAAATCTGAACCCACAAGGATCACAGGATCAGAGGCTTCCTTAAGCATTTTAGCCACTCTGGCAAGTTCATCCTTGAGATTTCCACTTTTCTCCTTTGACCGGTGCTGTGAAGTCCTGGTTTTCTTTTCCTCAGTCAAACTTACTAAAGAACGAAGAAGATTTACTTCCATCCCAGGAACTGGTCGAAGCCACTTCTCGGCGATCAGGGCGAGGTTATGCTCTCTGGGATTGATCGTAATTATTTTTGCTCCCCTTTTAATTGCTTTTCGGAGTTCCACCCCCACCACAGATTTTCCAAACCTGGTATCCAGCCCGACACAAAGGATGACTGATGCATCTTTAAGCTTTGAAAGTGGAGCGTTCATTTTCAAAAGGTTCAGGTAAGCATTGAAACCAGAGCCATAGAACACTCTTGCAGTAGTATCGATATTGGATGAGCCCATAACCACTCTGGTAAATTTCTGGGCAATGTATAAATCTTCATTACTGCAGTTGGGTGAGATAAGCATTCCAAACTGTTCAGGTGAGCAGGTAGAAAGTTTATCAACCATTAATTCGAGAGCTTCTTCCCAGGATATTTCTATCTTAATATTATCCTGAGTCTTATATGGTTTTTTTAAACGCTGGTGATTATTTACCAGCTCGGTGACACAGAATCTCCCTTTAACGCATAGCTGTCCATTATTCACCAGAGTATCTTCTGCAGGCAGAGTACCAATGATCTCATTTTCCTTTATCAATAAACGTATCTGACACCCTACACCACACAAAGGACAGGTTGTGATCTCCTCCCGCTCGGCTTTACCCTCCCATTTACTCACTTTCTCGGAAAGAGCACCGGTAGGGCAAACAGATACGCACGCTCCGCAAAATTCACAGCCCGCCTCGAGGTGAGTGCGGTCATAAGCTGGACCAATAACCGTATGCCGTCCCCTTTGTTTAAAAGTTAAGGTGTTAGCGTTACGAATCTCCTGACACATCCGGATACATCTTCCACAAAGGATACAAAGGTTATAATCACGGTCGTAAAAGGGATCATCTTTTTCCACCCTGAGATTACGATAATAGATAGGGTAACTAATCTCCTTCACTCCCATCTTTTCAACTACATCCTGAAGTTCACACTGTTCATCATTAGGACAATACCGGCATCCGGTGGTCACTCCCGCCTTGCGGATAGTGCCCATAAATTGTTTGCATTCGTCTTTTTCATCACAGATCAAACAGCTTGAAGTATGCTCACTTAAAATCAACCGCAAAATCTCCATCCTCTCTGCCTGAATTTGAGCGGTATGAGTTCTTATTACCATTCTGTCCTCCACTGGAGTGGTGCAGGCGGTAGGGAATCCGCGCATCCCCTCCACCTCCACTATGCACATACGGCATCCTCCAAAAGGTGTCAAATCCTTATGCGCGCAAAGTGAAGGGATATAGATATGGCTCTGTTGTGCGGCCTGAAGGATGGTTAGTCCTTTTTGCACTTCAAGAATCTGATTATCTATATTTATAGTTATCATCTCATTTTGTCTGCTCATCAGCACTTCTCCCCTTGGACCTGATGATGATAGCATCACCGGCAATGGCGTCGAAATGACAGATTTCATAACAGGCTCTACACTTTATGCACTTAGATGGATCAAGGTTGTGTAATTGTGCTCTGGGTCCGGTAATGGCACCAGTGGGGCACACGCTGACGCACCTCTGGCATCCGGTGCATTTTTCAGGAATTACCCGGTATTCTAGAAGCTCTTTGCAGACCGAAGCCGGACAGTGTTTCTCCTTCACGTGCAAAAGGTATTCCGATCTGAAGTAGCGAAGTGTCGTCAAGACCGGATTCGGAGCCGTTTGTCCTAATCCGCAAAGTGAATGGGTCTTTATCGTCTGGGCCAGGTTTTCTAGCCTTTCAATATCTCCTTCATCTCCTTTTCCTTGCGTGATGCGATTCAGTATCTCCACCATTTGCACGGTTCCGATCCGACAGGGTGAACACTTTCCACAAGACTCCTCCTGAGTGAAATTCAAGAAATAGCGAGCCACATCCACCATACAGGTGTCCTCGTCCATCACAATCATTCCACCGGAGCCCATGATAGAACCAGCCTTAGCCAGCGTGTCATAGTCTATGGGTAGATCAAGCATATTCTCAGGAAGACATCCACCCGAAGGACCTCCCGTCTGAACCGCTTTGAACTTCTTTTTGATCCTTTTTTCGCTCTTTATTCCGCCACCGATGTCGTAGATAACCTGTCTCAGTGTGATTCCCATGGGGACCTCAACCAAACCTGTGTTATTGATCTTGCCCACCAGAGAGAATATTTTTGTTCCTTTGCTGTTATTGGTGCCAATTTTTGAGTACCAGTCGGCTCCTTTTTCAATGATGTGGGGAATATTAGCCCATGTTTCTACGTTATTGATGGTGGTAGGTTTTCCCCACAAACCCACCTGGGTGGGAAAAGGCGGTCTTGGTCTTGGGAAAGAGCGCCTGCCCTCAATGGAAGCCATCAGCGAAGTCTCTTCTCCGGAGACAAAGGCACCTGCCCCTTGAAACACCTGAATGTCAAATTGGAAGCCGGAGCCGAGGACCGACTCGCCCAAAAGCCCATGTTCTCTGGCCTGCTTTAGAGCGATCTTCACATGTTTTACGGCAAGGGGATATTCCGTCCGGACGTAGATAAAGCCTGCCGAAGCACCAATGGCATAGGCTCCAATGATCATACCTTCTATGACGCTGTGAGGATTACCTTCCAGCACACTTCGGTCCATGAATGCACCCGGGTCTCCTTCGTCTGCGTTGCAAATCACATACTTCGTGTCGGAAACAGTGCTGCGACAGCTCTCCCATTTTTTCCCTGTGGGGAAGCCCGCTCCTCCCCTTCCTCTTAAGCCAGAAGCTTTGATTTCAGCGATGACCTCCTCGGGTGTCATATCACGAAGGACCTTCACCAGGGCTTGATAACCATTGAGGGCTATGTAGTCCTTGATATCGGTCGGGTCTATCAATCCGTTGTTCCCCAGAACGATGCGCTTTTGTTGATTGTAAAAGGGAATATCTTTTTCACGAACAATTCTTTTCTTTGTCTTGAGATCGCGATAGAGAAGCGTTTCAACGATATTCTTGTTTACTATTGTTTCTGAAACTATTATTGCAACATCCTTGATTTTGGTCTTTTCATAGAAAATGCCCTCAGGGTGGATGACAACGATTGGTCCTCTCTCACAGAAACCATGACATCCTGTGGTCCGGATGTCGACAGATTCTTCTATACCCTGCTTTCTAACCTCTTCCCTGAAGACGCCGACGAGCACTTCGGCTCCCTGGGTATGACAACCGGTTCCGCTGCAGACCGTTATGCAAGGTTTATTTGCACTTCTGGCCTGCAAAACCTCGGCTCTAATCTCTTCTAAGTGTTTAGCATTGATTTGATTTTTCATATGACAGCATCGCTCTCTCTTTCATTTTCAGATCTATATTTTTGAATGAGTTCCTCAACTTTCTTTATTCTCATTTGCCCGTGGTAATCTGTGTCAAATACAACAATAGGACCCAGGGCGCAGGCTCCAAGACAATTCACCGTTTCCAATGTAAATAGTTTGTCGTCAGTAGTCTCGCCCGGTTCTATGTGAAGCCATCTCCTGAATTCATCCAGGATGTTCTGCGAACCTCTTACATGGCAAGCGGTTCCCATACAAACCTTAATCGTGCATTTTCCCGGTTCGACAAACTTGAACTGGGAATAGAATGAAGCTATCCCGAAAATCTGATTCTCAGAGATCCTCAAAAACCGGGACATCTGTTTGATAGCTTCCTCAGGAATATATCCAAACTTTTCCTGAATCCTCTGGAGGAGCGGAATCAAATCTCCCTCTTCACCCTGAAACTCTGATAATATTTCGATATAATCTTTATCTGACACAGAACTATCTCCAGCTCATATTCGTATTTATTATCCTCCCTTTTCCCCTTTTTGTGCCAGGAAGACACAATCGGTAAGATTCACCTCTCCCCTTACATAATCCTCGGCAAAAGCCATACAGGTAGGTGCTCCGCAGTAACCGCAGTCTATCTGGCGAAGTTTCTTATATACCCTTTCCTTCTCTTTCATTCTCTTAATGGATGTTTCCAGATCAGTGTCGAAGTATATAGTAGGACGGGGTAAGATCGGATTTTCAATGAAATAATATCCCCGCTTCAAATTCTCTTCTATCTCCTCATCCTTGATCTCTATGCGATTTTCATATTTCACCCTTTGTTTGATGCTGTTAGTCCGTGCAACATACGGGCTTTCCACATTAAATTTCCCACCTATGCACCCCAACATACAGGCAAGAGCTTCCACAAAATCGATGTTGCGTAGCTTTGAATTCTCAATATCGTCTAAGATCTTCATCACGTGATCCAGCCCGGAGACAGCCAGCCAATTCTCCATCTCCACTGTCCGGGTCATACCGCCAAGTGTAGCCCAGCCTGCATTAAACGAGAAATTCTTTGGTACATCTTTTTCAGTAAATCCCTCCTTTATTGCTACAATCTGAGGGAGTAGCACAGAATAAACATCTTTCATAGAGTAAACTCCATCAAACCAGGACCTGGCTTTTTCCGCCGGCTGTTTGATTGAAACAATCTTTGCCGGACAGGGAGCTATGTAAATTATTCCAATATCTTCTGATTTCAATCCTAACTTATCCGGGAAACTTGTCCTGATCTCCTTTGCAGTTACCTCCCTGGGTACATCCAATGGCACCACCAGTTCCACCAGATCAGGATATTTGACCTGGATCAACCTGAGCATAGAGGGACAGTGTGAGGATATAAGAGGGCGCCTCCCCTGACATTTCTTCATATATTTAACTAATGCTCTGCCCAGAGCTGCTGAGGATAGGCCAACATCTACAATTTCATCGAAACCGAGTTTTTTAAGTGCCAGATGAACAATATAAGGATGAATGTTCGATTCAAATTGGGAATAGAGCACCGGGGAAGGGACTATTACTTTATATTTGAAATGGGATAGTTCAGCCACCGGATCAGTGATTGGAACGATAGCTCCGGAGGGGCATACGGATATGCAGGTGCCGCAATCGACGCAGAGCTCTTCAGATATGATAGCTTTGCCACCTCTAACCCGAATAGCCTGGGTAGGACAGTGACGCATACAGCTCATATGCCCGCGACACTTATCCAGATCTACTTTGTGAGCATGATAATATTGTGCCAACTGATATTCCTTCACCGTTTAAAAACCGATCTTTAAATGAAAAACTTTATTTGCAGTATGGTCCCTTTTCCAACCTCGCTCTTGATCAGTAACTCATCCGAGTTTTTCTTTATATTTGAAAGTCCCATTCCAGAGCCAAAACCCATAGCTCTCATCTCTTCAGTAGCAGTAGTATACCCTTCCTGCATAGCCAATTCCACATCCGGGATACCCTTCCCCTCATCTTCAATTACAACCTCAATCAGCCGGGGAGTAATGGAGAGATTAACTTTAGCCTTTCTGGCGTGCATAACCACATTCATCTCCCCCTCGTAGGTAGAGATGGCAACTCTTCGAACAAGTTTGGGATCTAATCCTATTTTTTTCAGGATAGATTTGACCTCAGTGGAGACCAATCCTGCATTAGCAAAATCGTTTCCCTGAATGAAAAATTCATGGCTCAGCAACATCTCTTCAGTCTTTTGTCCAGCTGAGCTTATCTTTAACCCTAGGCGTTTTCCTTTCCTGACTGAATCTATCCTTATACAAGCATCGTACATATCCAGCTCTGTGGAGAGTAAAACCAGAAGGTTATCTCTGGCAAACTTCTCTGAACCATCTTTGGGTTTTTTGCCCCGAACGAATACTACCCCTTTAAATTCCGCCATGTGTGCCGAGATCACCGCCTGTTGGGTTGCCAGTCCGGTAAGGAGAATAGAATTAGATTTGCCAAAAGCTAAAACGTCACTCATCAGGTCAGAAGCATATATATGCTCAACTCTGGTATCGAGTCTATCCTCTCCCTCGATTACAGAAGCCTCTAACGCATCTTTTATCATCTTTATCTCCACAGTAGTTGCCTTATTTTTTTTGCTTATGCAAATTGCTAAGCGGGTTTAACCATACAGATCAAAGTGTGGATTAATCTAAGCTAACTATTTGGTACCCAGACCCATACCGTAAAGCTTTCCCACCAGCTCAAAGGTAGGTAGTTCAGTGGCTAGGATGGCGATATTATATCTACTGGCAAGATCGATCGTCTCCTGTGGAACCACTTTTCCGCTGGTAATTATGATTGCAGAAACATCCACTAGATTGGCAGCGGGAACGATACTCTTATGAGTCTGAACTGTCAGCCAGAGGTTCCCGGATTTAGCGCTGGCCATAACGTCGCTTAACATATCTGAAACGAATACCCCCTCCACTTTCCGGTGTTCGAATTTACTTAATGGTTTAAGCCCGATCTTTTCAATTAAATCTTGAGTGGTCATGAAAGCTCTCCTGCTTTTTTGGAATGAATTTATGTTAAAATCAAAATAGAGGTTTCCTATCCTCTGGTGGTTCAAGCGAAAGCATACCCACGTCGTGAATAAAATCGCCCTTACAGCGAGATAGGTCTTCAATTAGATTAAACGCAACGATTTTAATTCTCGAGCGGGTTATATCCCTCCCCTGGTTGAAATAGTCGGTGAGTATATCCAGTTTATATTCGGGGATCGGTTTTTCCTTTGCCTTCGGAAGAAAACCGAATGCCACCATAACCCAGGTTCTTTCTGCTTCATATTTCTTCCTTAGAATTTCCACCCCACAATCCGGCAAACAGCCGGTGCAATGCAAAAGCCCCATAAGGTCATTGAATTTTTCCAGGTGGTTGCACTTGGTACATTGCAGGTCAAATCTGAATGACTGGGCGTTTTCTACCCTGCTCCAGTAACAGTCGCCCTCGCGATATTTGTCCCCCAGAATCGGGATATCTTCCACAGAGAAATAAGTTCTGAGTCCGCTGCAGTGAAAACATTTCTCGAAAACTACAAAGCCAAACTGGATATTCATCATTTTCCACTGGTGCTGGCATTCAGGCATTTTCATCTGCTCCCTGTTCTAAGGTTTGATGCGAAAGACACCTTTACTATATAACAATTTATTTCCTGCCTGCATTTTTTACTATTGTCTAATTTTTGTTTTCATTAGCATTTGCTTTTCGAAGATAAATAATAACGCACCTGCTTTAAAAAGTCAAGTCTAGATGACTTAAAAAAAAGAAATTTATACAAAATTCTTTAATTTATCATATGCTGGAGCATAAACCAAAAAGCATATTATAAACTTTTTAAAAAATCAGTTAAAACTGATATGAGATAAGTTTTTCACTGATAAGCTCTTAGCCCCAGATGGGTCTTTCATAGGATTGGTTGATTTTAGATGCTAGTGTCCGATAGGATCGTCTGACGTAAAGACATACATATACCCGCCCTCTGTAACGCCCGAACATCGTGTCGGGCGAGTCAGTCAGTAGGTCGGGCTGTTCCGCTTTTGACAGAACTGCCCGACATAGTCTTATTATCAGTGTCGGGTAGCTTTGCAACCCGACCTACAAAAACTAATCTGGTATCCCCACCTTGCTCACAAGGTGGGAAAAGATAAAAACAGAGACGCATCGCTATGCGTCTCTACAAAAGAATTGTTCGTCCGGGATAAACCTGGACGCTACATCTCCTCTCTTGAACCCTTTATCCCTTTAATCCCTGTCCACCTCTGGTGGATTAAACTTTTGAACGTTTGACCCTTTGAACTTTTAATCTACTATCCGTTCTATAACTCCTCCCCCAATCACCTTCTCCCTATCATAAAAAACTGCTGACTGACCTGGAGTGATTGCCCTTTCAGGTTTTTCAAATTCGACTAAGACGTTATCCACAGATTGTAGGTCAATCATCCCAAAGGGTGATTGACAATTCTTTTTGTCAAGCAGTCCTTCGGACATGCTTGACCTACTACTCTCCTCGGAACAAGGAGAGATAGTGGCTTTTGCCGGATTATGCAGGTACCTGATTTTAACTGAACAGTTCAATTTTTCTTTGAGCTCAGGGATGGAAATCCAATTCAATTGAGATACTATAAAAGTCGTTTTAAAAAGGTCCTTATTTTCTCCTACATAGATGGCATTTTCTTCTGGATTGATTTTAACAACATATAAGGGCTTTCCTAAAGCAATATTTAAACCTCTTCTCTGCCCGATGGTGTAAAAAGGAATTCCTTTATGCTCACCAATCTTTTTCTTATTCAAGTCATAAATTGGTCCAGGATGTATTTGATTTATTTCTTCTTGCGAATCTTTATCTCTTATACTTGTCCATTCTTTTAAAAAACGCTCATAATCATCATCTGGCACAAAACAGATCTCCTGGCTCTCTTCTTTGAAAGCGTTTTTTAGATTATATTTCTTTGCTAAATCCCTAACCTCTTTTTTAGTCAGCTCCCCTAAGGGGAAAATCGTTTTAGACAGGTTTTCCTGTGATAAACCCCATAAGGCATAAGATTGATCTTTCCAGGAATCTACACCTTTTAAAAGTAAAAACCTCTTCTCCTCCCTATGGGGAGCCAAGCCCACCGTAGGCGTCGTAAAGCTTTGATCGACTTCTGAATATTTTATCCGGGCATAATGACCAGTAGCCAGATACTCTGCTCCAAGTTCCTTAGCTTTATCCCAGAGTAGTTTCCATTTTATTTCAGTATTACAAACTATGCAGGGATTAGGAGTTCTCCCCTTTTTGTATTCCTCTACGAAATTATTAATAACCTTTTCTTTGAATTTTTCTTTAAAATCTAAAACATAATGGGGGATTCCAAGTTTCTGACAGACATTCCGGGCATCGTTCATCGCCTCAAGTGAACAGCATCTGCCATCTTTATATAAATCTCCTCCGACTTCTGAGTAATCCCAGAGCTTAAGGGTAATCCCGATTACCTCATACCCTTTTTCTTTCAATAAAAAAGCTGCCAGTGATGAATCGACACCGCCAGACATCGCCACCACCACTAACGGCTTAGAAGTACTACTCATTTTTCTTCCCTACGGGTCGTATCCGCCTTAGGCGGATTATCGACTCTACGAGTCGGAATGCTTTATCGACTTTCTATTTCCGAATGGATCCATCCTGGACTTGTAATCCTCTATAGCTTTATGTAAAGCATCAGCCGCTAAATTTGAACAGTGCATCTTATTAGCAGGAAGCCCATCTAATGCTTCAGCCACTGTCTGCTTGGAGATTTTTTCTGCCTCTTCTAAAGTCTTATTTTTAACCAGCTCTGTAATCATACTCGAGGTAGCAATAGCAGCACCACATCCAAAGGTTTTAAATTTCGCTTCCACAACCCGATTATCTTTTACCTTAATATAAAGTTTCATAATATCACCACATACCGGGTTCCCGATTTCTCCTACACCATCCGGATTTTCTATTTCACCCACGTTTCTTGGATTCTGAAAATGTTCCATTACTTTAGCGCTATATGGCATATTTAACCTCTTTTATCCTAACCAATTAGGATGATATTTTAAAGTATTATACTAAGCTTTTTCCTTCTGATAAATAGGTGACATAGCTCTCAATCTTGAAACTATCTCTGGAAGCACTTCGACCACATAATCTATGTCATCAAAAGTATTACTCCTTCCAAAACTAAACCTTAAAGAGCTTTGAGCTAAATCCGGAGGCACTCCCATAGCAGAGAGAACATGGGATGGCTCTAAAGAACCTGAAGTGCAGGCAGAGCCTGAAGCAACTGCTATCCCTTTTAAATCCAGGCTTAAAATTATCGACTCCCCTTCTACCCCCTTAAAGGAAAGGTTTAAGGTATTCGGGATCCTAAGCTCAGGATGACCATTAAGATAAACATCCGATATTTGCTCTTTTATCTTCTCAAAAAATCTCTCGGAAAGATTTTTCAATCTTTTATCCTCTTTCTCCATATCTCTATTTGCAATCTCAAGTGCCTTAGCCAGACCCACGATTCCAGGGACATTCTCAGTCCCTGCTCTTCTGGCTTTTTCATGATGACCTCCATGTGCCAGAGGAGTTAATCGGACCCCTCTTTTTATGTAGATTGCTCCAACTCCTTTGGGACCATAAAATTTATGAGCGGAAAGTGAAAGTAAATCCACACCCAAACTGTTTACATCGATCTTTATTTTACCTGTGGATTGAACTGCATCTGTATGAAAATAAACTCCATTTTCCCTGGCAATTTTAGAGAGCTCCTCAATAGGCTCAATTGTTCCAACCTCATTATTAGCGTGCATTATGCTAACTAATATCGTTTCCTTTTTAATATTCTTTTTTAGCTCATCTGGATCAGCTAAACCGTATTTATCTACAGGCAGATATGTTACCTCAAACCCTTCTCTTTCTAAAAACTTACAACTCTCTAAAATCGCATGATGCTCTATCTTAGAAGTTACGATATGATTCCCTTTCTTACGGTTAGCCCAGGCAATCCCTTTAACCGCTAAATTATCCGATTCAGTCCCTCCACTGGTAAAATATATCTCTAAGGGGTCTGCATTTAATAACTTTGCTACCTTCTCTCTGGATTCTTCTAAAGCTACCTTAGCCTCTCTGCCAAAACTATGGATGCTGGAGGCATTTCCAAAACCTTCCTTATAAAAAGGAAGCATCGCCTCAAGCACTTCCGGATGAACTGGCGTGGTAGCGTTATGGTCTAAGTAGATTTTTCTATCCATCGTTTATGACTCCTTTTGAATTTATCACTAAACTCTTTTGTTTTCAGGTCTTTTAAAGTTATGCTGGAGAGGATCTCATCGATTTTACCTTCAAGCTCCTTCCATAAAATCCTGGAAATGCAAGTGGTAGGTCCGGTACAACTTTTTTCTCTTAAATCGGGCTTATCGCAGTGTGATATGGAAAAAGGTCCATCTAAAGCGTTTATGACCTGGCTTACTGTGATCTTATCTTCATCTAAGGCTAAAATATATCCACCCTTAGCACCTCGTACACTCTGCACTATGCCTGCTTTTTTCAATTTATTGAAGATCTGCTCTAAATAATCTATAGACATCTTCTGTTTTACAGATAGATTCCTCAAATTTACCGGACCCTCCTTTGCAAGGGTTGATAGTTCCAGAAGCGCTCTTAAACCGTATCTCCCGCGGGTTGATATATTCATAATCTTCCTTTCAGCCTGTTAACTACTCTATCTTTTTTAATATACGTAATTCCTACTAAATTTGTCAAGATTAATTTTAATTATTTTTTATTTACATATAAGGTAGGGGCGACCCGGCGGGTCGTCCCTACAAATCACCATTATGGATTTTATTTTTTATTTTCATCCCTTGAACCCTTAAACCTTTGAACTCTTTAACCTCTTCAAAAGCTCTTGCACAGTTTTCTTCACGTCTTCAGCCATAAAAATTGCAGAAATAACCGCTATTCTTTTTACACCTGTGGAGATAATCTGTTCCAGATTGCCTAAATTAATCCCCCCTATGGGGAAAACTGGTATTTGTAGAATTTTATTTGCCTTTTTGAGAATCTTGACTCCTAAGGGTCTTTCAATTTCCTTGGAGCTGGTATCAAAAATAGGTCCGAGCCCGATATAATCAGCTCCCTCTTTCTCCTTTAATTTCGCAGTCTTAAGATTATAGGCAGAAGCTCCAATTATTTTCTCTGAGCCAAGGATTCTCCTCGCCTCCTTAACAGGAAGATCATCTTCACCTATATGCACCCCTTCTGCATCAATCAGTTTTGCTATGTCAACCCGGTCGTTGATAATTAATGGAATTTTCTTTCTTTGGGTGATTTTTTGTATTTCTTTTGCTTTTTCCAGAAATTCATTATCAGATGATTCTTTATCTCGAAATTGAATCATCTGCACCCCACCTGCAATTGCCAGACGAATCAACTCAATTAAATCTCTGTTCAGACATAAGCTCGGATCAGCGATTGCATAAAGTTGGACCTTTTTCAGAATCTTTTCTTTATTCAAAATATTATTCTTTCCTTGCATTTTCAATTAAAGAGGCAAATATAAGTTTTGAGTTATTTTCTTCAAAGGATACTTCCGGATGCCATTGAACTGAAAGTAAATACTTATCTTTAAGACTCTCTATCCCTTCAATCACTCCATCCTCTTTAGACCAGGCAGTTGCTATAAATCCCGGAGCTATCTTTTTTATTATCTGATGATGGCTGGTATTAACCTCGATCTCTTTTTTACCAAGTATAGAAAATAATTTTGAGTTTTCTTTTATGATTATTCGGTGTCTTTTTTTATAGTTTAGAATTTTACCGCCTCTATGGTCAAAAACATCTTCATCTCTTAAAGATAAATCCTGATAAAGCGTTCCTCCAAAAGCCACATTGATTAACTGATGCCCTCGGCAGATCCCTAAAATCGGGATTTTTCTGTCTCTTGCTTTTTTAACTAACGCCGACTCAAATTTATCTCTGTCCGGTGTAAGTTTTACACTCTTATGCTCAAGCTTTTCCCCATAATATTTTGGATGAACATCATACCCACCGCTTATCAGAAGGCCATCTACTAACTCTAAAATCTTTTCAATTAGACTTAAATTTTTCAGATTAGGAAGAAGTAGCGGAACCCCCCCAGACTTCTCTACAGCTAAATAATACTGCCGCTTCAGATAGTCAAAAGGATAGATCACCGGATATTTTCTATTCCGATCTTCTTTTTCTTCAATACTACAGGTAATTCCGATAACTGGTTTTTTCATCTACTTATCCCTTGTTTTTTATCCGTCATTCGTTATTAATCATTCGATATTGTTTTTAAAAAGCATAAAGAATTGCCAGATGAAACCTTCCCTTGGCAGGATCGCCATCTCTTAATATCCTTCTGGCGTAGTCTAATCTTATCGGACCTACTGGTGTAAGAAATTGCAAGCCCAACCCACCAGTTAACCTGATATCTGACATATTAAAATCTTTAGGCTCAAACCAGACATTCCCAGCATCTAAGAAAAGCGTATATCCAAATTTCCAGAATAATAACCTTCTAATCTCAGAATTAGCTAAAAGCATAAGACCCCCTCCAGTGTTTTTACCTTCAGAATCTTTTGGTCCTAAGGTGTTCTCCGAATAACCTCTTATAGTGTAAGCTCCTCCAGCATAGAACCGGTCAAAGGTAGGAACATATTTATCTTTAAACAGTTTCTGCACATACCCGATCTTGATTCGAGTTGCCAGCACATTTAACTCTCGTAATTTCCCCAAGGGATTGTATCTATTCCAGGTAAGAATCACTTTGTAAAAATGGTTATCCCCTTTTAAAAATCCACCTACAAGCTCGTTGTAGATTTGAAAATATGACCCGGAAACCGGAACAAAGGGATCTGTGCGGGTATCCTTCTCCATTGAAAAGCTCATTTTCCTGCGGATATTAATCCCCTGCTCCCTTTTAAACTCCTCTAATTTATCTAAAGAGAGGTCGTATATTTTGACCTGTTGATAGCTGAAAGTTAAGTAGAATTTGATGAATCTTTTGTGTTCCCGGCTGAAATTGAAGTTCCCTCCATAAGACTCTATGCGATAAGGCTGGATTACGCTTTTTACCCCGGGTTCATAATACAGGTCAAAATTAAAAGGGGTCCTCGTTCCAAAAAGCCAGGGCTCCACAAATCCAAATTTGAAACGATTGGAAAGATTTTGCCAGTCTTTAAAAATGACAAAGCTGGTGAAACCTGATAGGTTAATCTTTCTGGCAGTTCCAGCTAAATTCCGATTCCCCCATTCCAAAGTTAGATCAGATGTGGTTAAATCAGCTACCAAATTCTGTGGCTGATATTGTCCCAGTCCTAATTTTACTCCGACATAACTCGGCTTCCTTTCTGCTACTTTCAAAACAAAATCCGGGTTCTCCGGTTTCTCTTCAGGTTTTTTCGCCTCTAAGCTTATATAGTTGAAAAGACCTGTAGAATATTCCCTTTGTTCGCTATCCAAAATTTTCTCCCGACTGTAAATCTCTCCTTTCTTTATGACCAGTTCCCTTTTGGCTACCTTTTCATCAATTCGAGATAATCCTTCAAATGAAATTTCTCCGAACTTAACCAGTTTGCCTGATTCCAAATTGAAACTTACTTGAGCTAAGGTAGAATCTTCACTCATCTCCATCTCAATTTTAACCTGAGAGTAAGGATAGCCGTTATTAGCATAGACTGTTTTCAGATTGAAAGCCACTTTATCTAATTTTAAAAGATTTAAAGGCTCACCAGATTTCAGCTCATCTAATTCTTTTTTCTCCTTGTTAGAAAGATTTTCCAGTCCACCGCTCAGATTAATACCCTTAATCCTGGTCTGGACCCCTTCGTAAATATTAACTTTTAAACTAACTTTGCTTTCTGCATCGACCTGGAAATCTACCTTAGTTTTTGCTTGAAGAAAACCATTGGCTTGATAAAGGGTATCTATGGTAAACTGATCATTTTCCAATTTCCATTTATATAATCTATGTTTTTTAAAAAGGTTATACCATTTATTTTCTTTAAGAGACATCTCCTTTTTAATCTTTTTATTTGAAAAGAAGGTATTACCTGATACCTCGATTTTTTTAATTACCGGTTTTTCTAAACTTGACGAGCCATCAGCCATAACCTTATCTCCCTGAAGGAAAATGTAAAAAATCAAGATTATTAAGTAAAAAAAGGTTTTAGAGTAGAATATTTTCTTCATCAATATTCCCAGTAAAGATTCAATCCCAGGTGAAAAAGCCCCTGTTTATCCCGGTTACCTTCAAGATAAAAACGTTTGCTCAATCTATACTCTAATCCTGCCTCCTGTCCAGTGGATTCAGATAGCCTGCGAGTATATCTTAAATAAACTTTATTGGAAATATATTTCCCTAACGTCACCTCAGATTCCCACAAGGAGAATTTGCCAGGCTCTAAGGGTTTTATCTCAAAAGTCTCCACTCCTATACTCCGGGTAGCTAAGTTCTCCAGAAAACGATTGGCATAAGCTTCCCCTAAACTTCCAGCCAGCTTATACTGAAAAAGACTGCCCCCACCTGATTCACCTGTGGAAAACCTCTGATGAAAAGCTAAGAGCTCAGCAATCTCTTCTTTAGAATAGGGTGAGTCAGGTGCAGGCTTTATCTCTGGGGCCGAAAGCGAGCCAACTATCGCCAGTTCTACTTCCTGATCTGTCTGGGCCATAGAATCTTTTACAGAATGGGTTGAGCCATTTAAAGAAGCGGAAACAAGAAAATCTAATTTGGGATCAATTTTTTGAATATTATCGAAAACAAAACTCCCTTTTTCTATTTTAAAGGTTGTGCCATATATAAAATATTTTCCTCTGATTGTCTCCAGATTACCCAATAGCTTTAAATCTCCACTTTTTCTCGATAGCAGGACCTCTCCCTTAAATTCCGCCTGCATATCCTGATTTAAAACCCAGAAGTTGTTATCACCGGAGAGATTTAATTCTAGATCCCACAGGTTCTCCTGAGGGATTGGAGGACCAGCTTTTGCTTGCATCAAGCTGTTGAATGGGTCCCCAAATGCTAAATGAGAAAAAAATATGTCTCCGGAGACTAAAGGTGGGCTTAACCCGGAAATTCCCAAGTTAAAATCAACTGTGCTTATCAAATCAGCATATTCATAACTTAAAGGCAAATCCCTGCCCACTAAAGTTAACTCATATTTAAACCTTTTGATATCACCTAAGTTGATATTCCCATAAAGAAAAATCTCTCCTTTTATTTTCTCCTTGGGAAAGATATGATGCCAGAACTTTTTCAAAAGGTTATCACCAGTCATTTTCTCCTGCGAGGCAAAACCTCTGACCTCATCTATATAAAGATTTTCGTTTTCCATCCTCAACTTACCTCGAACTTGGGTAATAGAGTTCTGGATAGGAACTAATTTTAAAGTTCCCTGAGAAAGTTCCAGATCCCCTTCTAACTTTGGATGAAGCGGGGTACCAGTTATGATGACTTCACCTTTAAATAAACCCTGCAGATATTCTAAGTCCGGGATAAAAAGGCGAATAAGACTAAACCTGTTCCCTTCTCCTTTAAAAACTAAATTCTGAGACTGGTCTAAAAACCTATCTGATACTGGGTAAAACGAAAGGTTGATGGGGATAAAACCGGAGAGTGAATAATTCCCATCCGGATGCATTAGTGTAACTTTATCTAAAAAAAGTTTTTCTTCTTTATATGACATACTCCCACTCAGAAACCCTAAATCCACACCTTCATAATTTATATCCCTTATCTCAGTATAAAGATTTATCTCCGGGTTTTTAAAATCTCCCTTAAGCTCTACCGTTGCATCTAATTTCCCATCTATTCTTCTTGTCGGAAACGACAACCTTTCCCAGGGTAAAACCTGCATAGCTTTCAAGTCAAATTTCAGATTCATTCTCTCATAATAATCCATTCTACCTGAAAGCGAAAAACTCCCACCATTCATTCTAAAATTATTTTCTCCAAATCTAACCTCTAAAGTATCTATCTCGATCCTGGCAGGGATTGCTGATTCTATCTTATTCCCACGGTAATCAAGACTTATCTTCTCAAAAGTCAGATTTTGAGGATATCTGGATATATCCAGATCACCAAAGAAAACCAAAGAAAGTGAGTTATTAAACATTCGGGTAGTATCTATCCTGACCGAATCACCTTCTAATAAAATCTGGGAAGAAAGTGAATCATAGGGAATTCCCCAGGCATTTCCCTTCCAGAGGAGTAATTGTATAACTCCCCCTTTTCTGCTGATAAACTTCTTTATTTTCAAATCCGCTTTTAGATCTGAGCAGAAAAGTTTATAACCCCAGATCGAATCGGACTCAAATCTACCTTCCAGTGCAAAATCTGAGAATGGACCAAAGGCTATGAATTCAAATCTTCCTCTGCCTTCTATCTCCTTGACAAAGGTTTGACCCTTAAAATCTCTCAGATCATTAAAAACCGCCTCCCCTTTCAAGTTTAAAGAATCATTAAATCCAACTCTCCCCTCTCCAACTATTTCAGTATTCTTATACCGGAGATGAAAATCTTTATCGAACTTCACCTCAGTTATGGATACGGAGAGATCCCCTGAGGCTTTAGAAAAGCTGTAACGATCAAATTTTCCTGGCTCTAATTCTAAGCTAAAATTCAACCATAAATCCTTCTCATTAAGACCTTTTCCTTTCATATCCAGATTTCCGGAAAGATCACTGTGCAAGGAAGTGGAAACAATATTTGCTAAATCCAAGCTTTCCACCTTCCCCTTGAGCAGATAACTTTCTGGTTTTTCCCCTAAGTTCAATTCTCCGGCAAGCTGAACTGGTGCCCGAAAGGCTTTACCTCGAAGGGAAAAGAAGGTAAATTTTCTTTTTTCATAAAGGAAATTAGTTTTTAAATCGCTTAGTTCTTTACCAAACAGATCACCATCTAAAACTACATCACCATTCAATCTATTCTGATTTCCCTTTACGTATCCCTCTAAATTCAACTTTCCTTTTAGAGCTACACCGCCAACCCTTTTTATATCTGTTAAATAAAATGGATCCCCCTTTAAATTAATTGAAAAAGAGAATGGCTTTAAAGTAAAAATCCCGTCCTTAAATTCTATTCTGGAATCAGCCGTCTCAAGTTTCAATTTCTCTAAGTACACTTCTCCTGTCTTAATTTTAGACTTGATACTGATTTTTTTAAATCTTAGAATCTCTTTAGTCTTGGCAAGCAAGCTACCATTTAAAAGATTTAAATTTATCCCCTCCCTGTTTTTATTTAAAGAAAGAGCAAAATTTATGCTGTCCAGGGTAAAACTTTTTTGAAGGCTCACCAAATCAAAACTACCATCTTTGAACAAAATAAAGGGGAAAGAAAGATTTGAAACAGCTCCAGTTGTCCTTTTCTTTTTTTTCAAGGCCGGAACCAGAAAGCGCCCATCTGAAGCTTGTTTAATCTGAATCCTCGGGTGATAGAATTCAACTAGGCTGAAACTCCATTTTTTCTGGAGAAGATCCAATGGGTTAAAGCTCAAACTTAATTTATCCAGTTTTAATAGAGTATATTCAAAACCCTTTTCTACATATTCCAGCTGCAGATTTTCTACGATGACCTCTCCCCAGATATAACCCCGTATTTTACCTATTTTTATTTGAACTGGAGTATCTTTGTCAATTAGGTTGGATAAATATCTGGCAACCTGAGTTTCTAATAATTTAGTCTGAGTAACTAAAAGATAAATGGTAATAACTAAAAAGCTAACAATACAGGTAAATATCAATGGAATTTTATATCTTTTTTTCATCCTTTACCTTTTCATATACAACAATTCAAACGTTTATAATAATAGTAAAAAAATAAAGGGTCAAGCACAAAATAGCCTCCTGATTAATTACACTCCCGATTATAATTACTCAAGATTTCGATAACCATATTGACCTAATTCATCTGATAGTTGTTTTTAAGTGCCCCTGCTGTCATTCTTAACCATCTTACGAATAAGAATGTGCAAAAATAAAACATCCATAAAAATTAACTTTTAACTATCAAATCCGATAAAAAATATATCAGTTGCGCTTTTTAAAAATCAAAGATTAAAAAGATGCCGACCAAACCAAAGATCTTAGTAGTAGATGATGAAGTCTATATCTGCAATATAATCCAGGAGATGCTCTCTCA